>NZ_CP038143.1:1200000-1569468 GCF_006542375.1 Oecophyllibacter saccharovorans | reverse complement strand
GCCGCCGCGGACCACGATGCGCCTGGCGCAGGCCGGGGTGAGCACGTGGATGTCAGGCCGGGCCTGCACCTGCTGTGCCAGCGCCTCAGTCATCAGGCGGCCTGAGGCGTCGCCGCCAGCAAACACCACGCGCGGCTGGCTGTGGGCGGCTTCAAGGTGCAGGGCGAGCTGGCCGTTGCCGTCATGCGCAAGGGGCACGCCCCAGGCCAGGAGCTGGGCGACGGTCTGCGGCCCCGCTTCGGTCATGGCCTGCACCACCCTCTCATCGCACAGCCCCACGCCCGCCTGCAGCGTGTCGCGCGCGTGCTCGGCCGGGCTGTCGGCAGGGCCGATGGCAGCTGACAGCCCGCCCTGGGCCAGCGGGCTTGAGCCGCCTGTGCCCAAGGGGGCATTGCTGACGAGCACGCAGGGGGCGTTGAGGTGCAGGGCGGTGCTGAGGCCCGCAATCCCCGCCCCCACGATCACCGGCAGGCCGGCAAGGCTTGCAAGATCATCAGCGGACGTGGGGGACCGGGCCATGCGCTCAGCCCTTCAGACGGCCAGCATGCGCTCAACGGAAGCGCGCGCCCTTTCCACCAGGGGGGCTGGGATCTCGACGGGGATCTGCATCGTCTCCAGCGCGTGGCGGATGCCCTTGAGCGTGATGCGCTTCATATGCGGGCACAGGTTGCAGGGGCGCACGAACTCGGTGCCGGGATTGAGCTGGGCCAGGTTGTCGCTCATGGAGCATTCGGTCACCAGCAGCGCTTTCTGGGGCCTCTTCTCCGTGATGAACGCGATCATCTCAGCTGTGGAGCCTGAAAAGTCCGCCGCCTCGATCACCTCGGGCGGGCATTCGGGATGGGCGATCACCACCACGCCCGGATGAATGCGGCGGTATTGCCTGATCTGCAGGGGCGTGAACAGCTCATGCACCTCGCAATGGCCGGGCCAGGTGATGGCTTCAATGCCGGTATCGCGGCTGATGTTAGTGGCCAGGAACTCATCGGGGATCATGATGACGCGATTCGTGCCGGCCTGCGCGGCGGCATGTTTCATCACGCGCCGGGCATTGCCCGAGGTGCAGCAGATATCGGTCTCGGCCTTGACCTCGGCACTGCTGTTCACATAGGTGACCACCGGCACGCCGGGATGGCGCGCTTTCAGCTGGCGCACGTCGCGGGCCGTGATGCTCTCGGCCAGCGAGCAGCCGGCATGGGCGTCAGGGATCAGGACGGTTCTGTCCGGGTTGAGCAGCTTGACCGTCTCGGCCATGAAATGCACGCCTGCCATGAGGATGACATCGGCCTCCAGCCCCTGGGCCCTGCGCGCCAGGGCCAGGCTGTCGCCCTGGATGTCGGCGATGCAGTGGAAGATCTCGGGCGTCTGGTAATTGTGCGCCAGGATGACGGCGTTGCGCTCTTTCTTGAGCTGCAGGATGGCGGCGATGTCGTCGCGGAAATGCGCGTCCCAGTGGTCGCGGGTCATCAGGCGCGCAACGCGGCTGTAGAGCTGGTCGGCTTCCTCAGGCGAGAGAGCGGGGGCAGGAAGCGTGGGCGGATTTTCCATCAGAGCCGGTTCCCTTGGGCGCTGCAGGCGGGGCGGTCAGAAGAGCAGTTAGTCAGAACGGTGACGCCCGGAAATTTTACCGCCCCGGATGAAATCCTGTCCACATTTTTCAAGTGGAGTTCCGGGTCCGGTTTTCCAAGTGTGGCCTTGGGGTGCACGGCGTGCTTGTCAGGCCGGGGAAAGTGCCGCATACTGCCCCTGCAGGAGCGTGAACCGTGCCAAGGTTCGCACAGCCCTGCACCAGGTCGGCCCATATATATAAGCGCGCGCCATCGCTCCGTAGCGTAGTGAGTGCGCGCCTGGGGCCAGCCAGCAGAATTTCCGCGCCTTCGGGCGCAGACGGGTCCGGCCCATGCCTGCGGGAAACCAGCGGCTGGGCTGAGCCCCGCAGGTTCCAGGCCCGGGCTTTGCCGCCCATGGCCGGAACCGCATCGTTATGACAAGGCTGCACGCAGGCGTGCTCAGCTTTTCCGGCCCCCCCCTCTCCCCGACAGGACGGCGCGGGCGACCGGATCTGCCGGAGTGGCGTTGCCAGTGCCAGCCACCAGTTTTCAGGGGCCGAATGCACCTGCACGGGCAGACAGATGGCAGACAGATGATCGCAACGGCATGACCGGCCAGTGGATGAACCCCACCGCGCCCGGCGCCTTGTCGCGTCCCTGCGCCCTGGCGGCCCCGGCCCCCCTCCATGACAATCCGCGCTCCCGCCGGCCCCTGCCGCGCAGGCCCCGCTCGAGCGCTACGGAGTGCCCCATTTCATGACAAAACACATGCTCATTGACGCCACCCATGACGAGGAAACACGCGTGGTGGTGATGAATGGCCGCCGCATTGAGGAATATGACATCGAGACCTCGGCGCGTCGCCAGCTCAAGGGCAATATCTACCTTGCCAAGGTGATCCGCATCGAGCCCAGCCTGCAGGCGGCCTTTGTGGAATATGGCGGCAACCGCCACGGCTTCCTGCCCTTCAGCGAGATCCACCCCGATTACTTCCAGATCCCCATTGCAGACCGCGCCAAGCTGCTCGAGCTGCAGGAGGAGGAATATGCCGCCGAGCAGCAGGCGCTTGAAGCGGGCGATGGTGAAAGCCCCGGCCCTGAGCGTGCTTCACGTGGTGACCGTAATGACCGTGACGACGAGCGGCCCGAGACGGTCAGCGGCGAGAACGATACCGGCGAGGACAACACCGCTGCGCGCCGCACCGCGCGTTTCCTGCGCAACTACCAGATCCAGGAGGTGATCCGCCGCCGCCAGATCCTGCTGGTGCAGGTCACCAAGGAGGAGCGCGGCAACAAGGGTGCAGCGTTGAGCACCTATATCTCCCTGCCCGGCCGCTACTGCGTGCTGATGCCCAACGCCCTGCGCGGCGGCGGGGTGTCGCGCAAGATCACCTCCGAGTCCGACCGCAGGCGGCTGCGCGACATCATCACCGGGCTCAACCTGCCGCCTTCCATGGCGATGATCGTGCGCACCGCAGGCGGCGGGCGGCCGGGACCCGAGGTCACGCGCGACTGCGACTACCTGCTGCAGTTGTGGGATGACATCCGCTCCCGCGCGCTGACGGCCATCGCCCCCGCGCTGGTCTATGAAGAGGCCAACATCATCAAGCGCGCCATCCGCGACCTCTACACCCGCGACATTGACGACATCATCGTCGACAGCGAGGAAGCGTGGGAGAACACGCGCGAGTTCACCCGCCAGCTCATGCCCCACAACACCAACAAGGTGAAGCTGTGGCAGAACCGCGGGCAGAGCCTGTTTGCGCGCTACAATGTGGAAAACCACCTCGAAGCCATGGTGGCGCCCACCGTGCAGCTGGAATCAGGCGGCTACATCGTCATCAACCAGACCGAGGCGCTGGTGGCCATTGACGTCAATTCCGGCAAGTCCACCTCGCAGCGCAACATTGAAGAGACGGCATTGCGCACCAACCTCGAGGCCGCCGAGGAGATCGCCCGCCAGCTGCGCCTGCGCGACCTGGCCGGCCTGGTGGTGATCGACTTCATCGACATGGAGAGCCGCAAGCATAACGGCCAGGTGGAAAAGCGCCTCAAGGAAGCGCTGCGCCATGACCGTGCGCGCATCCAGGTGGGCAAGATCTCGCATTTCGGCCTGCTGGAGATGTCGCGCCAGCGCCTGCGCCCCTCCCTGGCCGAAACGATGCTCAGCCCCTGCCCCCAGTGCCACGGCACGGGCCAGGTGCGCGGCACTGAAAGTGCGGTGCTGCACGTGCTGCGCGCCATCGAGGAGACCGGGGCTGCTGCCAAGCACCCCGCAGCCATCACCGTGCTGGTGGCCCCTGAGATCGCGCTCTACATCCTCAACAGCAAGCGCGACAGCCTTGCCGAGATCGAGGAGCGCTGCGGCATGAAGATCACCTTTGAGGCCGACAAGTCGCTTTCGGGCATGGACTTCAAGATCGTGCCAGACGAAGAGGCGGGCCAGGTCACCAATGTGCGCAGCCAGAACCCGGGTTACGGCCAGGGTTACGGCCGGGGCGCGGAACATAAACATAATGGCCGTGAGCGCCGCGAAGGAAACGGCCCGGTCCATCAGGGGCCGCAGCCGCGCATCATCGACATCGAGGAAGCGGACGCGCCGTTCATCGGGCGCGAGGGCGAGGAAGAGATCGTCATCCCCGGCCGCCGTGGCAGCCGCGGGGGTGCGGGTAATGCTCACAGTGCGGGTGAGGCCAGTGCGGTTGATAACGGGACGGCTGAGAACGGTGATGGGGGCCGTCGCTCCAAGCGCCGCCGCAACCGCCGGGAACGCCCGGCGCGTGAAGGCGCTGAGCGGGAGGCGGTTGCCCCGGGTCTGGGCGTGCAGAGCGCGCCTGAGGCCGTAGCGGAGCCGGAAAGCCGGGCCCAGAATCAGGGCCAGGGCAATACCCGGCGCAGGGAGCGGCCGGATTCCCAGGAACGCGCGCCCCGGGAAGCCGCGCCCAAGGCGCAGCCTCAGCGCAACCGCCGCCGGCAGGCTGCTCCTGAAGAGGAGATCACGGTGCCGCGCTCTGCTGCGCCCGCACCTGAGCCCCACGCATCTGAAAGCGAGGCCCAGCTCATGCCCGGCCGCAAGCGCACCCGCCTGCGCCGCCGCGCTGACGAGGAGGCCCCGCAGGCGCACGCTGCTCGCGAGACCCGTGAGGCCCCTGCCTACCGCGGCCCCACACCGGCTGATCCCTTCGGCAGCGGGGTGTATGACATCCATGACGTGTTCGACACCGCTGACGCCTCCCCCGTGCGCCGCGGGGAACCGGCCCCGGTGCATGAAACGCGCGTGGCTGAAGAACCTACGCCCGAGCCGGTGAAGACGCCCGCCCCCAAGACCCCGGCGCGCCGCACGCGCACCCGCCGCAAGGCCGCGGCTGAAGTTCAACCTGAAGCCCAGCCTGAAACGATTGCGGAGGTGGCTGAAGCGCCGCAGGTCCACGCGCCGGCAGCGGAAACGAGCCCGGTCGAGGAAGCTCCGCGCAAGCGCCAGCGGACCCGCAAGGCGGCCCCTAAGGTGGAGGCTGAAGCTGAGACCGGGACTGAAGCGCCTGCGCCCAAGGCCCCCCGCGCCCGCGGCAGCTCTGCCAGGGCTGGGGCGGCAAAAACTGGCCCGGCAAAGACCGGAGCTGAAAAAGCCGCGACCGGTGAGAACCAGGCCGCGCCCAAGCCCATCGATGTCGATGAGGTGCAGCCTGCCAAGCGCCGTGCGGGCTGGTGGAGCCGCTGAGCGGTCAAGCCTGGCTGACACGGGAAAAGCTGACACAGAAAAAGGGCCGGGGGAAATCCTCCGGCCCTTTTTACTGCCTTATCCCGAAGAGGTCAGCGGCACACGGTGGGGTCGTTGTTCTGGGCGATATAGGTGCCTGTGAGCGGCTGGAAGCAGGCATTGGCCGTGCACGCATTGCCGCTGGCCAGGCTGCCCTGGAAAAGCTGCGCGCCCATCTGCGCCTGGGCCTGCAGATGCGTGCCGCACAGCGGGGTGTTGAGCGGGGCTGAGGGCAGGTTGACCTTGGTGCTGGCGTTGTCGTTCTCGCCTGAGACCGGCTGCATGGTGGCGGGCGCGAAGGTCTGGATGGGCGTGCGGCGCGCCTGGGGGCCCGGCTGGGCGACAGGCGTGCACGCCGCCCCGGCCAGGCCCATAGCGGCCAGGGCCACGCTCGCCAGGGCCGGGCTGGCGCGCAGGGAAGTGAGTGCAGGCATGAATTTGGGCATGGGGGGTCGTCCTTTTCTCGCAATAAGATCTGGGCAGCCGCCCGGTTGATCTCCAAGCTTTACAGCCTCCCGTCCCTTCCGCCAAGCGAGCGTGAGGATCGGGCTGGCGTGATGCCCCTCTCCCTAAAGCCCCAGATCACCCTGCAGGCGCGGCAGGGGGGCGCCGCGTTCGCGCGGGCGGCGGGGTGGGGGCCAGGGGTGTTCTTCGGGGTCCAGCTCGGCCAGGCGCTTGCCGTCCACAAAATCCAGCGTGACGCGGCTGTGCGGCGGCAACTGGGCCTGGCGGGTGACGGGGCGGCCCTGGGCATCCTGCACCAGGACGTAGCCGCGCTCGAGCACCTGCCGGGGCGAAAGCGCTTCAAGCTGGCGGCCCAGCCCTTCCAGCCGGGCGCGCTGGAGCTGGACGCGGCTTGCCAGAAGGTCGGGGCTCAGGTTCTGGCGCAGCAGAAGCATCTGCCGACCGGCAAGGCTGCGCTCCCACGCAGCGTTGAGCGCAGAGCCCGCAGCGTCCAGCGCTTTCTGGCGCGGGGCCAGGACGAGCTCGGGCGCGCGCAGCTGCAGGCTTGCCGTCTCCAGGCGGGAACGCGCGCGCTGGAGTGCCGCGGGCAGGCCGAGCTCCAGGCGTTGGGCGCGATCTTCAAGGCGCATGCGGTTGGTCTCAAGCAGCACCGGCAGCGAGGGCAGGCGGTAGCTTTCGAGATGCTGGCGCGCGCTGCGCAGGGTGCCTGCCAAGGCGCCTGAGAGGCGGGCGGCGCGGTGGTCGAGATCAGCCTGCAGCTCGGCGCGCACGGGCACGGCCAGTTCGGCGGCGGCTGTGGGCGTGGGCGCGCGGCGGTCTGAGGCGAAGTCGATCAGGGTGGTGTCGGTCTCGTGGCCCACGGCTGAGATGAGCGGGATCCTGGAGGCAGCTGCGGCGCGCACCACGCGTTCATCATTGAAGGCCATCAGGTCTTCGAGCGAGCCGCCGCCGCGCGCGACAATCAGCACGTCGGGCGGCTCGGCCAGGCGGTTCATGCCCTCGATGGCCGCTGCGATCTGGGGCGCGGCCCCCTCCCCCTGCACGGCGACAGGCCACAGCAGAACCTCATGGGGAAAGCGGCGCGAGATGGTGGTGCAGATATCGTGCAGCACGGCGCCGGCGCGCGAGGTGATGACGCCGATGCGCCGCGGCAGGAACGGCAGGGGCCGCTTGCGCTCGGGCGCGAACAGGCCTTCTGCCAGGAGCTTCTGGCGCAGCTGCTCGATGCGCGCCAGCATGGCCCCTTCCCCGGCATATTCCAGCCGCTCGATCACCAGCTGATAGCTCGAGCGCTCCCCATAAGTGGTGATGCGCCCGGTTGCGATGATCTCGGCCCCGTTTTCAGGCACCATGCCGAGCCTGGGGACAGCGCTGCGCCAGATGACGCCGGCGATCTTGCCGCCCTCATCCTTGAGCGAGAGATAGACATGACCTGAAGGGTAGCGCTTGAGCTCGGTGATCTCGCCGCGCACCCGCACGCGCCCGAACGCGCCTTCCAGCAGGCGCTTGATGGAGCCTGAGATGTCGGAGACCGAGAATTCCGGCACGTTGGTGGTGGGCGCTGCCGGTGAACGGGCGGCAGGCGCGCGCGGTCGGGCCGCCGGTCCGGGCGTGGCCTTGGGCGCGGGCGCGGCGGTTTCATCGGCGGTGAAAATCAGGTCGTCATCAGGGTCCTGGCTCATGGGGCGCATGATCGGTCATTGGGGCGCGGGTGTCCATCTCTCGTTGTGCGCCTGGGTATATGCAAAGCGCGGTTTGTGCTAACGCTCGGGCAGTTTCCACCTCCTGTTTTCCCCAACCCAGTGAAAGGCCCTGGCCCATGCGTGTTCTTCTGGTCGGCGGCGGCGGGCGCGAGCATGCGCTGGCCCGCGCCATCGCGCGTTCCCCTGCCCTCACCAGGCTTTACGCAGCCCCGGGCAATCCGGGCATCGCTGAGGTGGCGCACTGCGTGGACCTCAAGGCCGGTGACGTGGCGGGGCTGGTGGAATTTGCCCGGCGCGAGGGCATCGACCTGGTGGTGCCGGGGCCTGAAGCGCCGCTGGTGGCCGGGCTGGCCGATGCATGCGCGCAAGCCGGCATCCCCTGTGCGGGCCCCAGCCGTGCTGCGGCCCAGCTTGAAGGCAGCAAGGCCTTCACCAAGGAGATTGCGGACGCTGCTGCAATCCCCACCGCGCGGTGGAAGCGCTTTGACGACCGGCCCGGGGCCGAGCAGGAGGCGCTGGACTGGGTGGCGCAGCAGGGGGCGCCGATCGTCATCAAGGCGGACGGGCTTGCAGGCGGCAAGGGCGTGGTGGTGGCCCAGAGCGTGACTGAAGCGCAGGAGGCCGTGCGCAGGCTGGGGCTGCCCCTGGTCATCGAGGAATGCCTGACAGGCAGTGAGGTGTCCCTCTTCGCCTTCTGCGCCGGTGAAGAGGCCGTGCTGATCGGGGCTGCGCGCGACCACAAGCGGCTTGAGGACGGCGACCGCGGGCCCAATACCGGCGGCATGGGCGCGGTGTGCCCGCCGCCTGGTTTCGACCGGGAGGCGCAGGAAAAGGCCCTGGACCTGACCGTGCGCCCCATGCTGCGCGAGATGGCCGGACGCGGCACGCCCTTCCGCGGCGTGATCTTTGCCGGGCTGATGCTGACCGAGGACGGCCCCAAGCTGATTGAATACAATGTCCGCTTCGGCGACCCCGAAGCCGAGGCCCTGCTGCCGCGCCTGACATCGGACCTGTTGCCTGCCCTGCGCGACCTGGCGGGCGACCGGCTGGGTGAGACGCCGCTTGAGTTTTCAGACGAAGCGGCGGTTTCCCTGGTGCTGGCGGCGCGCGGCTACCCTGAAGCGCCCCGCAAGGGCGGTGTCATCACCGGGCTGGAGGCGGCCGAAGCGGTTGAGGGCGTGACGGTTTTTCAGGCAGGCACGCGCCTGGGCGAAAACGGAGAGCTGGTGGCTGATGGCGGGCGCGTGCTGACCCTGTGCGCCGTGGCCTCCACCGCCGAGGAAGCGCGGGCGCGGGCCTATGAGGCGGCCGGGCGCATCAACTGGGACGACAAGGTGTTGCGCCGCGATATCGGGCTGTGAAAACCTGCAGGATGTTCAGGCCGGTTTGGGCAGGTGGTCCAGCAGCTCGGGGAAGCTGTTGATCTGAAACTGCGGCTGGTAGGGCGTGCAGCTTTCAGGCGTGCCGTGGCCGTAGCTGGCCCAGGCGACCGGCATGCCCACGGCCTGGCCGAAGCCCAGATCTGCCGTGGTGTCGCCCACCAGCAAGGCTTCTGAAGGTTGCGCCTCCCCGCGCCCCAGCCTGGCCAGCACGGGCTGCATCCGCTCGGTCCAGACCGCCGCCTCAGGCTTGCGCGGCAGGCCGGGCACAGCACCCAGAGCGGCAGTCAGGTAGGGCTTGAGGCCCAGGCGGTCAATGCCTTCAAGCAGCGTGCCTTCATGCTTGTTGCTCAGGGCGATCATCAGGTAGCCGCGCTGGCGCAGGGTTTCGAGCGTCTGGGCCACGCCCGGGAAAAGCACGGTGTCTTCAGCGTCGGCCTGTTTGTAATGGGCGCGGTAGGCGGCCTCGAACGCGGCGATGGCCTCGGGCGTGGCGCCCGGCACCAGGCCCTTGTAGAACTGCGCCAGCGTGGCCCCGCGGCCCAGATGGTCCTCCAGCACGCCAGGGGCCAGGGGCGGCAGACCCATGGTGATCAGCGCTTCACGGATAGCGCGGCAGATGGCGGGGCGGGTTTCAGCCAGGGTGCCGTCATAGTCGAGCAGCAGGATGGGCAAAGTGCGGGACATGGCGGGGGCTCTCTTCTTATTTACTTATTTACGGGGTGCTTCAGGCAGCCTTGTGGGCCGCGGCGGTGATCTGGCGGACGATCGGCAGGAGGGCCGGGAAATCGGCGATGCTGTATTGCGGCTTTAGCGCCTCGCACTGGGCGGCATCGCCGAAGCCGTAGCGGGCCCAGCACACGGGGATGCCGGCATTGTGGCCGAACTCGATATCGGCTGCCGTGTCGCCCACCGCCAGGCAGTCGCGCGCCTGCACGCCCGGCAGCAGGGGGGCGATGCGCTCGGTCCACAAGGTGGCCTGGGGCTTGCGGGGCGCGCCGATCTCCGAGCCCACCACAGCGGTGAAGTAGCGCAGCACGTCGAATTGCTGCAGGCATTCGCGCAGGGCGACCTCCCACTTGTTGCTGACAGATATCAACGTATAGCCGGCCTCAAACAGGGTCTTGAGCGTCTGGGCCACGCCCGGGAAGAGATGCGTCTCCTCGCGGTTGAGCACGAGGTAATGCTGGTGATAGGCGGTGATGAATTTGCGGTCTTCCTGCGGCGTCGCATCGGGCACATGGGCGTGGAAGAAGTCGAAGAACGTACCGCCGCCTGCCAGGAAATACGCAACCGCTTTGGGGTCCAGCCGGTGGCAGCCGCAGGCCTGCAGAGCTGCCTGCAGCGCGCCGGTGATGGCCGGGCGGGTTGCGGCCATCGTGCCGTCATAGTCGATCAGCAGCACGGGATCGCGGAACGTGTGCGCGCCCGGGTGAATGATGGTCTTGTCATGCGTCACTGATTTATGCCCCCGCCCCGCTCAATGCGCTTCGGCCCAGTTGTGGCCGGTGCCGGTTTCCACCGCCAGGGCCACGTCGAGCTGGGCGGCACTTTCCATTTCCTCCTTGACCAGCTCGGCCAGGGCGGCGGCGTCTTTCTCGGCCACCTCGAAAACCAGCTCGTCATGCACCTGCAGGAGCATCTGGCCGTCCAGCCCGCTCTGGGGCAGCTTGCGCGCCAGCTGGACCATGGCGCGCTTGATGATGTCCGCCGCCCCGCCCTGCAGCGGCGCGTTGATGGCCAGGCGCTCGGCATAGGCGCGCCGGGCCCCGTTGCGCTCGCCGATGGCCGGCAGGTAGCAGCGGCGTCCGAACGGCGTGGTGACGTAGCCTTTCTCCCGCGCCTCGGCCTTCATGCGCTCCATATAGTCGCGGATGCCGGGATAGCGGGCGAAATAGGCCTCGATATAGGCCTTGGCCTCGCTTTGCGACACCTGGAGCTGCCGCGCCAGCCCAAACGGCGAGATGCCGTAGATGATGCCGAAATTGATCGCCTTGGCCCGGCGGCGGGTGAGGCTGTCCATCTCTTCAAGGGGGATGTTGAACACTTCGGACGCGGTGCGGGCGTGGATGTCCTCGCCGTTGCGGAAGGCTTCGATCAGCGAGGGGATTTTGGCCACATGGGCCAGCAGGCGCAGCTCGATCTGGCTGTAATCGGCCGAGAGCAGCACGCGGCCGGGAGCTGCCACGAAGGCCTTGCGGATGCGCGTGCCTTCCTCGGTGCGCACGGGGATGTTCTGCAGGTTGGGCTCGCTTGAGGACAGGCGGCCGGTGATGGTGCCGGTCATCTGGTAGTTGGTGTGCACGCGCTGGCTGGCGTCCATCTCCTTGAGCAGGGCATCGGCATAGGTGGTTTTCAGCTTGGAAAGCTGCCGCCAGTCACGGATGCGCACCGGCAGCTCATGGCCCTGCTCGGCCAGATCATCCAGCACTGAGGAATCCGTGCTCCACGCCCCGGTGCGGGTGCGCTTGCCGCCCGGCAGGTTCATCTCGCCGAACAGGATATCGCCCAGCTGCTTGGGCGAGCCGACATTGAAGGGACGGCCTGCCAGGCGGTGGATGTCCTTTTCAATCTCGGCCATGCGGGCGCTGAAATCTTCCGAAAGCCGTTGCAGCTCTTTCGCATCCACCCGGATGCCGGCCTGCTCCATGTCCTCAAGGATGGGAATGAGCGGGCGTTCCTCCCCTTCGTAAAGGGCGGTGGCCTGGTGGCGCACGAGGCCTGGGCGCAGAGCGTGCCACAGGCGCAGCGTCACGTCTGCATCTTCGCCTGCGTAGGCGGTGGCGCGCTCGACCGGCACCTGGGAAAACAGCAGCTTGTTGCGCCCCTTGCCCGTGACCTCACTGTAAGGGATGGGCTTGTGGGACAGGTAGCGCTCGGCAAGCTCGTCCATCCCCTGGCCGTGGGCGCCGGCGGACTGGACGTAGGAAAGCAGCATCGTGTCATCAATCGGCGTGATCGGGCCCGCGCCGGCGCGGTGGAGCACGGTGAGGTCGTATTTGGCGTTCTGGAACACCTTGAGCACGCTGTCGTCAGCCAGCAGGGGGTCGAGGAGCTCCAATGCGCGGGCGGTCTCCAGCTGCTCGCCGGCAGGGGCTTCGAGCGTGCCTTCATGGCGCAGGGGGATGTAGCACGCCTGGCCCGGGGCGGTGGCGAGCGAGATGCCCACCAGCTCGGCATTGCGCGCGTCCAGCCCCGTGGTTTCGGTATCGATCGCCACCACGCCTGCCTCGCGCGCCGAGGCGACCCATTCTTCAAGCTGGGCGGATGTCGTTACGGTGGCGTAAGGGCCGTAGGGCGGCTGCGTGCCTTCGGCCTGGGGCATTTCAGGGCCGCGGTACTCCACGGGCGCTTCAGCGGGCTTGCGGCGCGGCTTGCCGGTGGCCCCCAGCCGGCGCAGCAGGGAGTTGAAGCCCATGCGCTCCAGCCAGGCGCGCTGGGCGTCGCGGTCGAGCGGCTGCTGGCGGAGGTCTGCAAGCGGCAGGGGCACGGGCACGTCATCGGCCAAAGTGACCAGCTTGCGCGACATGCGGGCATCCCCGGCATGGGCGATGAGGTTGTCGCGTCGCTTGGAGGGCTTCATTTCAGGCGCTGCCGCCAGGATGGCTTCAAGCCCGCCATGTTCCTGCACCAGCTGGGCCGCGCCCTTGGGGCCGATGCCGGGCACGCCGGGCACGTTGTCAGTGGCGTCGCCCATCAGCGCCTGCACGTCGATCACCTGCGCAGGCGGCACGCCGAACTTGGCTTCCACCTCCTTAGAGCCGATCGGTTTCTGCTTGATGGGGTCCAGCAAAGTGACGCCCGGGCGGACCAGCTGCATGAGGTCCTTGTCGGACGTGATGATGACGCATTCCTGCCCGGCTGCGACGGCCTGGCGGGCATAGGTTGCCAGAATGTCGTCCGCTTCCCACCCCTCGAGCTCGACCGAGGGGATGCCGTAGGCCTCGGTGGCCTCGCGCATCAGGGCGAACTGGGGGCGCAGGTCTTCGGGCGGCGGCGGACGGTGGGCCTTGTAGGGCGGGTAGATGTCGTTGCGGAAGGTCTGGCGCGCGGCATCGAAGATCACCGCCACATGCGCGCCGGGGTGGTCGGCAGTGAGGCGCGAGAGCATGTTGGTGAAGCCGTAGACGGCGTTGACCGGCGTGCCGTCCGGCGTGTTCATGGGCGGCAGAGCGTGGAAGGCGCGGAAGATGAAGCCTGAGCCGTCCACAAGGACGAGCTTGGAAGGGGTGGTTTCTTCGGTGGCGTTGGTTGCAGGCGTTTCGGGGGCTGTGTGTTGTGTGTCCGCCATTGTTCTTTTCCCGTGCCCCTGCCGCGCCCCTTTGCGGGGATGATGTATAAGGACTGCATGATAGACACATCGGCCCCGCTTTTGAAACCGGCTCTTTTGCGCCTGCGGGCTCTGGCCTGGGCTGTGGTTATGGTGCTGGCGGAGGCGTGCCTGGCAGGTTGCGCGGCCTCGCCCGACCCGGCCCGCCTGCCCCACAGCGCTGCCGAGAGCGCGTTACGCCCGCCCGACCTCACTCTGCCCATGGAGGACGGGCTGCGCATCCCCGTGCGCCTCTACCGCCCCACCGGCCCGGTGCGCGCGGTGGTGCTGGGGTTGCACGGCTATGGCGACAGCCGCGACGCGTGGGAGTTCCTGGCCCCGCAGCTCAACGCGGACGGCATTCTGATAGCCGCCCCCGATATACGCGGCTTCGGCGGGGCGCGGGTGCCTGGCGGGTGGAGCACGACCGAACACATGTTGCGTGACACGGCAGCGGAACTGCGCTGGGCGGAGGCGCGCTGGCCCGGCGTGCCGGTTTACGTGATGGGCGAGAGCATGGGCGGCGCGCTGGCGTTTCTGCTGGCCGCCCGCCTGCACGAACTGGGCGTGGACCCGCCGCGGGGCGTGATCCTGCTGGCCCCGGCCGTGTTCCGCCTGGGCCAGCCGGCGCGCGCGGTGCTGGGAGCGTGGAACCTGCTGACGCCGGCCATGGTGCTCAACCCTGATTATGCGCCGGGCGAGCGCGTTGCCAGCACCAATTACCGGGCCCTGCGCCGCCTGTATTTCGACCCGCTCAGCACGCGCGACAGCACGGTGCATTCCCTGCACGGGCTGGTCGCATTGATGGCTGAGGCCAATGGCGCGGCAGCGGAAATGCAGGCGGCACGGCGGGGGCTGGACGTGCCGGTGCTGATGGTCTGGGGCTCACGCGACCAGCTGGTGCCGCCTGAAGACACGGCGGCCTTTGTGGACCGCCTCGCCCCGCCTGGGGCTGCTGATGCCCCGGGTGTGCTGCGGCTTGATGAGATCGACGGCGCTTACCACCTGCTCAGCCGCGAGCGCACGCGGGTGGGGGCGGATATTTCTGCGTGGATCTTCCACCCCGAGCGCTTCCTGCCCTCAGGCGGCGACCTCGCTGCGGCGGCGTGGCGTGCGGGGCGGTAGGTCGGGGCGGCGAAAAGTTTCGTGCAGGCCGGGGAAAAAAGCTGGCCCTTTGCGCAGCGTGTCGCTAGAAAGGGCGTTGCGGACTCATAGCTCAGCTGGATAGAGCGCTGCCCTCCGAAGGCAGAGGTCGCAGGTTCGAATCCTGCTGGGTCCACCATTGCAGAAATCCCAAGATGCCCGCGCGCCCTGTAAAGGGCAGCACTGCGGTTTCAGCATGCAGGGGCCAGCATGACCGATACGGACCCCCAAATCACCCCGCTGTGGATTGCGCGGCAGAAGCTCACTTTTCTCAAGGCCTATGCGGCCGAGCAGGTGAGCATGCATGACCGCATCATGGCCCGCTTTGTCACGCTTTTGCCCCTCTACGCCACCCTGGCCACGGCCAGTATCGGCGGGGCGTTTGCCAAACCTTCGCTGGAGGTGGTGTGCGGCTGCATGGCCCTGGGCTTCAGCGCGGCCGGGCTGCTGTGTATCAAGGGGTTTCACGCCCGAAACTGGGAAAGCATCAACCTGACCCCAGCAGAGACAGACCGGCTTCTGGGCAACGCCGAAACCGCGCGCGCCCGAACAGAGACGGAAACGCTCCAGCTCTTCATAAAAGAGTATGAGGGGCGCTTGCAGGAAAACGAGAAGATCCTTGCAAGAAGCCGCACCATCCTGAAATGGACCCTGAGGCTGCTCATCTCCACCCCCATCGCAGGCGGCGTGCTGGCGTTTGTTCTGCGGCTTGTTGTGGGTTGAATTTCGGGGATGGCTTGAAAAGGAGAACCCTTTAAATGTTTACCCTCTTCAATGGACCGCATGCTTTTCTGAAAGCAGCTGTCGCCCAATGGGCGGAAATGCTTGCCTTTGCCGCCCCGCAGGAACCTTTTCAGCCGGTTTCCGAGGAAGAGATAGAAGCTGAGATCGCTGCGAGCTTTAAGCAGCTGTGGTGAGGGGCGCGGGTCAGGCCCGTGCTTCCATTCCCGGGGCGCCGCAATAGCCGGCGCGGCTGGCGGCGGTGTTGTGGGGGCAGAACTCTTCCGCGTCCCCTTCCCCGCCGCAATCATTGACTGTGATCACAGCCTCAAGCGTTTCGGCGGCGCAGGCAGCATCGGCGAAGGCATCGGAGACGGATTTTTCAAAAATGCGCTCAGCCATTTCTGCACAATGATCCATGTAGACCTTGTGCAGCTGCGCCTCATGCTCGGGATGATACGGCCCGCCCCGGCGCAGCAGCAGCTTGCCATAGTGCAGGGCACGGTGGTCTTCCCTGGTGAGGGGAACGGTGGTGCGCATCAGGGGTCCTCTCAGGCAATGGGCCTGCGAGGGGATTTATAAGCAATTTTGCTTTATTGTCAAGATTAACTACTAGTTTTCACCTTTGCGATTTAATAAAGCCCTCTTCCTTTTTTCAAGAAAATAAAAATAGATGGAAAAGCTTAGAAAATCATGACTACTTATTCAAATAATCCGCGACAAAGCGTCTGTAAGCCTCAATAAAATCCGGATCAGTGCGTAGTTTTTGCAATTTCTGCATCGTTTCGTTTAGGGGCTTGGGCGGTGGTGGAAGCAGATTAAAATTTCCACAAATAGTCCAGTTTTTCATACCAACCACTCGATAGCAAATTGTATATAATCCAGGTTGGGGTAGATTTATCGGACTAGAAAATGTGACCACAAACATGCCTGGTATGGGACCAGTGGGAACGAAACGAACCTTTGTCAGTCCATAAGCTTTTTCATTTTTCAAAATGCGTAAGCACATTTCCACTTCAATAGGCTCATGACCTTGATGAACTATCGTCCCAAAACAAGCAAGAGAAGTAAATTTTCCCGGTAATGTACTAACTATGGCAGTAGTCACGCCAAGAGCAGCGATGCCAACGTTTTTTCCAAAAGTTGCAGCATCACAAATATAGGCATTAGCTAAAATGAAATTGGGAAAATTTCCAGATTCTTCTTCAGAGCGCATCGACGCGTTCCTGATTTACTCGATTTTCTTTTAAATTATCCATATTTTTTGCTAAACTCTGATGTAATTCGTCCTCAGATATTGGCATTGAATCTTGTTCGAATTGCGAAGCCCAAAAAGCTGCTGGATAAATATCAAGCGCCTCAAAATTAATTGAACTTCTTTTCTGTGCTCTTGCGCGCAGCTCCAGATGCCATTCCATACCTAGAGCTTCAGCAAACTCATACATAGTGGAAAGACGCATATCAGCACCAGCTTTCAAAGACCGGGAAAGACTGGCCTTATTTCGCCCCCCCATACGCTGCCCCAGTTCTTCTAAGCTCTTTCCCAGCTCATTCATGCGCTCACGAATTAAACCTTTAACACGCGCAAACAGCCAGGCTTTCCGCCCTTCGGCTTCTTCTTCTGGACTCAGAACACGGCGCCGAAAACCCTTTGTTTTCCAGACAGCCTGAGAATTATTATCATAGCAATTCATCATTTTTATATCCTGGAAATTGAAGACCCAAAGGAGAAAGATGTTGTAAGGCGAAATCCTTTACCTTTTTAGCACATTCCTCATGAGTATGTTCCGCAGGTTTAGGATTGGAGGCATGCAAAAGACAATTCCACTGACCCAGCACAAACAAAAATATGCCTGGCTGTGGAATGAGACAGAATAAGCGGATATGGGAAAGACGTGCTTCATAAACAGCTAACTTCCACTTCCGGCTCTCGCGGATACGCAAAAAAGGTCCCGAACCGCCCTCCTGCGCTTTTAAATTATAAGCATCCTTTGCTCCACCGGCTAATCGTT
Source organism: Oecophyllibacter saccharovorans (assembly GCF_006542375.1). Taxonomy (GTDB): domain Bacteria; phylum Pseudomonadota; class Alphaproteobacteria; order Acetobacterales; family Acetobacteraceae; genus Oecophyllibacter; species Oecophyllibacter saccharovorans. The sequence continues at coordinate 1,552,431 of NZ_CP038143.1, read as the reverse complement.
CTAGAAAACCATTAGCTAATTCTCTTGGCTTCAATCCTGAGTATTTTTTCGGATGCGGGGGTTTGTCAGGATCAACATTTAACCGCATGATCCATTCATCGCATTCGGGCGTAATAAGAACGACTCTTGGTGTCCAACCTTCTTGAGACGCAAGATTTAATATAGTTTGAGACGGCTCCACTATCATGAATCTACCGCTCTTCCTCAGAGCTTCAAGAACCCTCTCAGTTGTTGATATAAATGTCAACGCATATCCTCATGGTATCTTGAACAGCTGATAACACGTTAAGCCCCGATGCAAATCCATAGAAATTCGATGCTGACTTCTACGCTTTTGGTGTCGTGCCTTCTGCTCAAGGCCTGAGAAATCTGCTCTTTTCTATAAGCTAAGCTGATGGCCCAGGTGGCTGAAAACTAATTCACTAACTGTCTTCGTATAGGAAAATTAAAAAAATATTCAGACAGATTTAGTAATCTACCTAGATTTTGCGTTTATTTCCATCCCTCTTCTTTTTCATGGCCTAAAGACTATTGTTTCACCCCTCCGCCGCCTCGTGGCTCAGTTCGATGTGGTCCGGGCTCATGCCGCATTGTTTCATGATGGCGTAGACGCGGGAGGTCATGAAGGATTCCGTGTTGCTGCAGTTGCCGCAGAAGAAGGTGTAGGTGGGTTGGGCCGGGTGGGTGCTACGGACCAGGAAAGGGGGCGCCGTAGTCGCTCAGCTTGTAAAGCTGCAAGACGGTTTGTTAGGTAATTTCCGCCTACGATGGACTCTTCAGCAGAGCCACTCTTCTTAGCTGTACCCCCCTGTGATGAATCAGCCCACCAAGCATGCTGCCGAAACAACCAATAATAAAATAAACCAAAAATGCTCGAGGACTACTTGGAAGAGAAGTTGAAATTTCAATTATTTTCGTAGCTTCCAATATAGATTTTAAAAAGGGAATTTTCGTTGAAAAATACTGAGCCGTTAATGAAATTGTAATTATGGTTATCCAATTTCCCGAGCGGCACAAATTTTTAGAGTATTTTTCGAGAGTCTCTATTAATATTTCTTCACCAATCTCGGTTTTTTCTTTCTTTGTTACATTTCCTTCTAAAATCCCGCTGTATTCAGATGAATTTGTCTCAAAAATGATTGCAGCTCTGAGCTTTCTTCTAAATTTCTGAGGATTCCCGCCCATAATAAATTCCGCGGTATTCTGGAAATTTTTTTGGTAAATTTTTTTACTGATCCCTCTAATGAGAGGATTTAAATAGCCGCGACAGAAGCCATAGAGCGCTAAAAACAACAGAAGTGGGGCAACAGGTGGCAAGGCAACCATTCTAGAAGACTCCTTAAATGACTATAATATAAACAGATGTTTGCTTCTTCTAATAGAGAACTTCACCCCTCCGCCGCTTCGTGGCTCAGTTCGATGTGGTCCGGGTTCATGCCGCATTGTTTCATGATGGCGTAGACGCGGGAGGTCATGAAGGATTCCATGTTGCTGCATTTGCCGCAGAAGAAGGTGTAGGTGGGTTGGGCCGGGTGGGCGCTGCGGACCAGGAGGGTGAGGTCGCCTGGGCCGCACAGGATGTTGACCAATGGGGTGTTGCATACCGTGCAGTGCAGGCCGGGGCCGTCGTCCTGCAGCAGGTACTGGTCCAGCGCAAAGGTGATCATGGAGCGCAGGACCATGTCACGGGCGATGCGGACGTCTGTCTGGGGTTCAAACAGGGTGACGGTCATGCGGCGGTCGCCGAACATGAAAGCGCCGCTTCTGTAGGGCTGCGTGTTGGCAGAAGCATTGTCGGGCGTGGGGGTTTGGGCGGTCATTTTCGCTTTCCCGTTCCGGTTGTTCAGGACTCAACTCAAAATTCAGTAGGTGGCCAGGGGGATGGTGCCGATCACCCGGTCCACTTTCGCAGGCCCCGTCTCCCCTTCCTCCTCACTGATGAAGTGGACGCGCCCCACCCCGTATTTATCCATGAGCTCGTGGATGATGTTGTAGGCGAAGGTCTGGAGATGGCCGCAACTGAGGCAGCCGAAGGCGTAATAGGGCACGGTCGTGCCGGATTTCAGCGGCAGCTTGAAGGGGTCGTCATACCTGCCCGGGCAGACCGCGTCCCCGCAGCCGCACATGGTGCATCTCAGGTGGTGGCCCAGCAGCTCCTTGAGGCAGGTTCCGGCAATCGCGCTCATCACGCCGCTCAGGTAGGTCGCGTCCTCCCCGGGCTGATCGCCTATCCTGAAGGCCAGTGTCTCGCCCTTGAAGGTGAAGGTTGCGAGCCTGGTGCCCGGGGGGTTTTCGGGCGTGTTTCCGGAGTTGTTTTCCGGTGTGTTTTCCGGGGTTGTGTCAGCAGTCATTTGCGCGCTCCCGTGTCATTGCCTTGCTGATCACCCTTCTGATCGCCTTTCCGGTCGCCCTTGTGCAGGCCGAGCGTTTTCAGCAGGCCCTGGAAGGCCTTTTCCAGGAAAGGTTTCGGGGGCTGGGTTGGGGCCTGCCCGGCCGGGGGCGGCGTTGCGGGCTGTTGCGTTGAGGCCTGCGGGGGCGGCGGCGTTGCGTCCTGCCCGGGCAGGGAGTAGGGCTCGGCGGGCGGCTCGTCGCTGATCTTCACCGGCGTTATGCCCAGGCTGTCGCGGATCTCCTGCAGCCGGTCCGGGAAGAAGCTCAGGATATTGCCGCAATTGGTGCAGGAGAAGGTGCGGGTCTCGATGGCGAACTCGCCTTCTTTCCTGGTGGGAAGGTAGGTCGGGTTGGCGGGCGTGGTGATGGGGTGGGAGATCTCCTGGCCGCAGACAGTGCATTTCAGCACGTGGCCCAGCACTTCCTGGAGCGTGTCCAGGTCTATGATGGTGGCCAGCAGGTTGAGGATGCCGCGTTCCTCCGCCTCCCCCTTGGGGAACGGGAGGGTCTTGCGCTCGCCGTTGAACATGTAGGACGCGAATTCCCAGCGCATCGGGGTGGGCGTGCTTTCATTGTCGGCTTCGGAACTCATCTCACCCCTCCCCTGTGCGTGTCATAAAAAATCCGGCTTTCACTTCCATACCCATTTTCCCGCCACGCGCCCAGAGACCACCACGTCTTCAGGCGGCAGCTCATAGGGCGGGTAATCCGCGTTCTTGCTGATGATGCGCAGGCGGCGCGTGCCCCTGGGGCCCGGGATGACCTGGACCATCTTCACCACCAGCCCGGCCCCGTTCCACAGCACGAAAGCGCCGTCATGGGTGATGCGGCGGTCGCCGGTATCGACCAGGATCTTCTCGCCCGGCGCGTAATCGGGGAGCATGCTGTCGCCCGCCACCGTGAGGATGGCAAGCTTGCCCAGCGCCGAGGCGCGGATGCCGTGCAGGGCTTCGACAGGGAGCGTCCAGTACCGGCTGGGGTGCTGCATCTCAGACACCATCAGCCCGTCGCCTGCCGAGGCGGCCACGTCATATTCCGGGATTGAGAGGGTCTGGGCGTCGGTGATTGCAGGCGCGGGCGCGTGGGGCGCAGGGGCTTGCGGGTCGCCGTAGCGCTGGCTGATCCGCGCTTCCGTTCTGGCCGAGAGCGCCCCGGTGGTCTGGGTGTCATCCATGAAGCGGCTGACGGTTGTCTGCGCCAGGCCGCATTCGCGCGCGATGCGGGAATAGCTGTGGCCGCTTGCCTGGCGGATGGCGTCTATCCAGTTTTTCTGGCGCGCGCGCACGGCGTTGTCGGGGCTGGCGGGGGTGGGTTGGGGCATGGCGGGCGGGCTTTCAGGCTGGGGGCTTGCGGGGTTGGAGCTTGGTATAAGCGAAAATGCTTTACGTTGGAATTAAAAAAGCTTAACCCCCGCCGCATGCAGAGCTTTTTCCTTCGCCACGCCCCAGGCCTGGCCGCCCGCAACGCGCCAATTCCCCTCCAGCCTATCAACCGCGCGCCTCTGGCATCAGGGAGGCGCGCATGAGTTTTGCCGCCATGAACTGGGCGTGGAAGCAGGCCGACCTCAGCAGCACGCAGATGCTGGTGCTCATCGCCTTGGCCCATCATGCCAATGAAGGCGGCGAGGCGTGGCCTGCCGTAGCGCGGCTGATGGAGATGACGCGGCTTTCGGAACGTTCCGTGCGCGCATCAATCACCACCTTGCGTGCCAAAGGCGTGCTCAGCAGGCCTGGGGGAAAGTGCCGCTCTGAAGTGCGGCTCAACCTGGCGCGCGGGCCGGGGGAAACGGGCGCGGCGGCAGGCCCTGCAGGTGCGCACCGTGCAGGGCGGGGTGCACCACGTGCTGACAAATCGGCGCCAGCTGCACCCGAACTGACAGGAACTGACACGGAACCTTCAATTATTCTCCCCCCTGCCCCCCGTGTTGTGAAATCACGAACCCGGCCGGGAACCACCGCATTGGTGGCGCAGGCCTTGCCGGACTGGCTGCCGCTGGCCGCCTGGGAGGGGTGGCTTGAGATGCGCCGCCAGGCCCGCAAGCCCCCTACCCCGCGCGCCATCGCCCTGACTTTGCGCCAGCTCCAGGTTTTGCGCGATCAGGGGCAGGATGTGGAGGCAGTGCTGGACCAGTCCACCCAGCGCGGTTGGGTCGGGGTTTTTCCGGTGCGCCGGGGGGATGGAGCTGGCGGCAGCGGGCGAACGGAAGTGCGGGGGCGGACGGATTTTACCGATCTGGTGGCGGGGTTTGACGCGCCGATCATCGACGAGATGGAGGACTGGCAGCGTGAGGCGCTGCGCCAGGCGGGGGTGGTGCGATGATGGGGGCCGGGACTGATTCAGGCACTGAGTGCAGACGCGCCCGGCGGATCGGCGCGTGGCTGGCGCGATTGGGCAGCTACCTGGCCCATGAGGGCATGAGCGAGGGGTGGACGGCCGCCCGGCGCGCCGAGTTCTTCGCCGAGATGGTGCGTGACGTGATGGCCGAGGGGCTGCCTGACGAGATCTGGGGACCTGATGCGCTGCGCTACGTGCGCAGGCGGTGCGAGTTCTTCCCCAGCCTCAAGCGGTTGTGCGATCTGTTGCAGGAATTCTCCGCCCCCCTGCGCGTGGCCGATCGCCGGCGCCGGGAAATGCTGCGTGCAGCCGAGGTGTTGAGCGCCGTGAATGACGCGGGCGCGCCGCTGTCACGCGGCGACACGCTGGCGCTGGCGCAGTACCGCGCCCACCAGGCGGATGGCTTCCGCCAGCTTGGCGCAGACCGCGGCACCTCGCCCGAAGAAGCGGCGCATTCACAAGTGGGCGTGCTGCGGCAGTATTTCCCCGGCGCTTTTGCCGTGCTTGAGGCCGGGCGGGCGCGGCAATAGCGGCAATAAAAGCCGTTTGGCATCGCGTGCGCTGAAAGCTAGGCTGCCCCCCCCAAAACCGTCGGGGGAAGCAGTTGGGGAAGGAGCGCGGGCGTGAAATTTCTGGGCAGGTTTCTGTGGTTTTCCGTGCGCTACTGGGGGGCGAAAATGTGGGCGTTCGACCTGCTGGCCGGCTGGGGGCTCACGCTGACCGAGCACCGCAACGACCAGGGCATTTACGAGCCCAGCTGCGCCTGCGTGTGGGTGCTGTCCTTCACGTGCCTGGCCCTGCTGGCCTTTCCCTTCATCGCCGCAGTGGTGGACCTGGTGGAGACGCTGGCGCGCGCTGTGCGGGAAGTGCCCATGATGGTAAAGTTCTCCCGGGCTGTGCGGAAATACAGCCCCCTTGCGGGCCGCGGCCGGCCGGAGGGGGAAGACGTTGCCGCCCCTCGCCCGGGTGCTGGGGCTGAGCGTGAGGCCGAGTCCCAGGAAGAGGAAGAGGAAGCGCCCCTGCCCTTCCGGACGCGGCTGAGAATATGGGCGTGGTGGGTTGTCAACATCGTGGCCCTGCTGATTGTGGGGGTGTGCCTCAGCCATATCAGCGAGGCGGTGGGCGAAGACATCGTGGCTTATGGGGGGCTGGGGATCATCTCAGGCCTGCTCATCAGGGGGGCGGGCACCATCGGCCAGGCGCTCAGGGCGTTGCAGCGCGCGATGCTGGCGGCTGACCGGGCGCGGTTCGGGTAACGGGGTTGCGCCTGCAGAGCGGGGCTGTATCTTTGGCGCGCCCGGGGTCAGGCAAGGCTTGCGGGCAGGTGTTCTGGGGAGAGTGATGATGGAGGGGGCCCTGCAGCCTGAACACATCCACCGCTATGTCTGGGACCAGAACCAGCTGATTCTGCTGGGCGCGCTGGTGCTGCTGGCTGTCTACATCCTGCTGCAGTCAGGCCACCAGAGGGAGCTGAACCGGGAAATCCGCGCGCTGCAGGAGAAGCTGGACCAGGCGGAGCTCGCGGCGGCTTCCACCGGTGAAGAGGAACCTGACCCGGCTGTGATGGCGCGGCTGGGGGCGATCGAGGCCTTGCTGCGCGAGTTGCCCCCGCCCAGGGCGCGCGGGCCTGGGATGGTGGAAGCACGCGGGGCCGGAGACGTTCTGGCATCGAAACATGTGCCCCCGACCCGGCCCGGGGCTGCGGAATGGGTTGAAGTGAACTGGCGGGGGGACGCATGACCGGCGCGGCTGCAGGCAAGGCCTTCATCGGGTTTATGTACAAATACGCGCTGGCCCACGTGCTGATCTCCATGGGCGGCCCTTACGAGCATTACGCCGCGCCGATCATGATCGTGCTGGGCATCACGTGGTGCGTTGTGCTCATGCACAGAAAGTATTTCAGGATGCAGGCAGCGGTGGCGGCCATGAGCGAAAGGCTGGACCAGGCGGGCGCGGCTCGGGCCCCGTCTGGCAAGCCCGCGCCTGACGCGGCCGTGCTGACGCGGCTGGAAGCGATCGAGGCGCAGCTCCGGGCGCGGTTGGGGGCGTAAGGTAAGCGGGATACGCTGTCCTTGCAAACTGGTCAGGAAGCTTTCTTTAGGAGCAGGCGATCAAGAGGTCGGCAATGGCTATGGGTCCGGACAGGGCGGAACGCTTTAGGGAATTTCTGCTGGTGGCAAGCCTCGTTTTTATTGGCAGTTAGTTTTCAGCGTATGTCTGGCCTGCGTGAAATGACTGGTTCTTGCCATAAGGCTAATGTTTTGTATTATATTCTCTCAAAGATAATCCATCTTAGTTATTAAAAAATTCATTTAAACTATTCTATAATATATTAATCCTCTAAGTATTTCACCTCTTGCAGGAATCTTCTAATTTTTTTCACACTAGAGTATGAATCAAACAATGTATTTTTTACAAATTCTTCCCCTGAGTTACCCATACTTATATCTTTTATTCCTCTCAAGCTCGCCCTACCCACGTCTCTAAGATAAGCAGCTAAATGAAGCTTGGATTCTGGCGCCTCTTCTTGGCGCTCATGAAGGAGCAGCTGAGGCTTAGCTTGAGATTGAGACCACAAACCCTCAGGACCATAGCTGTTATTCAAATCATTTTCTTTAATATAGATCGTGAGCTGCTTCTCAAGTTTTTCTAAATCTACCCGAAATTCCTCTAAAACTGCTCCATGCTGCTCAAGCGCGCGGTTACTCTCAGTCAAAGACTTTGCCTCCGAAATTTGTAAATTTCCTATCACGCTATACCTGAAACCCCTGCCGCGCCAGCCCCCACCCCACCTTGCCCATGGGGAAATCAATTCCGTACAAAGACAGTCTCTTTAAGTATTCGGGAAGTAGTCAGGGGCGCGTTATGGCGGCGGTTGAGGGCCGGAGGGTCTGGGATCCGAAGCGGGTCAGGCGGTTGGAGTGGTTGTTGCGGCAGGGGCTTTCCCATGCGCTGGCGGCTGAGAGCATGGGCACCACGCGGCCTGCGGTGAGCAATGCGGTTTATCGCTACATTCCGCAATGTCGGGTGGCGGAGCGAAGAAAACATGCCCGCTGAAAGTCCCCGCCCCGCACGCAAACCTGCGACCCGCAAAACCACCGCGCGCAAGGCGGCCGCACCCGGTGCCGGAGCTGAGACTGAGACTTCCAGGGCCCTGCAGGAGGCGACGCACTACGCCCAGCAGCACTGGAAGGAGGCGCTGGATGTCAAGCTGGCCATCATGCGCGACCCCGAGGCGCGGCCTCTGGAGCGGCGCGGGGCGGCTGAGGCCATTCTCAACCGGGCTTTCGGCAAGCCCAAGACGGTTGAAACCCTGGCCGGAAGCGACAGCACTGTGGACGCGCAAGGCCCCTTCCGCATCATCGTGCAGCATCTCAGCCGCGGGGAATGAGCCGTGAGCGGTGCGCACGAGGGGGAAATCATATTGCCCGCCCATGGCTGGCGGCCGCGCGCAGCCCAGTGGGAGGCGTGGGACTACCTGCAGCAAGGCGGGGCGCGGCTGAACCTGATTGCGCACCGGCGCTTCGGCAAGGATGACCTGGCGCTGAACTGGTCGGCCGTTTCGGCCATGCAACGGGTGGGCAATTACTGGCACATGCTGCCCGAGGCCGCGCAGGCCCGCAAGGCGATCTGGACGGCGGTGAACCCGCATACCGGGCGGCGGCGGGTTGATGAAGCCTTCCCGCCCGAGATCCGCGCACGCACGCTGGAGCGCGACATGTTCATCGAGTTCATCAACGGCAGCACGTGGCAGGTGCTGGGCTCGGACAATTACAACTCGCTTGTGGGCGCGACACCCGTAGGGGTTGTGTTTTCGGAATGGGCGCTGGCCAACCCCTCGGCCTGGGGCTACGTGGAGCCGATGCTGTCTGAAAACGGCGGCTGGGCGTTGTTCATCACCACGCCGCGCGGGCGCAACCATGCCTGGCGCATGTTCCAGGCCACGCGCGCGGACCCCGCCTGGTTCACCGCCGTGCTGCGCGCAAGCGAGACCGGGATTTTCACCCCAGCCCAGCTTGAGGCCTCCCGCGCCGCGGCCATCGCACTTTACGGCGAGGAAGAAGGGCTGGCGAAGTTCGAGCAGGAATATGAGTGCAGTTTTGATGCGCAGATCCTGGGCGCTTATTACGGCCGCCTCATGCGCGACCTGCACGCCCAGGGACGCATCGGTGACGTGCCTCACAACCCGGCCCTCCCCTGTGTCACGGCGTGGGACCTGGGCATCGGCGACAGCACCGTGATCTGGATCGCCCAGCAGGTAGGGCCGGAAGTGCGGGTGATCGACTGCATTGCAGGCTCGGGCGTGGGGATGGACTGGTACGTGCGCGAGCTCGACAAGCGCCCTTACATCTACCGCCAGCATATTCTCCCCCATGACGCGGGCAACAGCGAGCTCGGCACGGGCGAGCGGCGGATCGACACGCTGCGCCGGCTGGGCGTGCGCCCGGTGCGCGTGCTGCCGCGCGGCCAGGTGGATGACGGCATCCAGGCCGTGCGCAACCTGCTCCCCCGCTGCCGGTTCGACCGCGCCCGCTGCGAGCGCGGGATAGACGCGCTGGAGCAGTACCGCCGCTCTTATGACGACCTCAACAAACGCTACCGCGACCGCCCGCTGCATGACTGGGCCTCCGACTACGCCGATGCGTTCCGTTATCTGGCCGTGGGCCTGCGCGACCGCGAAAGCGACGCCCGCACCCGGCCCCAACCCCGTGTTTCACCCTTGGCCGGGCCGAACGGGTGGCAGGCGTTCTGAGCGGACTAGTGCAGAGGCCAGCAGCGAGATATAATCTCCGTTTATACCTGCAATGCTGCTTAATAAGGGATAAACGTGGCACTTTCTTATCCTCCCCGCCGGGGCGAAGTATTCAGATGCGAATATCCGAAGGATATGAAAGCACCGGAAATGATTAAAACACGGCTTGTTTTAGTGGTCTCTCCTAAGCTTCGCTGCAGAAAAGGCTTATGTACGGTTGTTCCTTTCAGTACCACTGATCCAATACTGCCTCAAGATTATCAGTGTCAGGTCAAGCTGCCCATTGATCCACCTGGCTACCCCGGCCAGGTGAAATGGGTAAAAGCCGATATGATAGATACTTTTTCTTATGAGCGTTTGTCCCTTCTACAGGACAAAAAACGCGGCCCGGATGGGAAAAGAAAATATTGTCAAATCCGGATTGACGAAGACGATATGGAGCGCGTTCTACAAGCGGTGCAGCATGCGCTGGGCCTGCTTTAAGAGGGCGGGAGAAGCTCTTCTGGCGATTGACATTCCAGGCATTTCATCCTATATAAATCCTTGTCCACGGTGCTGCTTTCGGGCAGTGCGCGTCTCTAAGTCCGTTTCTTTTTGAAACGGCGGACATGAGGAGCGAAATCAAGCTCCAGTGTTGACAGGCCACCCTGCGGGGTGGCCTTTTTTTGTGCGCAACGGGCGTGTTTTTCAGTTTGGAGGTGGTGAAAACGGCGGGTTAAGGGGCGGGTATGAGAGATTTCCGGGTTGCCCCTGCTGATGATCCCGAGGCTGTGCTTGCTGAAGTGCGGGAGCGCTTTGCCGCGTCGCGTGATTTTGAGGCGGACTGGCGGGCGCAGGCGCTGGAGGATCTGCGGTTTTTCCATGGCGATGCGCGCAACCACAACCAGTGGGATGCGGCGGCCTATCAGGCGCGCTCGGGCGGGCTTGGCGGGTCGCCGCGGCCGTGCCTGACGATCAACAAGACGGCGCAGCATGTCTTTCAGGTGGAGAATGATGCGCGCCAGGCGGCCATGAGCGTGAAGGTCAATGCGACCGGCTTCGGGGCTTCGGCCAAGGCGGCTGACGTGCTTGAGGGCATCATCCGCCACATTGAGTATCAGTCCAACGCGCAGCAGAACGCTTATGCCAATGCGATTGCGGGGCAGGTGCGCGTGGGCATGGGGTGGGTGCATATCGTCACTGATTACCTGCAGGGCCAGGATTCCTTTGACCAGGACTTCTTCATCCGGTCTGTCCCTGACCCGAGCTTTGTTTATTCCGATCCCAATACGATCGAGCCCGATCATTCGGACATGCGCTGGGCGATGATCGTCGAAGACATCCCCAAACACGTGTTTGCGCGCCTCTACCCCGACCATGAGGAAGAAGCCTGCGTGCCGCTCATGCTGGACCCGGGCGAGGAAACCGAGGCGCAGCGCGAGACCGTGCGCGTGATGCGCTATTATCGCCGCAGCGAGCGGCGCGACGTGCTGTGGGCGGCACCCCAGCCGGACGGCACGGTGAAAAGCCTGCGCCAGAGCGAGATGACGGCCGAGCAGCTGCGCGCCCTGCGCGAAGCGGGGGCGCGGCACCGGGCGGTCACGCAGCCGCATGTGGAGTTCTTCCTGATTGCGGGCAGCACCATTGTTTCGCACGGGCCTACCGTGTTCCGCCATGTGCCCTTGGTCCCTTTCGTGGGCATTGAGAGCGTGATCCGCGGGCGGCTGGACCGGCACGGGCTGGTGCGGCCGCTGATCGACCCGCAGCGCATGTATAATTATAGCGCGTCTGCGTTTGTCGAAAGCGTGGCGCTGCAGGCGAAAGCGCCCTGGCTGGTGGATGAGCGCGCCGTGGAAGGTTGGGAGAATGAGTGGTCCTCAGCCAATACCTCCAACCGCGCTTATCTGCCTTACCGGGGTATCGATCCTGATGACGCGACTCCCATTCCGGCACCGCAACGTCTGGACCCGCCCACCGGCAGCACCGGCCACCTGCAGGCCATGCAGAACGCCGATCTGCAGATGCAGATGGTCACCGGCCAGTATCAGGCCGAGATGGGTGCCCCGGGCAATGAAAAATCCGGCCGTGCCATCAATGAGCGCCAGCGCCAGAGCGACACGGCCAATTACCATTACACCGACAACCAGGGCATGGCGCTGCGGCTGATCGGCAAGATCCTGATCGAGGCCATTCCCTTTGTGTATGACACCAGGCGCGCCGTGCAGGTGATGGGCCAGGACGGCACGCTTTCCACCGCCTTGGTCATGCCGGGGCTGGACCAGGCGGCCGCCATGGTGGGGCCGGACGGCACGCCGCTGCCGGCGCAGAACCCGGCCCAGGCCCCTGCCCCGCAGGGTTCAGGCCAGCCGGACCCCGGGCAGCAGAACGTGATTGAAGGGGCCATGCTGGCGCTCAACCCGACCATCGGGCGTTATGACGTGGAAGCGGACGTAGGACCCGCCTTTGCCACCCGCAGGCAGGATGCCTTCAACGCCATCTCCCAGATCCTGGCTTCCGACCCTGCAAGCGCGCCCACCGTGCTGCCTTATCTCTTCAAGGCCAGTGACTTCCCGCTGGCTGACGAGATCTATGAGGCGCTTACGGCTGGCCCCTCCCCGCAGCTGCAGCAGGCCCAAGAAACCATTGCGCAACTGCAACAGGAGCTGCAGGCGGCCCAGGCGCATCTGCAGCTGCGGCAGGCCGATATCGCCTGGCGGGCGCAGAAGGCGCAGGCCGACACCCAGCTTGACGCCATGCGCCTGCAGGTGGAAGCGCAGGCGCGCCAGCACCGCGACGAGACCGACCGCATGGCCGCCCTGGGCTCGATCGACCCGCAGAGCCTGCGCCCGGTGCTTGAGGAGCTGGTGCGGCAGGTGCTGGCGCAGGAACGGGGTGCGGACCAGCCTTCAGGCCCCGTGCCTGAGCCTGCACCCGGCCCGGCCGCGCCGTTGCACGCCTTGCCGCCTCTCCCCACGACCAATGTGCGCGGCGATGCGGTGCACGCTCCCAGGCCCGTGGTGGGCGCGGTTACGCCCTCACCGCCCGCACCAGGCCCCGCCCCGCCTGACGCGCCCGCCCCCACTGACACCACCAACACTCCAGACACCCCCGACCCCAACACCCCACAAGAGGACCTGACATGAGCACCAGAAAGACCCTGAACCGCGAGAAAGACCTGGACCAGGCGCGGATTGCAGAGGGTTCCCGCTACAGCAGCATGGATTTTTCCGCAGGCATTGACGACGCAACCCACAAGGGAGACCTGCACCCTGAGCAGGATGTCGAGGAAGGCATCGCTTCCGACGGCACCAAAGAAGGCAAGGGCCGCGGCTGGGCGGAGCGGCGCATCGGCCAGCTGACGGCCGCCCGCCGCAGTGCCGAGGAAGAGCGCGACCGCCACATCGAGGAAAACCGCCAGCTCCGCGCCGCCCTGGCGGCTGCGCGCGGCATGGCCCCGCCGGCTGAGGACGCGCCGGGGCAGCCGGAGATGTCGCCTGAAGAGCTGCTGGGCTTCCACGCCATGGCCTTCCGCCTCGCCCAGGCCGTGCGTGACGCCCACGGGGAGGAAGCGATCGTGCCGGCAACACAGGCGCTGCAGGAGAAGGCCGGGCTTGATTTCGACAACCCCGCCCACCGCGAGCTGCTGGCCGATATCGGCGACCACCACCGCGCAGGCGAGCTATATCATGCGCTGTCGCGCGACCCCGATGCGGCGGCCGCCATCTTTGACGCGCCCCCGCGCAAGCAGTTCGCCCTGCTGGCCGCTTTTGCCGAGAAGGCCGGGCTGAATGCGCCCAAGGGCCACGCATCGGCCGCTCAGGCCCCCGCAGAGGCAGGAGCTGGGATCTCCAACGCGCCGCCGCCGGTGGATGCCACGCCTTCAGGCAGCGGGCGGGCGGGCAAGCGCTCCATCTATGATGAGAGCCTGAGCCCTGAGGAATATGTCGCCATGCGCGCCAGGAAGCGCTGAAACACAACTTGCTGAAACACAACGACCAAGGCCCGCTTCCCCTTCACGGGGGGCGGGCTTTTTTCTGGCACATATGGGGCATTGCGGACGGTGAAAAGCCCTGCCTAGAGTGGCTTGCCGCCCACGGGAGCGCATCCCGGCAGACTTCCGGCGTCTCTTAAACCCGGCGTCCACGGGGACGACACCTCCGGCCTGAGAGCCGCACTCGGTAAAACGGCACACGCCTGGCTTCAACACGCCCTTACTGACCTGAGGGGCGGCGCAGGTGGGACACGCCTTTTCAGAGAACAAATCCAGATGGCTTCCAATGCCCTGATCAACAACTCGATCATCACGCGCGAGGCGCTGGCGATCCGACGCAACACCAACGACTTCATCCAGAACATCGACCGGCAGTACCAGTCCCAGTTCGCCCGCGAAGGGGCCAAGATCGGCGCGACGCTGAACGTGCGCCTGCCCAATGACTACGTGGTGCAGGACGGCCCTGTGGTGAACCCCGAGGCGACCGAAGAGCGGTCGATCCCCATCACGGTCAATTACCGCAAAAACGTGCCCATGACGTTCAGCACGCAGGAACGCACGCTGAACATCGACGATTTCTCCGAGCGCTATATCGCCCCTGCCGTCAACGCCCTGCTGGGCCAGGTGGCTTCTGACGCGATGACGCTGGCCCTTGATGTCTCCAACATGGTGCTCAACCAGGATGCGGACGGCAACCTGCTTTCCCCCAACCCCAACACCTGGCTGCGCGCCAAGGCCAAGCTGACCGAGTGCAACGCGCCCCTCAACGACCGCTACGCCGTGCTTGACCCCAACACGGACGCCAACACGGTTGCGGCCATGGCCAACATGTTCAACCCGACCGACCGCATCTCCACCCAGACCATTGACGGGCAGATGGGCTCCAAGATCCTGGGCGTGAAGGGCTGGATGCAGGACCAGACGGTCGCGATTTCCGTCGGCGGCTCCTATGACAGCAAGGCCACGGCAACGGGCGCTTACGGCTCCTACCTGCCCAACGGCCAGCCGGCCCCTGTGGTCACGATCAGTTCCGTCACCTCGCCCCACAGCTCGGCCATCACGGTTTCAGCCATCAATGGCGGGCTCAACAAGGGCGACATCATCACCATTGAAGGCGTGAATGCCGTCAACCGGGTGACCAAGAAGGACCGCCACACGCTGCAGCAGTTCGTGGTGCTGGCCGACTGCCCGTCGGGCAGCACGGCCATCCCTGTGTCCCCGGCCATCATCCCGCCCAAGGAAGACGGCACGCCGGTGCCTTACCAGACCGTTGCCAAAGCGCCGCAGAGCGGGGCTGCGGTGAAGATGGTCAACCCGCAGGGCAAGGCCATCCGGCGCAACCTGCTTTACTCCAAGAAAGCCCTGACCATGGTCACGGTGGACCTGGAGTTGGTGCGCGCGGGCGTGGTGGATTGCGGCCGCGCTTCTCTGGACGGCATCAGCCTGCGCACGCTGACCTACTACAACGGGTCGGACGACACCCGCGGCACGCGTCTCGACGTGCTCTACGGTCTCGGGATGCTGCGCGGCGACTGGGCGTGCATCGTGCCTGAACTGGCGGAGTAAGGGCCGTGGCAGAGTATCCCAAAAGCCTGGCCGTCCCTGGCGGCTTCGCTCACGTGACGCTCAACTCGGCCGAGGAAGAGGCGCGCTTTCGGGCGCGTCTCTCCCGCGAGGCGGGCCCCCCTCCCAGAAAGAAGGCTGTCAAGGCTGTCAAGGCTGCCGGCGCCGCCCCGCTGACAGCCGGAGAGAAGAACGACGATGGAAACGCCGGTCCCGCTGACGCCTGACCCTTACGCGGACGGCTCGCCGACGCCGCGCAGCCTGGTCACCCTGGCCCTGCTGCAGATCGGCATCGGGGCCATGGGCACCGCGCCTGGCGCGCCGGACGTGCAGTCGGCGTTTGCCCATCTGCGCATGATGCTGGCCCAGTGGCAGAGACGCCGCTGGGTCGTGCCGTGCCTGCTGGACCACGCCTGGCCGTGCACCGGCAGGGAGGTCTACACCATCGGCCCCGGCGGTGACCTGGACGTGGCCCGCAGGCCCGACAAGATCGAGGCCGCTTACGCCAGGCTCTACCCCT
Organism: Oecophyllibacter saccharovorans; assembly: GCF_006542375.1. Classification (GTDB taxonomy): domain Bacteria; phylum Pseudomonadota; class Alphaproteobacteria; order Acetobacterales; family Acetobacteraceae; genus Oecophyllibacter; species Oecophyllibacter saccharovorans. The sequence goes on along the minus strand of NZ_CP038143.1, from coordinate 1,536,900 downwards.
GCGCGCCCGACACGCTGGATGACGACATCGTGAATGTTACCGCCGTGCAGGTGGCCGGACCCCCCGACCCCCAGCCCTTCCCGGGCGGCGTGACGCCTGACGCGGGCCCGGGCGACTGCGTGACGGGGGTGCGTGAGGCGCAGGCAGAAGGCCCCGAAGGCGTGCCGTGGCGCGCGGAGGTGGACGAGACCGTGGTCCTGCCCAGCTTTTCAGGCGGCACAGACCCCGATTACGGCTCGCAATGGCCGATCGACTATCCGCTTGAGATCATCGACAGCTATGAGGATTATGCCGGGATCGGGCTCAAGCGGCTCAACACCTGGCCGAACTACTGCCACTACAACCCGTGCTGGCCGATCGGCGAGTTCCGGCCGTGGCCTGTGCCCACGGGTGAGCGCTGGGAGCTGCACGTGCTTTTCAAGGCCCAGCTGGACCAGGGCATCACGCTCGATCAGCCCATTCAGCTGCCGCCGGAATATGCCGAGGCCATCGTCTACAACCTCGCCTGCCGCGTGGCCCCTTCCTACGGGCAGGAAGCGAGCCCGACCGTGGCGGCGCTGGCCAAGGCGGCGCTGACGACCATCCGCAGCGCCAACACGCAGATCCCGGACCTGGGCATGCCGGCCATTCTCAACCCCGTTGCCAGCCCGTTCTACTGGCCGGGGCTTGCCATCCAGAAGCTTTGAGGAGGTCGAGGACCCCGCCATGGCCCTGCAGCGCATCAACCTCACCGGCGGCTCCTACCAGGCGCGCGCGGCTTCGGTCGCCGCCCAGCGGTGCCTCAACCTCTACCCCGAGCCCGTGCCCGCCCAGGAGGGCGAGCCGGTGGCCGTGGCGCATTACCCCACCTCGGGCCTGGCTGTGTTTGCGACACTCGGCGCAGGCCCCGTGCGCGGGCTTTACCAGACCACCCAGGGCGACCTGATCGCCGTGGACCGCGCTACCGTGTGGCTGGTGCGGCCGGACGGGACCACGAAAGCGCTGGGGCAGATCGACCCCGGCACCACGCCCGTGCGCATGTCCGACAACGGGCTGGCGCTGGTGATCGTGGACGGCCAGGCCCCCAACGGGTCGGTTGCCGCGGGCGGTTGGGTGATCGGGCTGCCGGGCAAGGCTGGAGCGGGCGATTACAGCACCCTCATTCCCATCCAGGACCCCGGCTTCTACGGCTCGCCCACCGTGGCCATGCTCGATACGTTCTTCCTGTTCGTGAACCCTGACACCACCAACTGGTATGTGTCGCCCTCCAACTACGGGGGCGAGGACGCGTTTGACGCGCTTTATGTCGCCAGCGACACCACGGCGATGGGCACCCTCATCGGGCTTGAGGTGGTGGGGCAGTATGTGTGGCTCTTTGGGCGGCACCAGGTGGAGTTCTGGTATGACAGCGGCGCGTCTGACTTCCCCTTCCAGCGCGTCTCCGGCGTGACGGTGGAGGCAGGGTGCGTCAGCCCTTACGCGATCGCGCGCCTGCCCTCGTGCCAGGGGCTGGCCAATGGCGGCATCATGTGGCTGGGGCGCGAGCGCTCCGGGTTGGTGCGGGTGTTCCTGGGGCAGCAGACATCTGCCCAGCCCGTGAGCACCTGGCCCATCGAGCATGCATTGCAGCAGTTGGGCGATGAGATGCTGGGGGCCGCACTTGGCGCGGCTTACCAGGAGGGCGGGCATGTGTTCTACGTGCTGAGCGTGCCCGGCGCTTCGTCAAGCTGGGTTTATGACGTCTCCACCCAGCTGTGGCATGAGCGCTGCGCGCTGGATAGCGGGGGCGCAGAAGAGCAGATCCGCTCCGCCTGCTGGGGGGCGGCTTACGGGCACGTATTTGCGGGCGACCGGGAGACGGCTGTGCTCTACACCGTCTCGCCCGATCACCCTGATGACGCGGGCGCACCGATCAAACGCCAGCGGGCATTCCCGCATCTGCTGACCTCGGGCCAGCGCGGCATTCACCGCCAGCTCATGCTTGACGTGCAGCAGGTGGGCGGGGGCTCGGTGGCCGTGGACTGGTCCGACGACCGCGGGGCGACGTTCGGCCCGGCTGTGGGTTTGGCGCTGGGGGCTGGGGGCAACACGTGGCCGAGCCTGTGGCGGCTGGGCTTTGCACGCGACCGCGTCTACCGCCTCACCTGGGAGAGCACGGCCGCCAACCCCGGCACGCCCGCGCTGATGGGCGTGTTCCTGGCTCTTGACCCGGTGGCGACATGAGCGGGGCACGTCCCAGTCAGAGACCGCCTGACCTCAACGCGCCGTTTATCGGCAGCGTGTTCTGCCGGCCGGACGGCAGCCTGACCCAGCAGGCCCAGGCGTTCCTGCACCGGCTGTGGGAACGCACGGGCTACGCCCCCGGCGTGGCAGGCGCGTGGGTGCAGCAGGAGGCGGACAACGCCACCCTGCGCGCTGACACGGCCAACGTGCTGGCAAACCAGGCCGGCCGCGACGCCACCCAGGCAATGAACACGGCCACGCAGGCCCTCAGCGCGGCGTGGGCGTTGCGGCGTGAGGCTGTCGCCGCCCTGGCCGAAGCCCAGGCCGCCCGAACCGCGGCCGAAGCGGCGCTGCTGGAAGTGACGGCCCTGCGCACCACGCTGCGGGAATTGGAACGACACTGCGCGGATGCCGAGGTAGTGGGGGCGCTGGAGCGGCGGGTGGTGCCGAGGGCGGAGCGGTCGGGGTGAGACGCTGTTGACACGCGCGATCGACTTCCGCTGACTGAGAGTCAGGCTTGGAAGGAGATTTCGATGCTCATCGAGGAAGTAAAGTTGCGCTTTGGCGCTGGGCCCGGCTCAGAACCACTGGTGTTGGATGCCCCTGCCGTTACCATCTTTGTTGGACCCAACAACTCTGGGAAGAGTTTGCTTCTGCGCGAAATTGCCAACTTCTGCCGCACAGGGCAGTCGTCTGGCACGATTCTTGACGGGCTCAAATTCCGCAAACGCTCAGATGAAGAAATCGACAAGAACCTTGAAGCCTTGAGGGATAACAAACGCAATTCAGGAGAAGGGAATGAGCCTAATCAGGAATTCCTCTATTTTGAAGGCGGCCGTGCACCAATCCGTGCCTTAGATTACCGTCAAAGTCAGCAAAATCCTAATGAGCACTTAACTGTCTTCGCTCCATATTGCGTAGCCCCTTATGTGCTTCTACTCGATGGACCGGGCAGAATTGACCTGACCAAGGCACAAAAAAGAGGCGACCTGAAGGACCCGAAAAGCACTTTTGCCAAGCTTCTAATGGATGACACTGGCCGAAAGACGCTACGGGAAATTCTTTACGATGCCCTCGACCTCTATCTGGGCATGGACGATTCCGTGAATGGGTCAATCCACTTGCGATATGGAGGTACGCCCCCACCAAACGAGCACCAGCTTGAAGGCGACACGCTGAAATGGATGGAGAATACTACTCCCATCCAGGAGTGTGGCGACGGCGTGAAGGCCTTTACAGGCATGCTGTTGGCACTGCACACAGGTGACTCGAAGGTCATGCTCATCGATGAGCCGGAAGCCTTTCTGCATCCCCCGCTGGCCCACAAGCTTGGTCGCGAAGTCGCCAAGGCTGCGAGCCAGAGCGGCAAGCAGGTTTTTGTGTCAACCCATAGCAGCCACTTCCTGATGGGCGCGATCCAGTCGGGCGCGGAGGTCAATGTCGTCCGCCTGACTTATCAGCCCGCCAGTGCTACTCAGCCAGAGACTGCCACTGCGCGCACGCTTTCGAACGACGCCATGCATACCATGATTTATGAACCCCTTTTGCGGTCTGCCAATGCGTTGTCCGGTCTCTTTTACGAAGGTATCTTGGTAACCGAGGCGGACGCGGATCGCGCCTTCTACCAGGAGATCAACGAGCGGCTTCTGGAAAAAGACCCTAAACGGGGTGCAGCCAATACTCTCTTCCTCAACGCCAACGGGAAGGATTCAGTGTACAAGATCGTCGGGCCGTTCCGGAAACTTGGGATACCCGTTGCCGCCATTCTTGACATCGACGCACTTAACCCCAGAACCAACTTTACCCCCCTCTTGAGAGGGGCGAATTACCCAGAGCCCCACAAGGATATAAACGAGGAACGCAAAAACATCTGGTCAAGCCTTAAATCAGGCGGCCAGAACCCCAAGTCGAATGGCGGCATTGCCTTGCTCGAGGGAGACGCGAAGAAAAGGGCCGAAGCTCTGTTCGACGATCTCGACCAATATGGCCTGTTTGTTCTGAGACATGGCGAAGTCGAGCACTGGCTACGAAAATTGGAAGTTCCCAGAAGCAAAAAGGGATGGCTGTACAACATCTTCAAAGCACTGGGCAGCGACCCGGAAGATCCCGCTTATGTTCATCCAGCTGACAACGATGTGTGGGCCTTTCTCGACAAGGTTGGGGCCTGGATCAAGAACAGGGATCGGCGCGGGATTCCTGGCGCTCAGCGTAAGGAGCCGGACGTCACCCCACCGAAACCATGACCGAAACCGGCAGAAAGTTTCGGTATCGTTTCATAAAAAACCCCTGTTGCGCGTGGTGAAAGGGGGGTTCTAGGTTTACGGCACGGGCGCACGGTATAAGACGGCGTTGACGGGAAATACCTGAGTGACGAGGCCTTTTCCCGATGGCAGTGACCCCCCTCTCCCTCCAGCCCGGCATGGCGCTGCAGCAGGATCTGCAGACCGTTTTCACAGCCCCCGGCGGCACCACTGTGGTGACTTCCGGCGTGGCGGCCAATTCCGCTGACAGCATTACCACGCTCAGCGTCAGCGTGACGCGCGCGGGCGGGCAGGCGGTTTTTCTTATCCCTGCGCGCCAGGTGGCCACCATGGGCACCGATCTTCTGCCTGAGCTCTCCGGCCTCGTGCTCAACAAGGGCGACGTGCTGAGTGCCGGCGGGGCCGGGCTGCAACTGGTCCTCAACGGGTATTCCCTGTCATGAGGCGGCCCGCAACCCGGCTGAGTGCCGAGGACATCCTGCACAACCCTGTGCCACCCAATGCGTTGCTCATGCGTGAGCGCGATTGCGCGGCGATGTTCCTGCCCATCGACGGGGAACGCTGGGAAGTTCATTTCGGTGCCGCACCATTCATGCGCGGGCGGGAAGCGCTGGGGGTTTTCCGTGCCATGCTGGCGGCCTTCTGGCGCAACCATCCCGCGGCTGAGCGCCTGCTGGGCTTCATCCCGCCTGCCAACCGCGCCGCCGCTTATCTGGCCGTGCGGCTGGGCTTCGGCTTCAGCGGGGCGGCTGTGCTGGACTGCCTCGATGGCAAGCCGCGGCGCGTCTACATCTATGAAGGCGCACGCTGATGGGAAGCATCGCCGCAGGGGCAGGGGCTGCCGCCCAGGGTGCCGCGCAGATCGCTGCGACCAAGCTGCAGATCAAGGAGATCGAAAAGGCCCGTCAGCAGGAGCTGGCTGCAGGCAACCAGGCGGCGCAGACGATCCAGCAGGCAGGCGACCAGGCGGGCAGCCTCTACCAGCCCTATACCGATTTCGGCACGCAGGCGCTGCAGAACATGTCGCAGAACCTGCCGCAGTACAACCAGACCGACAGCACCTACACCCAGGACGCCGCCAACCAGCTCAACCGGCTGCAGAACGGCATGACCGAGGCCTACCTCAAGCAGACGCCGGGCTATCAGTTCACGCTGAGCCAGGGGCTTGAGAGCGCCAATAACGGTATGGCAGCGCGCGGCCTGGCCAATTCGGGCGCAGCGCAGAAGGCGGCTGAGCAATACGCCACCGGCCTGGCTGACCAGACCTACATGAACCAGGCCAACACCACGCTCAACACAGCCCAGGGCTACAACGCGCTCAACCAGCAGGCGCAGCAGAACCTGCAGAACACATTCGCGCGCCAGAACGCCCTGCTTGACACCGGCATGCAGGCCACAGGCGCGCAGGCCGCCAACATCACCAACACGGCAGGCAACGCCGCCAACGCCAAGCTTGCGGGCGCAGGTGCGGGGGCTGCGCTGACGGCCAATGTAGGCAATGCCCTTCAGCAGGGTATCTCCAACATCGGCGGCGCGTTCGGCCAGGGACTTTCAGAAGCCCTTACCCCTGCCAAGCCTCAAAAGAAAGGATGATCCCTCCGCATGGCCGACATTAACGGGAATCTCCTCACCACCCCCCTTAGCGGCTTCCAGGCGACTGCCGGGCAACCCATTGATCTTTTCGGCATGGAAAAGAATCTCAATGCAATCCAGGCCCAGAAGATCGCCAACCGGAGCGCGCAGGACGATTATGACACAAAGGCGCTGCTCAACGAGAACAGCCGCCAGAACACGCAGATCGCCACCCGGGCCGCCCAGGCCGATTACGAGGCCAGGATGGCGCGTGGCCGGGCCCTGCAGCAGGCCACCGGCAGAAACGGGGTTACGGATTATGCCCTTGCACGCGCTACCATCGCCGCTGACCCCAGGGCGACTTATGGCGCGGAGGAAGGGTTCGAGAACCAGAACAGGCTGCGCAGCGAGGACCTGGCCAACCAGGAAGCGCGCAAAAACGTTGTCGGCAGTATCCTGTCGAGCGTGGGGATGCATCCTGACGCCCTCCACCTCGCTCATGCGGCCCATGCCGCGCAGGCCCTCTTCCCCGGCGTTGACATCAGCCCCTACGTGCAGCAGATCGCAAGCCATCCGGACGGCATCGCAGGCGGGGTGAAACAGCTGGTCAACGCCATGCAGACCCCCCAGCAGCAACAGGAGAATGTCTACGGCACTGCGGGCAGGCAGGTGGATACCGGCGGCTCCATAGTCATCGGTACCCAGCAGAGCGCCCTGACCGACGGAAAGTTCAACCCCAGGACCGTTATCGGCAAGACGCTGTCTCCCGAAGCGGCGACCGCGCCTGTGGAGGTCACCAATCCCGACGGATCGAAGACACTCCGCAGCCGTGCGGATGCGGCGCGTGCGGATGGGCAGGGCAACTATCTCAGTCGCCCCACGGTGCCTGCGGACGTGCTGGGCAACGGGCGTTACGGCCAGCCCTCACCCGGCCTGCCGGCCAGCCCGCCCGCAGGCATGGTCGAAGCGAACAAGGCAGAACTTGAGGCCAGCACCAAGGCTGCCAACACCCTCATGCAGGCGGCAGCCGGTCATGGCGACCGGCTGGGAATGCTGAACAACATGACAGCTGATATGCATGGGTTCGATTCAGGGGCATGGCCAGAACTATATCGCCGTGGCATGAAGTTTCTCAATCATTGGGATCTTCCAGCAGACATGAAAGGCGTTAACAGCGCCCAGGCGTTCGACAAATGGGCGCCCCGCGTGGCGCAGGCGCAGGCGGCGGCCCTCGGCGACGGCACGGATGCCAAGCTGGCCTCGGCAGTACCCATACTTCCCAACTCGGCCCTGCCCGAGAAGACCAATCAGCGCCTCCTGCACCTGCTCATGGGCAATGAGGACGCCATCCACGCAAAGGCGCAGGCCTGGCAGAAGAGCGGCCTCCCTCCGGCACAGTACCGGCGCTGGAACGAGCAGTTCGGCCAGACCTTCGACCCCCGCGCCTTTCAGGTGCGCCACATGACGCCTGATGAACGACGTGACCTCCTCAAGGAGCTGGAGAAAGACAGACAGCTGGACGAGTTCCGCCGCAAGTATAACGCCATGGGCAAGGCAGGCATGTTCGATGCCCACTGACTATTCGCCCGAGCAGCTGGACCGCGCCTATGAGGGGGCCGGGAAATACTGGAATGTCGATCCCGTTCTTCTGCGCGCTGTCAGCCATGTGGAAGACCCCGGTGGTGACCCCAATGCCCGCTCGCGCGCAGGGGCGATCGGCCCCATGCAGTTCATGCCTGCGACCGCCCGCACGCTCGGCATTGATCCGACAGACAGCGTGCAGGCCATCTACGGCGCCGCCCGCCTGCTGGATGAGAACATGCGCCGCTACGGCAACGTGGCGGACGCTCTGCGCGCCTATAACGCCGGCACTGACAGAAGCCGCTGGGCCAATGCGGAGACAGCCGCTTATCCCCACAAGGTGGCCGCTGCCTACCACGCCTTCTCCACTCCCCCTAACGCTGCAAAGGAGGCACCCATGTCAACGCCACAGGAGCAGGACTTCTTCACCCGTGATTTCGGCGAGAAAGCGGGCAGCCCTCCGACCACCCCTTCCTCCAGGGACGAGCATGACTTTTACATGCGTGACCTGGGGGCGGCCGATCCGGTGCTGCACCCCGAGGACACGCGCCCGAAATACCAGCAGGGGACATGGTATGAAAACCTCGGTACGGGTTTCGTAAAAGGCCTGCGCGACGTGGTGGACACGCCGCTTTACGGCGCGGACCACCTGCTGAACTTTGCCCATGACCATCCCTATCTCTCACTGCTCCCGGCATGGGGCGTGGGGTTGCATGTCCTTGGGCTGAACAGGTTCGGCGATCTCCATGCCCCCCCGCGCTGGAACCCCCTGAAAGCGGCTGTTAAATACGAAGACCGGGCTGACGCGCAATATAACAGGGAGTATGGCGACAGCAATTGGGCGGGGGTGGGGCGCTTTGCCGGCAACGTGGCCGCCACTGCACCCATTGGCGGCGTGGTAGGGGGCGTGGCTGCAGATGGCGCGCTTGCAGGTGCCCGTGTGCTCGGCATGACAGGGCGCGCAGCAGCCCTCAGCAGCGGTCTGGCTGGAGATGCAGCCGGCGGGGCCGCCTCCAGTCTCGCCCTTGCTTCACGCGACAGGGACGAGAATATGGCCCAGATCCTGGGCGAAGGGGCGGCCCTGGGGGCAGCCGCCCATGTGGCCAGGCCTCTCTTCAAGAAAGGTCTCTCTTTCGTCAGAAGGGGCGGAAACACGTTATCGGGCCCAGCCGCCCCACAGGCTGAGGCGGAGATGGCCAAGAGGGCGCCAACAGAGGCGGCGCACGCCTCAAGGATCGCCGAGACTGACAGGGCCCTTGAAGAGGCGCATGACGCCTATCAAACCGCTTTGCGCCAGCAGGAAGCCAGTGCGGCTTCGGCCTCGCAGCTGCGCAATGCAGCCGCGCACGCTGCCACGCCGCAGGAGCAGGCCCAGCTTTCCCAGCAGGCGGCGCAGGCAGCCGCACAGCATGAGGCGGCCACAGAAGCGCTGAAAGAAGCTTCCCGCACCCTCGACAGCGCCAAGGACGCGGGGCTGGAAACCCGCAAAAGCCCAGAAGCGCCGACCGCGCCGGCTCCCACACCCGACCCGACCAGCACGCCGCAGGAGATGGTGAACAGCACCCGCCTCAGCCCGATGATGCGCAACAAGAACCTCCCCCAGCTGCAGAACGACATCATCAGGACCTTCGGCAAGGGTGCGCCCTTCCAGCTGGTGCCGGCGGAAATTCCAGGCGTGCAGTACACGCTTGCCCAGCACACGGGAAACACGGGGCTTGCGACCCTGGAAAACACGCTGCGCAACACCACCCCGGCCTTTGAGAATGCCTTCAAGAGCCGCGAAGCGGCCAACCAGGCAGCGATCAAGAACTACTGGCAGGATGAAGTCGCTGGCACGCCGCTCCACACTGACGCCGCCAGCCGCAACCTTGACCGCTACGATCAGCAGCATTTCAGCTCTGATGGAAACGTCTTCAGGGGCCAGCAGCCCGTACACGCCCTGCATCTCATCGAACAGGCGCAGAAAATCGCCGGCGACAAGGCCGTCCCTACCCATGTGGCCGATATGGTGGGGCAGTATGTACCGGTCATGCAGCGCGCCTTGAGCACGCCCGATGGTGAGGCGCTGCCACGCGACCTCTATGCGGCACGACGCACCCTGAACCATGACATTTCTGCCGGGACGGACGCCAACAGGCGCAATCTTCAGGAAGCCCTGCCTCATCTGATCCCGCTGCGCGACCAGCTCGACATGGCGATCGCACGTGGCGCCCCTGCTTATCCAGACGCAATAAAGGACTACATGACGCAGGCGCAGAGGCTTGATGAAATGCGTTACCTGCAGAAGCAACCGCTGGAGGCAGGTACAGGGGCCATGATGCACACACGTGTGCAAGCCCTTTCCGACGCCCTGCACCGTGACGGCATCGCGCGCAATCTGCGCCCCGATGAGGCTGTTTCCCCTGAAACACGCACCAAGCTGGACAAGCTGGCGAATGTGACCAGACAGCTTTCAACCACCGATCTTGCCCCACCCCTGGGCATCAATACGGCCAAAAACCTGTTTGCCAACACTCCGCTGACCCAACGGGCTGCCGGGGCCGCCAAATTAGCGAAGGAAGCCGCCTTCCCGCTGGCCCCCTGGGTTGGGCGCGGGATCGATTACATGACCACACGGCGCACAGAAAACCTCAAAAGCGCCCTGGAAGAGGGACTGCACAACAAGCTGCTGGATCCCAAACAGCTGGACCTCAATGCTCTTCTTGAGAAGAAGTAGCCTTCCACCGCTTGCGCAGCTTGCGACACAAAAACGGAATGAAGGGGCCTACCCAGAACACAATGACATACGGCCAATAATGAAGCGTCGCCTCCAGCAGGCTCCCTGGATCTATAGCTAAGCGCTGCTTTCTGCAGGCGCTGGAAATACAGCCAGTGCCTGAAACGACAGGCGGATCTAAGGGCGGGAAAAGGCACCCGGGAAGCCACCTCCCCTCCTGTAAATGTAAAGGAGAGCAGGTGGCGTCGCGGCTGTTTAGCTGGGCCTTATTTTACAGGCGTGGCAGGAGCGGCCGATGTTACAGGAACGGCAGGAACGGGTGTGGAACCACAGGCCTTCTGTTTCTGAACGGCCTGGATCGCGTTGAGCTCGCCCTTGGCACGGGCCAGGCTTCTTTCGTGGTCGCGCGACAGGATGTCACGGCCGGTCCAGATATCACGCCACCGGGTGCTGCCCTGCTCGTCAGCCAGCTTGTCCTGGGCTTCACCCACTCTCACCGCTTCCTGCGCCAGCTGCTGGCAGCTCATGTATTGATAACTATCAGTCGGCACATTGATGGGTTTCACATCGTCGGGCGCTGTGGCACAGCCTGCCAGAAGAGTAAAACCGAAAAGGGCCACGGCTGCTTTGGAGAGAGTCATGCTGTCTTGTCCTGTTTCCCGGCGCTGGAAAGAAGCGCTCTGTTGTTACCGTTCATGGTTAACCAATACGAACGCGCGGCAATGTAGGGGACAGGGTTTACAATGTCACGACTCAAAAAAGAGGACTACTGGCCTCTTACTTACTCCAATCTTGATTTAATCTCTGAAGATCTACGACCCGTTACTGTTGCGCTGAAACGCAATAAAAACGCTGAGATGCGGAAACAGTATTTAAAACAGTCTGGGCTTGAAATTATCTGAGGAAAGAAAGCGGTAAAGGGGTGCGAGTCATCCGATTGGGGATGGTCCCTTTTGCGGCATCAAACAGTCCGACGCCGGAGCCGATCCCACCAGAGATGATTTGACTGCTGCCTCTGGCGAGCGGGCCGCTAGCACCGCTTTCTTCCATTGCTGAAAATGCCATCGTCCGCGCTTGGAGGCAACTCCCCTAATGGCGCCGGCGCTCAATTATGTGAAGCGTTGGAGGAAAGCGGCAAAGGGGTGCATTCGTGCCCTTTTGCGGCGCAAGGCAGTCCGCGCCGGATCTTTAATTGCCAGAGATGATTCGACTGCTACCTCTGGTCAATGACCGCACAGCACCGCTTTCTTCCATGATTGGGAGTATCACACTCTATCTCTGGAACCAAATACTCTTTTCCACCATAGAGAGCGGGATGGATATTAGAGCGGCGATTTGCTGGTAGAGCTTATATTCTTCCGCGATAAATGGTCCATGCTCACGTCCAGGATCCGTTCTCTTTACTCAGATAAACATGGCAAGTATTGAGCACACCCCTATGACCGCAATGGCCAGATACTCAATGAACTTTGGCGGAATGTTTTCTGCCCTCGCCTTGGGCCATATTTCAAGCAGGGGCAAAAAAAGGGGCATCATCACGCATAAAGCCACCCAGGCCAGTGCAGGACAGAAACCTTTGCGCTTCACACAGGAATAAGCGGCGATACCACCCAGGATCAGCTGGGTGATAAACAGGGAAATTATCGTAAGATTAACCGCATAGGAAAATTTAAGATGAACGATTTGAGATAGTTCCATTTCACTCTCTCAAGAGATACCAAGTTGAATGCTTTTCCAGCCAGTCTGGAAGCATTCTCACGACTGTGATCAAGGTGGTTTATTTCCTAAAATTATTATTCATATCATATTTTTACTTGATAGAAAAATTCATAAAAGACAACAATAATTGAGAACAAGACTAAAGCTGTTCCGAAATATTCAATCAGACGTAGTGAAATCAGACGTAGTGAAGTTTTCCCCGTGTTCTTGCTGCGACACAGCTCCAGAACGATCAAAAAAGGTGCCATTATACCGCACGCGATTGCCCAAAGCGCCACAGGAGAAAACCCTTTGCGTTTTGCACACATATAAGCACACACACCTATGAACAGATCTGATGCCACATGAATGAGAGCACGTTCATCATGGTAAACAAATGCACCAACCACTGGGAAAAACGGAATATCCGAAATCATGTATTTCCTTCAAACAGCATTTGAGCCTGATCTTTTTCAGTGGGCCTCTTATCAAGTTAATTTACTTATTGATCAAGGGAACACTGGAAGAAGAAGAGCAAAATAAGCTTCACAATCCAGGTGGCTGAACTTCAACGCTCTTGGCGGGAAGAAACAGCCTTCCACCGCTTACGCAGCTGGTGGCGGAAGATAGGCGCCACAGATTTCTCCCTACCCATGGTGGATCCCCCTGGTTTCACCACACGGACGTGCTGCCCTGACAGGGAATTCTATTACTGGGGCGAAGGCAAATAATGCGGTGCTTTCCGGCTGAGCGGGCAATGGAAGAAAGCGGTAAAGGGGCGCGGAAACACCCTTTTGCGGCGTCAGGCAGTCCGACGCCGAACCTTTTTATCCCGCCAGAGATGAAATGACTGCTGCTTCTGACGAGGCCCCAGCAACTGTGCCGCTTTCTTCCATGAATGGTAATATCACACTCCACCTCTGGCGCCAATTATCCTTCTTAATCATTATCCTTCTTAACCATAGAAAGACAGCAGGGAAATATAGCGGGGACTTACCTGATTCCGTTTTATAATCGCAACGGAATACCGCGGTTGATTCAGGGAAACAAGTTCATGCTCTTATCTGTAATCCACTTCCTTAATTCAAATAACCATAGTGAGCATTGAGCAAATCCTAGAGATTGCTATCATCAGGTATTTAATGAATTTCGGAAGGGTATTTCAGGCGGCATCCTGAACCATAGTTCAAGAAGGACTAAATAAGGAGAAACGGAAGAAAGCGGTAAAGGGGTGCGGGTCATCCTATCAAGGATGGCCCCTTTTGCGACGCCAAGCAGTCCGACGCCGGATCTTTGCTTATCCAGAGATGATGTGACTGCTACCTCTGGCAAGCGGAACACAACTGCGCCGCTTTCTTCCGGTGAAAAGACTGGCATATACCAGGTTTCTCCGCAAGACCGGTCGCAGCCCTTCAGTTTCGGCGACGCACAGCGCCCCTTCCCTACGCTATGCCCCATTAACCGCCGGGAATGGACCGTAAAACAGAACGATATAGAAACGTTTATCGCAGGAGGGTGCCAGATGGCCCCCACTCCCCCAGACATTCAGCCCCTTTCAGGTGCATTTCGGCGACCAACTGGACGCTTTAAACGCCCAGACCGGCAATGATACGGAACCCGGCCCTAACAACGATAGTGCCCCCGCTCCAAGCCTTGGCACCAAGGCCCCCCAGACAGGCACCCGCCCATCGGGAAGCGCCAATCCAGCTGGCAGCACAGCGGCTCAAGCACCGCCCCTCTCTGCAAACGCTCTTACCCAACCCGTCTCCATGCCAGGGCACGATGATGGAAAGGAGGAAAACCGCACCTCCGGGCAATTGAATCGGGGCCTGTCGGAAGGCGGCAAAAGCAGCTGGCCCACGCTCAGTGAAATCTCTAATAGTACCTTGGGCATCCTGCAGGATCCAGTGCATGCGGGCCATTACGTAGACCCACATACACACCCCTATATACATCTGGGAACGGATTTCGTCGGGGCCGCCGCAACCCAAGTCGTTCGACCGTTCAACGGATTGGAGCATCTGGGCGCAACCCTGACTTCCCTGGACCATTACGTAGAAAACCCATTATCCCGCTTTATTGAACGCGCCGCTGAAAATAATGAACGTTGGCTTGATGAGGCTGACCAGGAACGGGAAGGAGATTGGGGTGGACACTACGTAAATATAGCAGGGCAAACAGCAGGTGACGTGCTTACCTCGATACTTGGTGGCAAAATTCTTTCCGCAGGTGACCAGGCCCTGGCGCGTACACGCGCAATACAGCTAAGCCACAAGGCTCTTCGAAAACGGGGCGTTAACCTTGATCCCGTCCTATCACAGCCCGTCAGGAATGCCGTCAAGGGTGGACCGCTAAACGCTCTGAGCGGTCATCCTGACGAGTGGAAGGAAAACTTCGTTAAGGGAGCGGGAAAAAGCCTGGGGAAAGATATGTTTCAATTCACGGTTACAAGGGCAATTCATGGTTTCAAGAAAAAGAAGGAGAAAGTGAGTAAAGACGACTCCCGCCGAGGTCAGAAATGAGAGACAGGAAATCAGATTTCCGGTTAAAACAAATCTGTAAAAACGCTTGAGGCCGGCGTATTTTTAGCAGCCTGTTAACGCGTGCAGCCTTATCACTGCACAGCAAAAGCCTGCCCGTCGCCTCACAATACTAAGCCAACACACCACTGAAAAGTACACCGAGGTAGAGCAAAATAATTGCGCCTCCGATATATTCAATACGACGTGGTGCAACCTTTTCAGGAGAGCAGGTGTCTGAGATTTCAAGAATAAGAAGAACTGGCCAAAAAAATATTCCCAAAAACCCCCAGAGTGGCGCTGGATGAAATTCCTTCCGCTTCGCACAGGCATAGGTAGCCCAGCCTGAAAAGAAGCACACTACTGCCATCAGGTCAGCCAGCGCGTCCTTGATATAGGAAGGAATCAAGTCATGTGGCGGCATAGGGTCCCCTTAAGACATCTTCAGAGTTATAATTCACAGATATCTGTCAAACAGAAATACGATGCCACCCAAAACAGATATAATGGCTATGGCCAAGCCAATCTGTTCAATGACAGTTGGTAAAGTCTTTTCCTTATTCGCGCTTGGATATAATTCGAGCACAATCAACCACGGCCAGAAAACCGCGCACATAAACACCCAAGAAAATATGGGGCCAAACCTCTTTCGGGATACACAGATATAAGCAGACAGCGCAATAATCCCCACAAATACCAGCGTCACAATGGGAAGAGTTGCTGAAAACACATCATTCACGTCGCTGAACATTGGGAAATATTTGAAAATGGAGTCCAGATAGGCCTTCATGGATCTTCTCAACAAAAGCAGATGAACACGCGCGCCTCTCAGCCAGAGGATGCAGCGTTCTTCTCGGAAAGGCCGCAGCCTACCATCACGGACGGACAAACACGATCATCATGAATGGTCATTTCCGGAAAATGTTCCAGCAAAGGGCCGCCGGCTTGTCGCACACACGGCAGCCAGGCCTTGAACTGGGATGGCTGAAGCAAAGGACCCTAGAGAGAGTGAAAGAAAGCGGTAAAGGGGCGCGCCTCATCCTTTTGGGGATGCCTCCCTTTTGCGGCATCAAACAGCCCGACGCCGGATCTTTGCACGCCAGAGATGAGTTGACTGCTACTTCTGGCGATACCACTGCAACTGCGCCGCTTTCTTCCGCTGGAAAGACTGGCACAGGCCTGGGCCACACGCAAGTTCGGCCGAGCCATGGCGCAACTGGGCGCTCCCCTCTGCAAAGCCCCCTGGTTTCTCAGCGGGGGCCGGGAATATGGTTCGGTAGCAAAATGAAACGCGGCTCACTTCAGGAACCTAAAAAAAGTACGCGATGAACTGACACAGACAGACCAATAACACCACGGCTGTAGTGAAATACTCAATCGGTGCGGGAGAGGTCTTTTCCGCGCCCGTGCTACGGGGCCACAGCTCCAGCACGACCAGACCAGGGCAGAAGAATGCGCATACGACCGACCAGGGCATACAAGGATAAAATTCCTTGCGCTTCACGCAAGCATAAGTGGCTACCCCTGCCAGAATTCCTACAAGTAAACAAACCCAAGGAGAAGAAGCCCCTTTGAGAACCAAGGAAATTATTGAGTATTCTTGACCACTTGGGGCCATATCATCCTCTCAGATTGCTGTCGGCAAGCCTAGCCCACTCCCTACAAGACCTGACTGGCCCGTTACGTTTTTCAGTCAGATGCTTTTAGAAGTAGCTGCCTGAACGAAAAAACAGATTGTAATAAATAGTAACAGGCCCAGAGTCAGGCCCAGAAGAGTGTATTCCATGAGGGTAGGCGCACTCTTTTCAGCTTTACGGCTGTGGCACAGCTCAAGTACGGCCAGGCAGGGCCACATGACGACACAGACCACGACCCAAAGGCTGACCGGCCCGAATCCCTTGCGCTTCACACAGTTGTAAGTGCCCAGACCGACCAGCAGATCCAGAACCAGCAGAATAAGCGTTATGATATTAGGATGGGCGATTAAAAAGATTACCGGCAGGTTCTCAAAAAAATCCTGCACCCTGTCCCACTTCAACGGCAGCATTCCACCCTTCCCTTTTATGCCAGGCAGGAATTCACCTGCAGCTTTCCAGGATCCTTCAAGAAAGATTTCTTGCAGGACCGGCCTTCTTTTAAGAGGTGAGCAGGTGAAAGAAAACGACAAAAGAGTGCGCACCGTCCTTTAAGGCCGTTCCCTTTTGCGACGCCATGCAGTCCGACGCCGGAGCTTTCCTGTCAGAGCCAAAATGACTGCTGCCTCTGACAAGTCGAACGCTACTCGCCGCTTTCTTCCATCATCGTGAATGTCACACGCCACGCTCAGGCGCAATTCCCAGGCGCTTTTGCGTAAATCAGGGCGAATTATCTGAAGCGTTGGAGGAAAGCGGTAAAGGGGAGCGAATCATCCGATTGGGGATGCCCCCTTTTGCGGCATCAGGCAGTCCGACGCCGGATCATTGTTTGCCAGAGATGATTTGACTGCTGCTTCTGGCAAACGGCCCACTAGCGCCGCTTTCTTCCGCTGACGAAGCTGACATATCCCGTGCAATGACGCAATGCTTTCAAGTTTTTTGAAGGTCCTCTCTCTTTCCTGAGCGTCGCTGTCGGTCACAGGGAACGTTTACGATCAGTCCGGTGCACGTGCTATGACCCGGTCCACCCTGCACTTGAGGAGACCTTGCCATGGCAGTTGTCAATTTCTGGCTGACCGGCGATGAAAGCAGTCCCGAACGCGCCTGCCTGGCGCGGAAAGCCCAGGCGCATTACGGCATCAACCTGCGCCCCGCTCAGGTCACTGATGCCCCGGTCCTGGAAAGAACTGCCCTGGCTTTCGACGCTCAAAGAACCCTCCCGGAGCAGTTCAGGCAGTTCATACGGGCCCTTGTCAGAACAACCGGGTTGGAGCAGGGCAATGCGTATCTGTCGTATGCAATGTTTCGTCAGGGTGTTCTGGACCAGGAGCAGCGTCTTCAGGATATCCTGAGCAATACTGTCATTGAGACAGGACCCGACTTTACCGCCCGTCTCAAGCAGGTTGTAGAAAAGGCGGACAGGGGCAGCCTGCCCAAGGCCACGGTTCCGGTCCAGAAACTGGCCCAGGATCTTCTGCAGCAAACCCGCGACGGAACGCTCAGCAGTGAACAGTATCTGGCTTTCACACGCCTGGGTGAAGATCTGATGAGCGCCATGAAGTCCTATGACCCCGACATCGCCCACTTCTCCAGAGCCCTCAAAGATGTGCTGGACGACACGCTGGAAACCACCCTGCTCCGCAAAGGTCAGGAGGAAGCACTGGCTAGTTTCAGGAAAGTGCGGCAACAGGAGAAGAACCTGCTGGTTCTCCGGGAGCTGGCCCGGCTCCGCAACAATTACAGCATGTTTGCGCCCTACAAGCTCGACGAGGTCCTGCTGGATGTGTACGGAGACCGGATCGACCAGGGCTCTGACGACATAAAAGACCTGGCAGAGATCGGCACCACTTTCCTGCAGGGCACGCCGCGCTCCGGTGAGTCCTTTTTTATCCCCCTTTTCAATAGCCTGGCCTGGATGGCAGTGGCTTTGGGGCACCGATTGGTCACCTATTGCTGGACCGCCCTCAAACCCGGGAGTGAAAGAAAGCGGTAAAGGGGCGCGAAAACACCCTTTTGCGGCATCAAGCAGTCAGACGCCGGATCTTCGGACGCCAGAGATAAATTGACTGCTACTTCTGGCGATAACACTGCAACTGCACCGCTTTCTTCCGCTGAAAAGACTGGCACAGGCCTGGGCCACACGCAAGACGGGCTGCTGCCCTTCATATTTCAGGGGGTCTGAAAACAGAACGCCTGTGTAACGTTCAGTAAACGCCAGCAAGCCGGCTGCGTGAAAAGACAACTTCTTTCAGGGCGCTGCGGACAGGCTGAAGGACGATCTTACCGGCGGGCTGAAACGCAGATACAGCTCGGCCGAGAGAGAATAACGGCTCCTTCCCTCATTTGGTGCCTAAATTCTGGAAGGGATGTGCGAAATAGATATAGCAACACACGCAGACGAGACCCATCGCGATATATTCAATGACGCTTGGGGAAGTCTTTTCAGACCTGGCCCCGCGCGGCCATAACTCCAGTATGATCAGGGTGGGCCAGAAGAGAGCGCCCACAATCGCCCAGGGCATGAAAGGATGAAACCCCTTGCGCTTCACGCAGGCGTAAGTTCCCATGCCTACAAGCGTGGCCAGGAGGGAAAAAATGACCGGAAACACCAGGCAGGGATAGATCCAGTCAGCCGTTGAGGGGATTTCGCTTCTCGCGCTGAGGTAAATACAACCGCCCACGAAAAGCCCGACGCCCACTCCGATCATAAGGGGGGCCACCCATCTGATGAAGAAACCAGCGCCTGAATGTTTCCGGACTTCTAAAGTCATGTTATTTCTCAATAATCATTATGTAATCATGTAATCGCGGGCCTGAAGGGTTTTCGACCTGCAGGAAGCCATTCATCCTTCAGAATGTATGGTACAGCATGAGGTACATTCCCAGCGGTAGAACGACCAAGTCCAATACTGCAGCAGCCAGGCCGAAATATTCCACTGGCTTCATGGGCGTTTTTTCAGGGTTCGGGCTGCGGCACAGTTCAAGCACGATCAGACAGGGCCATACCGAAACACATACCGCCACCCATAGAATGACCGGGCTGAAATCCTTGCGCTTCACGCAAGTATAAGCCGCCACGCCGACGAGAAGGTCCAACCCCAGGACCAGGGGTGTAGCGATAATATTGGGATAGGCAATCCTGTTGATGACGGGAAGCCACTGTAAAGCTGAACTCATATAGTTCTTTTATTCCTTTCCGGCAGGGACGCCTTTACAAGGCCGCACCCTGAAATATCAGTAAGGCTTCTGGGCTTCTGGGCCCACAATCCCCACAAGTCAGAGGCCCTTGCCGACCGTGGGGCTGATCAAAGCCGGCTTAGGCACCCCAGCACGATGAGTAGAACGATCAAAGCGGCCAAGCCCATGCCGATATATTCAATGACGCCTGGGGAAGTCTTTTCAGACCTGACCCCGCGCGGCCATAACTCCAGTAGGATCAGGGTGGGCCAGAAGAGAGCGCCCACAATCGCCCAAGGCATGAAAGGATGAAACCCTTTGCGCTTAACGCAGGCGTAAGTGCCCTTGCCTACAAGCGTGGACAGGATCGACAGACTGACAGGGAGCAGCACGCACGCATAGAACCAATCATCCGGTGACTGGATTTCATTTCTCACCCTGAGATAAATGTTTCCGCCAAGAAGAATGCCAAAGATAATACCAATCATAAGTGGCACTACCCATTTGAGCAGGAAACCTTTTCCTGAATGTTTCTGGGCTTCTGAAGGCATGTCATCCTCTCAAACGTCGCTCTTCTCCGAGCTTAATACCAGCCGTGCAGAGCCTTCAACTTGCAAGGCTACTTCCTGCTTTCAGGGCTTATAGGCCATGAGATGCAATACCACTGACGGAAATGCCAAGACAATTACTGCAGCGGCCAGGCCAAAATATTCCACTGGCTTCAGAGGTCTCTTTTCAGCCGCCTGGCTGCGGCAAACTTCAAGCACGATCAGACAGGGCCATACGACCACACAAACCGCTACCCATAGAATAACCGGACTGAAATCTTTACGCTTCGCGCAAATATAAGCTGCCGCCCCGACAAGAAGATCCAGCCCCAGCATTAGGGGAGAAACTGTAATGGGTGGATAGATAAGACTGTAAATTATGGGCAACAAGGATGAGGTTGTAATCATATATCTCTTTCTGGTTACCGTGAACCAATCCAAAAACAAAAGCGACACATTTACAGGGCTGCGCCCGGAATCAGGGAGGGGTCTGAAAACCAGAGGCAAGAACAACGCTTGCAATCATCAGGCAGAAAACAATCCAGCTGATATATTCAACCGGGCGTGGGGAGATCTTTTCCGGCGTGGTGGCGTCCGTGAGTTCGAGAATGGGAAGATAAAGCCAGAATATCGCTCCCAGAATGCCCCAGAGGGTGGGCGGCTGAAAGCCTTTGCGCTGCGCACAGGCGTAAGTTGCCCTTCCCACGACCAGGACTGTCGCAATCAGCATCAGGATCTCCAGGGCAGAAAAGAAGACAGAGATCAGTTTACAGGCCAAGGGTGAGGTCACGACCGAATTCATGCAAATCTGTTCAACAGGAACACGACCCCGCCCAGCAAAGAGAGCGCCGCTATCGCCAGGCCGATATATTCAAAAATAAAGGGAGGCCGGATTTCCTCCTCGGCGCTTGGCCACAGTTCAAGCAGTATCAGGACCGGCCACACGGTCACACAGGTGAAGAACCACACCTCCAGCGGTGAAAACCCCTTCCTTGCGAGGCACAGGAAAGTGCTGAGACCGATGATGCCGACAAATACCAGCACCACCACAGGCACCCCTACAGGGAACTTGTTGTTGGAAATACTCAGGGCAACATCATTGACCGCCGGGAAGTAATCAAAAAATGATGTCATGGTGTCTTTTCACCGCAGGCAGCTTTACTGCAGGTTTTCAAAGCCGGCTTAGGTACATCAGCACGGGGAGCAGAATGTTCACAGCGGCCAGGCCCATGCCGACATATTCAATCGGTCGCCGGGAACTCTCCACGCCGTTGGGGCTGCGCAACAGTTCGAGCAGGATAAGAACCGGCCAGCAGAGCAGGCACACGATCACCAGGAGAACGGGTCGCCGGAAGCCCTTGCGCTTCACACAAGCGTAAGAGGCCATGCCCATAAGAATATAGGCGCTCAGAGCATAGGTGCCCAGCCACAGGAGAAGAATCACCAGCTGCAGGGCGGGAAAATCTTGGGGGGGTGCGTGCATGTTGTTTTCTCACTTCGGGCTGGCGCGTGGAACAGGAATGTTCCGAAACCAGGCCGGAACGCCCGGCACTTTAGGGGGTCGGCTTGGGAAAGTCACGGCTCAGGAAAAAGCTTTCATGAAGCTTTCATTTGGAAGTGGTGAAAAGGCCTGCCTAATCTCCCCTCACGGACGCGAAGGGATTTCCAGACGCGTTGACGGGACATTTCAGCCTTGAATGATCTTGTATGCGCAAATTCCTTTCTGCGGGCGCCTGTTCCTGGCTGGCGCTCTCCTGCGCGCCCGCCTTCGCTCAAACGCAGACTGGCGCGCCCGTAACCCTGGTGGCCGGCGGCCATGGGGCCGGCACGAAAAACGCCCCCCTCATCGCCACGCTGACCGCCCCGCCCCCTGCCGGAACCGACCCGGGCCCCAACATGGGCGCAGGCGCGCCCGTCGAGCTCGTCTCGGGCGACCGGCGCGTGGGCACGAAAACCAACCCGCTTTACATCACCCTGGGCAGCGGCGGCGGCAGCACGGGCTTTCTGCCCCTGGCCGGCGGTGAGATCACAGGTGCTTTCAAGGTGGACGGCCCCACGGTGCTGGGAAACCTAAACGCGGCCCGGATCAGCGCAACAGGCGCCATCACGTCTGACGGCGTGCTCGAGATCATGAACCCCGAAAACCCCGCTCAGTGGGCCGCCCTCCAGCGCCTGACCCTGGGCACCGACAACACGGCCATCATCCGGGTTGGCAGCGGCACCACCGAAGTCGGGACTTTCTTCCACCCCGATGGCACGGTCACCGATAACTGGGGCAACCGCTTCCTGACCGTGCAAGATGGCGCAACGTATCTGCCCATCAAAGGGGGTGAAGTCACGGGCGACCTGACCGTCGACGGCAAGCTCGCGGACAAGGCAGGCGACCTCTACGTCACCAGCGTGGATATGTCGAAATACCTGCCTCTGACGGGCGGTAAGATCACGGGAGATCTCACAGCGCAAGGAAACACGACGCTCAATATAGTCAATGCGGCAGTAGTGACCGCCACGAACGCGATGACTGCCCCCCTTTTCGTAGCACAGAACCCTAGCAACCCGGCGCAGGCTGCGGACTTTCGCTGGTCTGTGGGCAAGGACAGGAAAAACACCGCCCAGGTCATCGTCCGCGATTCCAGTGGGTATGCCCTCACCATCTTCCACATGGATGGCACGGTCACAGACAACGCGGGCAAGCGCTTCCTCACCGAGGCCGACAGTACGGGCGTCATCCGCGTCTCCAACCCTTCTTACAACTACGAGGAAGCCTTCCAGGCTACCTGCGCCGATGGCTGCACGCTCACCTATCCGCAGGCGTTGGACCCTTCTGTGACCCCGATTGCGGTCATGGACGGACAGCCTGGCACCACGCCCGGGCAGGTCAACGTCATCATGCGCGGCGAGGTGGGACCGACCGAGACCAGCACCGACGTGAGCGTCACGCTGCTGGATCATAAGGCGCACACCGTCAGCACGGGAACCACTCCCGTTACTTTCGTCGCCCGCATCGATGGCAAGCAGGCTACTCCCAGCACCAAGCTGCAGGCGGCGGCCGCGGATGTGCATTTCTGGGCTGCCGTGCCGGCTGGCACGACCGTGGGCAGCACGCCGGTGAAGGTCATCGGGTGGAGTGCCTTCCCCATCGATGACGCGGCCCTGACGTGGCTGCCGCTGGCCACCATGACCCAGGCCGACTGGGATGCCCCGCCCCGCTACCTCACGCCTCACACCGTCGTCAAAGACGGCGACAGCTATAAGGTGGAGGTGGTCCAGTGACCTATGTGCGCAGTGTGGAGTTCCAGGACCTGGCGCGGCGCATGGACAGCCGGTTCGCCCAGCATGAGGACCGCTTCGCCCAGACCGACCAGCGTTTCGCCCAGCAGGAGACGGTGCTTGCCAACCATGAGGACCGCATCCGCCATACCGAAACGGGCTGGCGGCGGGCCATCATGGTCAATGCGCCGATCATCTGGGGGGCCTCGGCCTTCGGCTCGGGCTTCGCGCAGATCCTCATCCACTGGCTGACCAGCAGGCACCTCCTGTGAGCACGCCCCCACCGCTTCCCGGGGCCCCGGGTCAGGAACAGGCCAGCGCCCTGGCGGCCCGACTGGCACGCAGCTTCGAGGGGTTCAGCGCCCGCCCCTATGCCTGCCCTGCCGGCATATGGAGCATCGGCTACGGCGCCACGCGTGACGGCAGCGGCCATCCGGTCACCTCCCGCACGCCCCCGGTGAGCCAGGGGCAGGCCGAGGCCTGGATGGAAGGACGCCTGCACGCGCTGGCAGGCGAGATCCTCAGGCGCAAGCCCGATCTGGCGCCCTCCCAAACCGCAGCGCTGGCGGACTTCGCCTACAATCTGGGGCTGGCTGCATTGTTGCGCTCCCATCTCTGGGCGACGGTGCTGGAAAACGATTTCGACCGCGCAAGCCGCGAGTTCGGCCGCTGGGTCCATGCCCGCAGCCCCGACAAGGACGCTGAAACCATACTGCCCGGCCTGGTCAGACGCAGGGCGGCGGAGAAAGCGCTTTTCATGAACAGTAACATTTCCTGACCGAAACATACCTTCCAGGAGTTTGATCCCATGACAGACCTTCCTACCCCCACCCCCCAAGCCGCTCCCCAACCAGCGCCCCCATCACCATCATCGCCAAGGCTCTGGGGGCGGCGCATTCTGGGCTGGCTGGCCCAGCCCACCACCCAGATCAGCCTCTCCATGCTCATCGGCGCGGTGGCCGGCGATTACTGGGACGTGATCGACAGCAACCTCGCCTCCACCCTCGCTTTGGCTGCCCTGCCCGGGCTGCTCTCCTGCGGGCTGGACCGCCGCCATGTCGACGCACGCACCATGAGCCTGACCCAGGGCGCGGTGGTCGCCGCCATGCACAGCCTGGCCCATCACGGCCGCGGCGCATTGCCGCCCACCGGGCAGTATGACCTGGGGCAGACGCAGGAGACGCCGCACCATGAACCCTGACACCGTGAAAGTCACCAGCCAGGGCCCCTTCGCCCCGGGCGAGGCCACCACCGTCAAGCTGCTGTTTCAGACCCAGCGCCACGGGGCCTTCCCGGTGGAGATCGAGATCCCCCCGGGCGCGCCCGGCAAAGATGGGCAGAACGGCGGGGGCGGCCCCACGGCCATGCAGTCGCTGGCCCTCACCGAGGACGGACAGACCACCACGTCAGACGGCGTGCAGGACGGCGCGCTCATGGCGCTGGAGGTATTCCCGAGCACGCTCAACGTCCCCTCTGACACGGGGATCCGTTCAGCGGCCGTCTATCTCGATGACTTCACCGATCGCGGCGGCGCGCGTGACGACATGATGGCGCTGGCCACGCTGCAGCAGCTGCGCCTCTGGGCCCGCACCCACCAGCGCCTGATGCGGCTCAAAGCGGCGCAGTTTCTCAAGGAGACCTCCCATGCCTGACCTGGCACATCTGCTGGCGGCAAGCTCCAGCCTGGAAGCCGGCCTGGCCATGACGCGCTATTACCCGCTGCGCCACATGGCCCGCCAGCCCTCGCCCGACAGCAACTCCTGGCAGAATGACGGCCAGCCCTATGTCTGGGACCGCAAAGCCAAGGTGTGGCGCAGCTGGGCGCTGACCAACGCGCAGTGGCAGGCAGGCGACGGCTTCCCCAAGACCAGCTGGGGCGAGTATGTGGGCGCTTCCCTGGGACAGATGATCCCCACCGTCACGCGCATCGACCGCAATACGGCCCCGGCCCAGACCCTGTGGTCCGGCGGGCTCTACGTGGACTGGGACGACCATCTCGGCTGGGGCGCGGGCACGGTGTTCTACTACATCGCAGCCCCTGACCCGGTCTATCAGAGCTGCCTGCTCTACGTCGCACCCGAGCTCGGCATCACCCCGCGGCTGATCGGCACGGTGATCTACAACCAGGACATTCCGCCTTCCTGGACCAACAGCGGGCGCGACTTCCGCGACTTCCGCCTGTTCTGGGACGAAGACCACAACCAGCTGGTGATGGTCGCCTGCATGGGCCAGAACTTCGGGTTCTTCACCTCCACCGACGGCATGAGCTGGACGGCGCGCAGCCCCCTGGCAGGTCCCGGACCGCTGATCGAGTGCCCGAGCCTGCAGAAGATCAAGCTGCGCGACCGCCAGGGCCGTGCCACCGATCAGACGCGCTGGTGCCTGATCGGCTGCGTGCAGGGGGCATGGGATGACGAGGTCATCACCAATGAATGCTGCATCTACTGGGTGGGGAACTGGGACGGCGCGACCTTCACGCCTGACGCCTTCTACCCGCAGACCTGGGACTGGGGGCGTGACAGCTATTCCTCGGTGACCGGCCAGGACGAGCAGGGCAACACGTTCTGCGGCGCGTGGCTGGGCAACTGGCAGTATTGCGCGGTACCCATGCCGTGGAAGGGCTTCCAGAACCTCCAGGGCCTGCCGCGCCAATGCTGGCTGCAGCCCGAGCCCAGCGGGTTCCTGCGGCTCTACACCGCCCCGCTGGCTGACGACCGGGAGGTTTATTCCCTGGTCTGCCAGAACGGCCTGCAGGGTATCGACGCAGGCAGCCCTTATCTGTGGCCCTCCGAGATCGTCACCTCTGGCACCGGCGTGTGCTTCCGGCTGGACATCACCCTTATGCAGATGGGTGGCGCGTGGCCTGACCAGGTCCTGCTGCAGATCCGCACGGGCACCATCCCCGAGGGCCAGCCGCATGCGGGTAACTACCACATGGACTTCCTGGTCGACTTCAAGGACCAGAAGCTGCTGATCGACCGCACGCATTCGGGCTGGGAGCTGCCCAATTACTCGGCCAACCCGGGCAGCCCGTCGCCCCCGGATCACAAGTCTTACAACCCGTGGGCCACGCCGGCGTCGGTGCCCATGGAGCCTAAGCCACGCGTGGTGAACGCGACGTTGCAGGCTGCTCTGCGTGACGATCCGGTGCCGGCCGGACAGCTCACCACCATGGACGCCCCGACCAAGCGGCTCACGCTGCTGGTGGATGCGTGCTCGGTCGAGCTGTTCGTTGACGGCGGCCGGACCTCGGCTTCAACGCTCTTCTTCCCCCCTGACGTGTGTCAGGGCCTTTCCATGACGACGACCGGGCCCGTGGTGGCCTCGGCGGTCGTGTCTCTCTACTGAAGGAGGATCCCATGTCCCTCACTCCCGGCCAGACGGCCCAGGCAACCCTCGTCGCTACTGACAATGACGGCAAACGCTTCACCGCCCCCCTCGAACTCCCCCCGGGCGCGCCCGGTGCCACCGGAGACCTCAGCGGCGCGCTGTCGCTGCAGGCGGGCGGCACGGTTGAAGGCCCGACCATCTTCAAGGGCAATGTCACCTTTGAAGACGTGCAGGTGAACTTCAAGGGCTGCCCGTTCACCAACGACACCTTCTACTGGACCGGCGCGCTGGGCGGCATGATGTTTGGCGACAACGCGACACGCGCGCAGATCGGCCAGCGCCAGGACAGCCAGGGCGCCCTGAAGGGGTTCTTTATCGGCCTCACCGACAATCCCTCTCTCAGCTGGGCGGAATGGCTGTTCGACCGGAGCGGCGCCGTTGCCACCCCCAAGGGCAACACGCTGCTTGAAGTCGCCACGCCCGAGGGGGGGCCTTACCTGGTGCAGCGCTTCCCTGTCACGGGTCCTAACGGCCAGATTGTTACTTTCCCAAAACCTTTTTCCGGGACTGATATCTGCGTCATCATCCCGACCGTTTTCGACAGCAGCGGAAATCTCGTCATCGCTGGCCCTTCCAGCGCCCCCACTACCAGCGCCTTCTCGCTCTCCCGCTACGTAGTGGCCAACCGCAACGGCGCAGTGGCCAACTGGGACAGCGACGGCTCCGTGCTGCAGGCAATCGCCATCGGCCCGGCCTGATTCCCCACTCTGAAAGGAACTCATCTCATGACCGCAGATTTCATGACCCCCGACACCACCCCCACCTATTATGCCGTCGTCGCCAGTGACGCGGACCTGACCAAGCCGGTGCGCGTCTTCACCTGGCTCACCACGGACTGGGGCGACATCACGCGCTACGTGCAGGCCGGCCAGAAGATGGTCAAGCTCAACTGGACCGCCACCGAATGGGAGAACCGCCCCCTCACGAACGCAACGCTGGGCCCTGACGGCAAGGGCTATGTCGGCCCCACCATCATCCCCCCCACCCCGCTCAACTTCCAGGCGCGCCAGCAGCTTTCACGGGTGATGAATCTTTACGCGCAGATGGGCTGGCCCCTCTTCGCGGACCCTCCGTCCGACATCCTCCCCTACGGCAAGGCCCTCTCAGCCATCGCCACCGGCGCAGACACGACCAGCACAGCGCTCCCGACCCCGCCGGCTGACCTGGCGAAGCTTCTGGGGTAAGGCGCCACAGAACTTGCGCCCGCCTCCCGATCGCGGAATGATCGGGCATGGAGTCTTTGAACGCGCCTTTGCCCAGACAGCTCTCCCCCAATGCCCGGCCCCTGACGGTCTGGGACATGGGGTTGGGGGTCATGACGCTGGTTGCCTGGAGCAGCGCCTTCCCGCTGGTGCAGATGGCATTGCGCAGCGGGGTGGCGCCGCTGCCGCTTGCGAGCCTGCGTTACGGGCTGGCCAGCCTGATCGTGATGCCCTTTGTAGCCACCCGGCTGGCGCGCAGCGGGCAGACCACGCTCCGGCTGCCGCCTGCCAGCGCCTGGCCGCGTTACCTGTTGTGCGGCTTTCTGGGCATCACGCTTTACAATGTCTGCCTCAACCTGGGCGAGGAAACCGTCTCGCCCGCCACCGCCAGCCTGATCGGCGCCTCCTCGCCGGTCATCTGCGGCCTGCTGGGCGCGTGGCTGCACCGCGACCACCTGTCGCGTTTCGGCTGGGCGGGCTCGGCCCTGGCTTTTGCGGGCGTGCTGCTGGTCTGTGCAGCCCAGGGCCCGCTCGGGTTCGGCAGCGGCACTTTCGTGCTCATGCTGGCCGCCCTGGGCAATGCGCTTTTCAACATCCTGCAGGTACCATTGGTGCGCCGTTACGGGCCCGGAATTTCCTTGTGCTGCTTCATCATCGCAGGGGCTGGCTTTCTCCTACCATGGCTGCCCCAGGGCATTGCCACCCTGCTGAAAAGCCCGCCGCGCACCTGGGCGATCCTGCTTGCGCTGGCCGCCATTCCGGGCGTGTTCGGCTACGGGTGCTGGGCGCGGCTGCTGGGGCGGATCGGGGCTCCGCGCGCCTCGCTGATCCTCTACGGCGTGCCGCCCTGCGCCATCGTGCTGACCCTGCTGCTGGAAGGCAGCTGGCCCAACGTAGCCACCCTACTGGGCGGGGCGGTGGTGCTGGCCGGCCTGGCCCTCACCCGCCTGGGCAGCCGCAAACCCGCTGCCGACCCGGAAATCTCCGCCCCGCCGGAAATCTGAGAAAACACCCACGCCTGAAAATACAAATACAAAGGGCGCTGCCTCCCTGCGGAAGCAGCGCCCCTGGTGGTGCCAGGCCGAGACCTCAGCCTCAGGCCTTGGCCTTGACCCCTGCGCCCTCAGCGGCGCGGTAGGTTTCAGCCAGCGCATTGGCCCCGACGATGGCGTTATAGACGTCATCGGGGGTGTAGCGCTGGGGCATGTTGCCCATGGTGTCGTCTGGCGCGCAGGCGATCTCGGCCACCTTGCGCCATTCCGCCGGCACGAACTCCTTGACGCCCATCTCAGCCAGGGTCATGGGCAGGCCCGCCTCGCGGATGACGCGCACGACCTCGTCGAATTCCTCCTTGGGCGCGTTTTCCAGCACCAGCTGCACCAGCAGGCCGAACACCACCTTCTCGCCATGCTGCACGTGGTGCAGGGCCTCGACCGCCGTCATGCCGTTATGCACCGCATGGGCTGCGGCCAGACCGCCGCTCTCAGCGCCCACGCCGCTCATGTAGATCGTGGCCTCGATCATCTGCTCCACGGCCAGGGTGCTCACCCCCTTGCGGGCTGCGGCCATGGCGGGCACCACGTTTTCACGCAGCACGTCGTAGCACAGACGCGCAATGCCGAGCCCGGTGCGCGACGTGCGGTGGTGGCGCAGGTTGAGGCCGCCGGATTCAAAGCAGGCGCGCGCCTCGAAATAGGTCGCCAGTGCATCGCCGATGCCTGCAGCCAGGAAGCGGGCCGGCGCGCCTGAGAGGATATCGGTATCGGCCAGGATGGCATCGGGGTTGCGGGCCAGGAAGAGGTAGCGGTCGAACGTGCCGTCAGGCGTGTACACCACCGCCAGGGCCACGCAGGGCGCATCTGAAGAGGCGATGGTGGGGTAGAGCAGCAGCGGCATCTTGAAGTAATGCGCCACGGCCTTGGAGGTATCGAGCGTCTTGCCGCCCCCTACGCCGACCACCACATTGCCCCCCTGCGCCTTGGCAAGCTCGCCCAGGCGCTTGATCTCGGCATCGGTGCACTCACCGCCGAATTCCTGCACCGCGCCCTTGAGCCCGGCTTTCTCCAGCGCAGGCAGGCATTCCTTCTTCGTGCGTTCGGCGATGAAGGGGTCGCTGATGATGAAAGCATTGTCGCCGTAGTTCTTCACGAAGTCCGGCAGCTGGCCCAGCAGACCGGCGCCGACGATGAACTGCTGCGGCGATGATACGGAGCGCGGGGGAAGAGAGGCGGGTTTGGCCGTCATGGTGGGCTTCCTCATCAGAAGATCAGGGACAGGATTTCAGGCGCGCGGTCACGCGCTGCCCGGCAAGGATAGCCCTGCCACAGCCCTCCGAACCACCCCTAAATGAGTTAGATTTCAGTAATCCGGGCGGCTGGAATCCCTGGCAGCAGATACGGAGGCGGAATTCAGCAGCATATTGTCGATCAGCCGCACGTCTCCCAGCCGCACCGCCAGCAGGGCCAGCGCTTCCTCCCCCAGTGTTTCGGGCGGCACGAAGCTGGCCGGGTCAACGATGGTGACGTAATCCGTTTCCCAGGCTCTACGCCCTTCAGCATCCGGCGCATTTTCCCCCAGCCGTGCCGCCAGCGTGCGGGTCATGAGGGCTTCAAGGCGGGCGCGGTTGCGCTCACCCTCGCTGAAGGCCTGTCGGGCGGCTTCGAGCGCCTGGTAAAGGGCGGGGGCCTGGCGGCGCTGCGCAGGCGTGAGGCGCGCATTGCGGCTGGAGGCAGCCACCCCGTCGGACTCGCGGAAGGTGGGGGCGGTCACCACCTCGACCGGCAGGTTCAGGTCATGGACCATCCGGCTGATGACCGCGCATTGCTGGGCGTCCTTGCGGCCGAAATAGGCCTGTTGCGGCTGCAGGATGTTGAAGAGCTTGGCAACAACCGTGGCCACGCCCGCGAAATGCCCCGGCCGCGCCGGGCCTTCCAGGCGGTCGGCAACGCCGCCTACCTCCACCCGCGTGGCGAAACCAGGCGGATACAGCAGCTCGGCTGTGGGCAGGAACACCAGATCCACCCCCTCTTTCTCCAGCAGGGCCAGGTCACGCTCGACCGCGCGGGGGTAATGGTCCAGGTCGGCGGCGGAATCGAACTGAAGGGGATTGACGAAGATGCTGACGGCTACCGTGTCGTTTTCCGCTGCGGCCTGGCGCACCAGCGAGAGGTGGCCTTCATGCAGGAAGCCCATCGTCGGCACGAACCCCATGGCTTTCATCGCAGGGCGCAGGCGGCGGACTTCCTCGACGGATCGACAGATCTGCATCTTGATCTCCAGCTGTTCCGGCACGCGCCTTTCAGGGCCGCGCCAAACCTACAAAAAAACCCCGGAGAAAACTCCGGGGTTCTTCCATAACCTTCAGAGAGAAGGAAAT
The DNA here is from genome assembly GCF_006542375.1 of Oecophyllibacter saccharovorans. GTDB lineage: Bacteria > Pseudomonadota > Alphaproteobacteria > Acetobacterales > Acetobacteraceae > Oecophyllibacter > Oecophyllibacter saccharovorans. The sequence goes on along the minus strand of NZ_CP038143.1, from coordinate 1,505,754 downwards.
GTAGGCCTGAATCAGGCCTTGCTGCCGTGCAGGCCGAACTCAGCCTTCTTGCCGTTGATGACTTCCTTGGCGTCGATGGAAGCATCAAAGTCAATGCGCTTGTAAGCGGGGATGTCCAGGACCTTGCCGAAGTCGGCGCCCTTGAAGTGGCAAACCTGCTTGGAGGCCTTGACGGGGCTCACGTGGAACTTGCCGATGTACAGGTCATGCAGTTCGCCTTCAGCAGCAAGAGCCTGCAGGAAGAACTCAGCGTACAGACGGTGAGCTTCAGTAGCCTGCTGAGCGCTCAGCTGGCCGCCAGCGCCCTGGACTGCTTTAAGAAGGATCTGATCAATAGTGGTGGCCATGTTCCATGCTCCGTTAAATTGTTACTCCGGAAAACCACTCCCCGGACCTGCGGCAACTCCAACATCTTTCCGGCACTCTTGCAAGCCCAATTATCGCCGAAATACAGAATGTAACGATATTATGACGTGACAGTGCAGAAAAACCCTCCACCCCCCTCAAGCCCCCTTCTCAAGGACTCCTGAGAGGACCTCTATAAAGCACCCGCAAATATTACCGCCCTGTTCGGGCACGCTAAAAGACGCAAAACCCGCGCCAGTATTCTGAAAATCCGCCTTTTCCCGCCTTTCTATGCCTCTGCTCTTGCAACATTGCTTCTTTTTTAAAGTAGCCTGCCTGCGCCCATCCTGGCCCGCCCCCGCATTTGCGCGCCTTCGCCCCCTTCCTCCCAGGTCCTGAGAGCCCCTCCCCATGACCCCTGAACCTTCCCCTGACCCTGCCCCGGTCCCGCCCCAATCCCTCCCTGAGAAAACAGGTCCGGGCACAGCGCCGCCCACAGGCAAGAGCAAGAGAAAGAGAAAGAGCGTTGCCGTCATCGGCGGCGGGCCTGCAGGGCTGTTCGCCGCTGAATGCCTGGCGCGCCAGGGGCACGCGGTCACGGTGTACGACCACATGGCCCGCCCCGGCCGCAAGTTCCTCATGGCCGGGCGCAGCGGGCTGAACCTGACCCATGACGAACCCCCCGCCCTGTTCGGCGAACGCTACGGCACCAGCCTGCCCCGCCTGCAGCCAGCCCTTGACGCCTTCACCCCGGCACAGCTGCGCCAATGGGCTGAAGGGCTGGGCCAGCCCTGCTTCACCGGCAGCTCAGGCCGGGTCTTTCTCAAAAGCCTCAAGGCCTCGCCCCTGCTGCGCGCCTGGCTCGAGCGCCTCGAAAACCTGGGCGTGATCTTTGCCGGCCGCCACCGCTTTGCGGGCTTTGCGCCGCTCTCAACCGAAGCGCCGTCAAACGACACCGCCCCGCAGAAACTGCGCTTCACCACGCCCGAGGGTGAAAAAGAGGTCACCGCAGACGCCACCGTTCTGGCCATGGGTGGGGCCAGCTGGTCCCGGCTGGGCAGCGACGGGCAATGGGCCGGGCTTTTCCCGTCCCGTGATTGCGCGCCTTTCCTGCCCGCCAATTGCGGCTTCCTGCCTGACTGGCCCGCCCCTTTCCTCGAGTCTTTTCTCGAGCGTTATGAAGGCGAAACCCTCCGCGGCATCGCGCTGTCCTTCGGCGGGGTCACCCATCGCGGCGACCTCACCATCACCCGGCGCGGGCTGGAAGGCGCACCGCTCTACGCGCTCTCAGCCCTCCTGCGCGACGCCCTTCTGGCCCATAACGGCCCGCAGGCCGCGCAGCTGAACCTGCGCCCCACGCTTTCAGCAAGCGAGATCCAGCACCGCCTCAGCGCGCAGCGCCCGCGCGAAAGCCGGGCCAACAGGCTGCGCAAGGCCCTGCGCCTCACCCCGGTGGAACGCGTCCTGCTCAACGAGCTCGCCCCTGACGCCGCGACCCCCGCCGAGCTGGCCCAGGCCGTGCAGGCCCTGCCGCTGGCCTTCAGCGCGCCCGGCGAGCTCGACCGCGCCATCTCCACGGCCGGCGGGCTGAAATGGGCGGCGGTGGACGGGCACTTCATGCTCAAGGACCGCCCCGGCGTCTTCGCCTGCGGGGAAATGCTCGACTGGGAAGCGCCTACGGGCGGCTACCTGCTACAGGGCTGCTTCTCCACCGCCCATGCCGCAGCGGGCGGCGTCGCTCACTGGCTCGCTGAAGGCACAGGCGATAAAAGACCTGCATGACAGCCAGCATGAACGGACCCACGACTCGCCCCGGCGCCATCGTTCTGGGAAGCCTGCAGGAACCCGGGGTGCCCGGGCGCGGAACAGGCGGACCAGGGGACGCGCCGGGCTGCATCGACCTTGCCGAACTGCTGGCCACGCGCCTGCTGGTGCAGGGCAATTCCGGCTCGGGCAAGTCCCACCTGCTGCGGCGCCTGCTGGAGCAGACGGCCGGGCTGGTGCAGCAGGTCATCATCGATCCTGAAGGCGATTTCGTCACCCTGGCGGAGAAATACGGCCACCTGGTGCTCGATGCCGACACCCAGAGCGAAGCGGGGCTGCGCGCGGCAGGCGAGCGCGTGCGTGCCCATAGGGCCTCAGTCGTGCTCAACCTCGAGCAATGCGAGCCCGAGCAGCAGCTGCGCGCGGCAGGCAGCTTTCTGGCAGGCATGTTCGACGCCCCCCGCGCCCATTGGTACCCGGTCCTGGTGGTGGTGGATGAAGCCCAGCTCTTTGCCCCCGTGGCCGGCGGGGATACGTCCGACGAGGCCCGCCGCCTGTCGCTTTCAGCCATGACCAACCTGATGTGCCGCGGCCGCAAGCGGGGGCTGGCGGGGATCATCGCCACCCAGCGCCTGGCCAAGCTTGCCAAGAACGTGGCGGCAGAAGCCTCGAACTTCCTGATGGGCCGCACCTTTCTCGACATCGACATGGCGCGCGCTGCCGACCTGCTGGGCATGGAGCGGCGCGCAGCCGAGCGCTTCCGCGACCTGCAGCGCGGCCAGTTCATGGCGCTGGGCCCGGCCCTTGCGCGCAGGCCGCGCCTCATCACCATCGGCCCGGTGGAAACGGCCAGTCTCAATGGCGGGCCCGTGCTGGTGCCGCTGGAGCCCACGCCGGTCGCCCCTGAGGAACTCCGCGAGCTCATCCTGCAACCGGCACCCGAGCCGCCCCCGCGCGCCCGGCGCGAGCCCGCCCCGCCCCCGCCTGACCTTCTGGCCCAGCTCGACGCTTACGGCGCCGAACGCGCGGTCGAGGAAAAACGCCATGAGGCGCAAGCGCAGGAAAGCCAGGCGGCCGGTCAGGCGGGGCCTCACACGCCGGCCGATCCCGAACTGCTGGCCGGGCTGGTCGCTGCCACAGCGGCTGAGGAAGGGGCTGATTACCGGCCGCTTCCCACGCTCTACCAGGATTTCCAGATGCGTGCGCGCCTGGCCGGGCTGTCGCGCACGGTGATGGAACAGGCGGTGGACCTGGCGCAGTTCCGCAGCCTGCTGGCCCTCGCGCGCTGCGGCATCACGCCTGAGCAGGCCCAAACCCCGCAATGGCAGGAGGTGATGACCCGCGCCGAGGGCCTGCCTGAAGACCTCCGCGGCGTCTATCTCCTGCTCGCCCGCTGCGCGCTGGAAGGCGCGCCCTGCCCGGACGACGCAGCACTGGCCCGCACCTACGGCACCCATTCGCTCGGGCGGGCGCGCCGGCAGCTGGGCTACCTTGAGGAATGCGAAGCCATCATCGTGCGCGACTCGCCCACGGGCCGGCGCGTGGCCATCGTCGGCCCTGGCTGGCAGACCGCGCCCTGAATTTTCCGACCTTCCAGGCCTGACGGAACAGACCGGAACAGGAAAGGCGCCTGCCCCCTTCCATGAGAAGAGGAGCAGACGCCTGGTCAGGCTCTGGGCAGAAGCGATCCGTTGCGGGTCAGTTCTGGGCGGTGCGGCCGTGATCGGATTTCGACATATGCGCTTCAACCTTGCACTTGGTCCCTTCGGGGTGCAGCTCCAGGTAGCACAGCAGCATCTCAAGGATTTCCGACGGCGTGGCATCGCCCGAAACCACGATCACCGGCTCGTCGGTGGCAGGCTCCTCGAGCGTTGCGAACTGGCTGGGCAGCAGAGTGGGCGGCATGTAATGGCCCGTGCGCGCCTTGATGCGCTGCTCCACCACTTCAGGCGTGGTGTAGAGATAGACGAACTCCACCGGCAGGCCCTTGGCCAGGATCTCGCGGTAGCGGCGCTTGAGCGACGAGCAGGTCAGCACGGCGCCGTGGCCGGCCTTGACCTGCTTGGCAAGCCAGTCATGGCACAGCTCAAGCCAGGGCGCGCGGTCATCATCGTTGAGGGGATGGCCGTTGCGCATCTTCTCGACATTGGAAGGCGGGTGCAGGTCATCGCCTTCCTGGAAGGGCCAGCCCATCAGGTCGGCAAGGGCCACGGCCACCGTCGTCTTGCCGGTGCCTGAAACCCCCATGACGACGATATACTGCGGCGGAATGGCAGGTCGTTTCAGATCCTTGGCGATCATGGCGCCTGCCGTCTTGCAGGCGTTTTCCTGTGCAGGCGTCGGTTCGCTGCTCATGGGGTCCATTGTTCGATCTCCCTGTCTGTTGCCACCACCACATCGGTGGCCATGCATGGAAACAACCCGTGTTCCACGACGCCTACAGCGCCGTCCAGCCGGGTCGCAAGTTCTTGGACATCCTTGATGGGACCGAAATCGCAATCAAGGATCAAATTGCCGTTATCCGTCACGGCCAGGTCACCGTTGGGGCCGCGGCGGGGGGAAATGAGTTTCGCCCCCAGCTGGCCCAGCACCACGGAAGTGCACTGCCAGCCGAACGGCACCACCTCCACCGGAACGGGCGTCCTGGCACCCAGACGGTCCACCGGCTTGGTGAAATCAACCATCACGACAAAACGCTTTGCCGCGCGCGCAACGATCTTCTCGCGCAGCAGCGCGCCCCCCAGCCCCTTGATGAGATGGAGGCTGCCGCGCTCCACCTCATCAGCGCCGTCGATCGCCATGTCGAGCACCGGATGGGTGGCGAAATCGGTCAGGGGAATGTTCAGCGAGCGGGCCAGCGCCTCGATCGCATTCGAGGTGGGGATGGCCTTGATGTCGAGCCCCTCGGCCACGCGCTCGCCCAGGCGCTCGACCATGAAGGCCGCCGTGCTGCCGGTGCCCAGCCCCACGATCATCCCGGGCTCCGCCAGGTCGGCCGCAGACCGCGCAGCCAGGCGCTTGCAGGCGTCAAGGCTCATGACCCCGGCCTCGGCAAGCGGGGAGACGGCTTGCGCCGTTTCCGCTGTCTCCGCGGCCGGGGGGGCGGTCATAAGGACGTCTGTCATAAGAAATGGCTCATAAGTGGTGAAGTCTGCAGCCTTCCCGTCAGTACCCGCGCAGGTTACGGCGTTTCGCCGGCTGCCGCCCGGTCGGCCAGAATGAGAATCCGCCCGTCCGAGGTGACATGAGCCGCCGGAATGGACGGATCCCCCTCACGCAGGCGCTTGAGCATCGGCACCTTGCCTTTGCCCGTGATGAGAAACACCACGAGATCGCTCGATGCAAGGGCCGGATAGGTCAAAGTCACGCGTTCATGGGGAACATGGGTGGGCGCGGCGGTGGAAACCCAGAGATTTTTCTCCCCGAGCACCGGCTGGTCGGGAAAAAGGGAGGCCGTGTGCCCGTCAGGCCCCAGCCCCAGCATCACCACGTCAAAAAGCGGGCGGCCCTTCTGCAGCACGTCACTGCCGTAAGCCTTCTGCAGCGCCTGCTGGTACAGCGCCGCATCCTGGGCAGGCGTGCCTGCGGTGGGAACGGGGTGCACCTGGCCTGGCGGGATGGGCACATGCGAAAGCAGGGTCTGAAGCGCCATGGTGTGGTTGCTGTCGGCATGGCCTGCAGGCACGTGGCGCTCATCGCCGTAGAACAGCTCGACGCGCTTCCAGTCGATGCGCCCGGCCATGTCGGGGCGGGCCAGGATCTCGAACAGGCGCTTGGGGGTGGAGCCGCCTGAAAGGGCGATCCGCGCCACCGGCGCGCCTGAAGCGAGCTTGCGGCGGATGGCCTCGATCAGGATCTCGGCCATCTTTTCGGCAACGGCGTCATTGTCGGGCAGGATCTCGACTTCCGCATGGCGGATATCAGTGGTCACGTTGGGCACTCCCCTCTTCGGTCATGACGGCAGGGCCGGGCCTTCAGCCGACCTGCACGCGGGGCATAATGAACTTCTCGACCGCTTCTGCCCAGCCGTTCTGTGCATTGCTGCCCGTCACTGCCTGCGCATAGGCCTTGACAGACTCGGGCGACTGCCCCATCGCGATCCCAAGCCCCGCCTCGCGCAGCATGCCGATATCGTTGGGCGCATCGCCCAGGGCCGCCACTTCGCTGAGAGGCACCTTGTAGAGCCGCGCCAGGTCAGCAAGCGCATTGCCCTTGTTGGCGTCAGGGGCGGTGATGTTGATGCGGCACGGCATGGAGCGGGCGATGGCGGCAAAACCGCCGAACTGCCCCACCAGCCAGCCGTCAAGACTGGCCACCACCGGCGCTTCCACCCCCATGGCCACCACCCGGTTGATGCCTTCGACATGGTCGGCAAGGTTGGCAACCTGGGTGGGCACCAGCCCGCTGCTCTCAGCCTCCTGGCGCACGAGCGGCGTCTGGGCGTCGCGCACCAGCCACTGCGTGTCGTTCTGCAGCCAGGTTTCCACCGGCTCGCTCTCAAGCGCATTGATCAGCAGGCGCGTGACTTCCGGCTGCAGGAAGAGGTTCTTGTCCACCACGCCGTCCGCCTGAAAGAGCGCCCCGCCATTGAAGGCGGCGCACGGCCCGGTGATCTGCAGCGCTTCCATGATGCGCAGCAGGGCGCCGGGCGCACGCGCGCTGCACAGGGCAAGCCCCACGCCTGCCTGCTGCAGCTTGCGCGCTGCAGCAATGGTCTGGGGCGTCAGCTGCCTGTCGGGGTCGAGAAGGGTGCCGTCCACATCGGTCACCACCAGGCGGATGGGGGCCTGGGCCGGGCTGGTCTCTGTTGCGCGCGTCATGTCCTCAACCTTTCCGGGGCTCGTCTCTTGTGCTTCTTGTTGCTGGCCTTACTGGGGGCCGCATTGGCGGGCTCACTTGCGCTCGACATGCCCGCCGAAGCCGAAGCGCATGGCTGAGAGCGCCTTTTCGGCAAAGGTATTGCCGCTGCGCGAGCGGAAACGCGCAAACAGCGCGGCTGTCATGACAGGCACCGGCACGTCCTCTTCAATCGCCGCCTCGATCGACCAGCGCCCTTCGCCTGAATCGCTGACCTCGCCGCTGAAGCCGGTCAGGTCATCGCTGCGCGCCAGGGCCTCGGCTGTGAGGTCCAGAAGCCATGAGGACACCACGCTGCCGCGCCGCCAGACTTCGGCCACATCGGCCAGGTTGAAGTCATAGCGCTCGTTTTCGGGCAGGCGCATGGAATTCTTCGATTTCAGCACGTCGAAGCCTTCGGCATAGGCCTGCATGAGCCCGTATTCGATCCCGTTATGGATCATCTTCACGAAATGCCCCGACCCCGCCTTGCCGCAATAGAGATAGCCTTCCTCGGCGCGCGCGTTATGGGTGTGGGGCTTGCGGTCAGGCGTGCGGGGGATGTCCCCCCTGCCCGGCGCCAGGGCCTTGAGGATGGGGTCGATATGTTCCGCAGCTTCGGGCGCGCCTCCATACATCATGCAGTAGCCGCGATCGAGCCCCCACACCCCGCCTGAAGTGCCGACATCCACATAGTCGATTCCCTTGGCAGCCAGCTCTTCGGCGCGGCGGATGTCGTCCTTGTAATAGGTGTTGCCGCCATCAATGATGATATCGCCCTTGCCAAGCAGGTTGCCCATCTTATGGACGGCATTTTCCGTGACCTCGCCGGCCGGCAGCATGATCCAGACGATGCGGCGCTCCTGGCTCCCGCTGCCGTCCTTGCCGTTGCCTTTGCTGGCGCCCAGCAGCTCGACCATCTCCTCATAGGTGGCAGCGCCCTGCGCCAGGCCCGGCTCACAGCGGGCGACGGTCTTTTCAGTCACTTCCGGGGTGCGGTCATGCAGGACGACGTCATGGCCGTGACGCGTCAGGCGGACAGCGATGTTGCTGCCCATCCGTCCCAGACCGATTATCCCGATACGCATATAATCAACTTCCTTTCAGAGCGGTTTTCAGGTCCCTCTCCAGCTTCTTCAGCCCCTCCTCCAGCGGCCCGCGGATATGCACCCGCAGCGCGCGCCGGTCACGCGCGGCCAGCACGTCGAAATCCCCCCGCGCCTGCGCCGCCTGCACCACCCCGAACGTGTAGGGATGGCCCGGGATCTCCAGGTCTTTGGCCTTGTCGGACGTCACCTGCAGGAACACCCCCGTGTTGGGCCCGCCCTTGTAGGCCTGGCCGGTGGAGTGCAGAAAGCGCGGCCCGAATTCAGCGGCTGTCGCCACATGCAGGCCGTCGCGCAGCATGTGCCGCACCTCCTGCGCCCAGGCGATGTGGCCGGGCGTGCGGGCGATATAGGCAAGCAGACCCACGTAATCGCCAGGCTTCACGCGCTCAAGCTGCGCCTTGAGGAGCGATACCGCGTCCAGGCGCCCGCCTGCAGCCTTGCTGAGGGCTTCAGCGTTTTTGGGGTTGGCGTAGAAAGCAAGGTCTCCGTCCACCGCAAACGGCTCTTCAGGGGGGAGCTTGCCTGTTTCCCCGTAGGCTGTGGTCAGCTTGCGCGTCTCGACCTTGCTGAACTCCACGTCCGGCTGATCAAACGGGTCGATCCCAAGCTCCACACCCGCCACGGCGGTGGCGAACTCGAACAGGAAGAAAGCCTGGCCCAGCTGCAGCAGGTCAGCCAGCTGGATGTCGACCACCGGGAAGCCCGCCGCCTCCAGGGGCTTGAGCTTGGGGTTGGGCGCTTCACCGGCCAGGCGCAGATCAACGAAGAAACGGTCGCGGCCGTAAGCTTCCGGCCCGCTCAGCGCCTCAGCGTCGATCGGCACCAGCCCCTTGCCTATCTTGCCGGTGCTTTCAGCGATGAGCTGCTCAAGCCACGCGCCCACGGCTGCAAGCTTTTTGCTGCCGACATAGGTGACCTTGTCACAGTCAAGGCGGGTGGCCGCAACGCCCAGCGCCAGGCCGAGTTCCACGCCTGGATTGACTTCTGGCGGCACGTTGGTGCAGGCCTCAGCCATCAGCAGGGCATTCTCGAGCAGGCCGCGCACGTTGTAACCCGCAGCCGCAGCAGGCACCATGCCGAAGGGCGACAGCACAGAATACCGGCCGCCGATCTGCGCATTGCCAAAGAAAATATGCCCGAACCCGTGTTCCTTCGCCGTCTTCTCCATCGAGGAGTTCGGGTCCGTCACCGCAACAAAATGCGCCCCGGGCGGCTTGCCCAGCGCCTTCTCAGCGGCAGCCCAGAAATAGGCAAACAGGATGTTGGGCTCCAGCGTGCTGCCCGACTTGCTCGAGACGATGAACAGCGTCTTGGCCAGATCCACTTTGGCAGCCATTTCCGCCACCTGCTCGGGGTCCGTGCTGTCGAGCACGTGCAGCTCAGGCCAACCCGGAACATGGCCGAACACTTCCTTCAGCACCTCAGGGCCAAGGCTGGAGCCCCCCATGCCAAGCAGCAGAACGTCCGTGTAACCGCCTGCCTTCACGTCACGCGCGAAGTCTTCATATTGCTTGATGTGCTCAAGCCCGTCGCGCGGGGCAGACAGCCAGCCCAGCCACTCCCCTTCCTTGCCGCCCGTCCACACCTTGGGATCGCGTTCCCAGATGCGCTGAACGCGCTTGTCGCGCGCCCAGCTCTGCAGGGCAGCGGTTACGCCCGCAGCCACCTGCTCGGGAAGAGCGAAAGAGAGGGAGAGAAGTTTGTTACCAGGAACGGACATATGACATGTCTCCACAACTGCAGGCCGAGCGGCAGACTCTGACTCGGTCAGGAACCGCGTACATGATCTGCCTCTTTCAAAGCGATTTGAAGGGCCTGTGACAATTTTTTCAGCCCCTCCTCCAGCGGCCCGCGGATATGCACCCGCAGCGCGCGCCGGTCACGCGCGGCCAGCACGTCGAAATCCCCCCGCGCCTGCGCCGCCTGCACCACCCCGAACGTGTAGGGATGGCCCGGGATCTCCAGGTCTTTCGCCTTGTCGGACGTCACCTGCAGGAACACCCCCGTGTTGGGCCCGCCCTTGTAGGCCTGGCCGGTGGAGTGCAGAAAGCGCGGCCCGAACTCGGCCGCTGTCGCCACATGCAGGCCGTCGCGCAGCATGTGCCGCACCTCCTGCGTCCAGGCGATGTGGCCGGGCGTGCGGGCGATATAGGCAAGCAGCCCCACGTAATCGCCAGGCTTCACGCGCTCAAGCTGCGCCTTGAGCAGCGATACCGCATCCGTGCGCCCGCCTGCAGCTTTCTCGAGGGCTTCAGCGTTTTTGGGATCGGCGTAGAAGGCAAGGTCTCCGTCCACGGCAAAGGGTTCCTCGGGCGGGAGCTTGCCGGTCTGCTCACAAGTTGAAAGCAGCTTGCGGGTTTCGACCTTGCTGACTTCCACATCAGGTTGATCGAACGGATTGACCTCCATCATCGCCGCTGCCACGGCGGTGGCGAACTCAAACAGGTAGAAGACCTGTCCCAGCTGCAGCAGGTTATCCATCTGGATTTCATAGCTGGGGTATTTCTCATCCACCCAAGTGGGAGCCATCGATAGATCGTCAACCTCCAGCAAGGCCTTCAGCTTGGGATCCTGCGCTTCACCCGCCATGCGCAGATTGATGAAGAAACGGTCTTCGCCATATTTGTCAGGCGCACCTGGGGCTTCGCCTATGATCGGGATCAGAGCTTTGCCCTGCTTGCCGGTGCTCTCGGCAAGCAGCTGCTCAAGCCAGGCCCCCACAGCCGCCAGCTTGCCGCTGCCCACAAAAGTCACTTTGTCTCTGGAGGAGGATCTGCCGACACACCCCAGGCCTTTTCCAAGACTTAAAGCATCCCAAGCGTCTTCGGGGTTGCACCGGTCGGCCATCAGCAAGGCATTCTCGAGCAGGCCGCGCACGTTGTAACCCGCAGCCGCAGCAGGCACCATGCCGAAGGGCGACAGCACAGAATATCGGCCGCCGATCTGCGCATTGCCGAAGAAAATATGCCCGAACCCGTGTTCCTTGGCTGTCTTCTCCATCGAGGAGTTCGGGTCCGTCACCGCAACAAAATGCGCCCCGGGCGCCTTGCCCAGCGCCTTCTCAGCCGCAGCCCAGAAATAGGCAAACAGAATATTGGGCTCCAGCGTGCTGCCCGACTTGCTCGAGACGATGAACAGCGTCTTGGCCAGATTCACTTTGGCAGCCATTTCCGCCACCTGCTCGGGGTCCGTGCTGTCGAGCACGTGCAGCTCAGGCCAGCCAGGAACATGGCCGAACACTTCCTTCAGCACCTCAGGCCCAAGGCTGGAGCCGCCCATGCCAAGCAGCAGAACGTCAGTGTAACCGCCCGCCTTCACGTCACGCGCGAAGTCTTCATACTGCTTGATGTGCTCAAGACCATCGCGCGGGGCGGACAGCCAGCCCAGCCACTCCCCTTCCCTGCCGCCTGTCCAGATCTTGGGATCGCGTTCCCAGATGCGCTGGATCAATTCATCGTCTTCGCAATCCGGAGTGAAATAGCAACAACTCGCTGTTTCCTCGACCCAGAGAGGATAGGCATCCTTACAGGAAATGAGCTTCGGGGCGATCGGCTCGCTGATGCCCAGGACTTCCATGCGCCGGGCTTCCACAGCGTCCAGCAATGTCTCAAAAGCCTTCTCGAAGGCCGTGCAGCCTTCAGCCAGGAGCTTTTCAGACATTTTCGGCAGGTCAAGCCCCAGCCGCTCAGCCTCGGCGATGACCGCACGCGCCGCCTCCACGTCGCCAGGCAGGCTCTGGCGCACCGTGCCGTGATCGCGGAAGGCCGCCAGCGTGACAGGCGGCAGGGTGTCGACCGTATGGGCCCCGATGAGCGCTTCGACATATTTGGTGTCGCTGTAGGCCTTGTCCTTCGTGCTGGTGCTGGCCCAGAGCAGGCGCTGGGGCTGCGCACCCTTGGCCGCCAGAGCCGCCCAGCGCGGGGAGGCCAGGACCTCCTGCAGATGCGCGTAAGCCAGCACGCCGCAGGCCACCGCCACCTTGCCGCGCAAGGCCTTCAAGGCTGCGCTGTCAGGGTCGCCTTCGGCCAGGCGGCGGTCGATCTCCCCATCCACCGCGCTGTCGATCCGGCTGATGAAGAAGGACGCCACGCCTGCAACCTGTCTGATGTCCTTGCCCCTGGCGACACGCTGTTCCAGCCCGCGCAGATAGGCCTCGAGCACCCGCGCGTAAGTCGCAACCGAGAAGAGCAGCGTCACGTTGACGTTGATCCCCTGCGCGGTAAGGGTTTTCGTTTCTTCTACCCCTACATCGGTGGCAGGCAATTTGATCATCAGATTGGGGCGGTCAACCGCCTCCCAGAGACGGTGAGCTTCCTGCTCGGTCTCCCAGCTGTCATGGGCCAGAAAAGGGGAAACCTCGAAGCTGACATAGCCGTCACGGCCTGACGTGGCCTCATAGACCGGCTTGAGCACTTCGCACGCGCCGCGGATGTCCTCGATGGCCAGGCGTTCATAGATCTGCTCACGCCGCAGGAGCTTGTCCTCCTGCAGCAGGCGGGCGATCTCAGGCGCATATTCCTCGCCCTGGCCGATGGCTTTTTCAAAGATGGCCGGGTTGGAGGTCACGCCCGTGATCCCGTCCTCCTGCACCAGCCTGTAGAGATCGCCGCTGGCAATGAAGTCGCGGCTGATGAAGTCCAGCCACGGCGCCTGCCCGCAGCCAGCCAGGCGCTTGAGCGGGTTGTCGGTTCTGCCAGCAGACGCTTCAGCCATTGCAGCCTTCTCCTTCATTTCATTGCCCCTCAGGCTGCCGCAGGACAGGCGCGCCTGTCCAGTGCCCCGGCCCCTGTTTCCCGGCTCGTGTTTCAGGCGCCTGTTTCAGGCCGTCTCAATCCTGATCCTGATCTGTCTCTTTCTGCTCAGCTTCCTTGCGGGCCGCTTCTTTCGCCCGCAGCTCGGCCAGCAGGCGCGAGCCCCCGCACTGCATGCCCGCCTGGGCCAGCTGGCTGTGCGGGTCATGCGCTCCTGCAGCCTGGGCCCCCGTATCCTGAGCCTGAGCGGCCGGCGCGCCCTCCCCATGGGGATAAGGGCAACTTCTCGCTTCAGCGCGGGGCTTTTCGGGCGGGCGGTGGGCTGCGATCTGGGCGCGGGCGGCCTTGCAGATATTGTCCACCGTGAAGCCGTACTGCGCCATCAGCTCAGGGGCTGGAGCCGAGACGCCGAAATCGCGCATGGCGATCATGGTGCCTTCAGGCCCCACGTAGCGATCCCAGCCCAGCGGCGCGCCCATCTCCACCCCGACGCGCGCCTTGACAAAGGGCGGCAGGACAGAACGGCGGTAGATCTCCTCCTGCGCTTCGAACAGCTCCCAGCTCGGCAGCGACACCACGCGCGCGCGCACCCCTTCAGCCACCAGGCGCTCATAGGCAGCCACCACCAGCGGCACTTCAGAGCCGCTGGCCATCAGGATGACCTCGGGCCGGTTGCCGCCCGCATTGGCCAGCACGTAACCGCCCATCGCCAGCAGGGAGGCAGGCGCATATTTCGTGCGGTCAAGCGTGGGAACCGCCTGGCGCGTGAGCGCCAGCGCCACGGGGCCGGTGTCATGCTTCATGACCACCCGCCAGGCTTCAGCCGCCTCATTGGCGTCAGCGGGGCGGATGACGGTCAGGTTGGGGGTGGCGCGCAGCTGGGCGAGCTGCTCGATCGGCTGGTGGGTGGGGCCGTCCTCGCCCACGCCGATGGAATCATGGGTGAATACATAAGTGACCGGCAGCCCCATCAGCGCAGAAAGGCGGATCGGCGGCTTCATGTAGTCGGAAAAGATCATGAAGCCGGCGCAGAAACTGCGCAGCCCGCTCAGCGCCATGCCGTTGCAGATCGCCCCCATGGCCTGCTCGCGCACGCCGAAACGGATGTTGCGCCCGCCGTAAGCGCCGCCCCACCGGGGCGGCTGGAAGTCACCGCCGCCCTCAATGGTGGTCTTGGTGGAAGGCGCGAGATCGGCCGCCCCGCCCACCATCCACGGCACGGTGGCTGCGAGCGCGTTGAGCGCTGCGCCCGCACTCTGGCGGGTGGCCATCCCCTTGGGGTCGGCAGGCCAGTGCGGCAGGATCTCCTCCCAGCCGCGCGGCAGCCGGCCTGAAAAGATCATGTCCAGCTCGGCCGCTTCCTGCGGATAGGCTTTGCGGTAGTCAGCGAACATCTTCTCCCAGGCCTGGTGGCGGGGCGTGCCGCGCGCAGACAGCGCCCCGGTGACATGTTCGCGCACGCCCTCAGGCACGTGGAAGGGCGGGGCGTCCTCAGGCCAGCCGTAAGCGCGCTTGGCCCCTTCCAGCTCGGCAGCTCCCAGCGGCTCGCCATGCGCCGAGGCCTTGCCCGCCTTGCCGGGCGCGCCGAAGCCGATCACGGTGTTGATGATCACCAGGCTCGGCCGCGACGTCTCCTGCCTGGCCGCCTGCAGCGCATCAGTGACCGCGCGGACGTCCTGGCCCTGGGCAACCTCGATGACATGCCAGCCGAAGGCCTTAAAGCGCGCGCCGACATCTTCCGTGAAGGTCTGGGCGATGTCGCCTTCGATTGAGATGCTGTTGCGGTCGTAAACCCAGGTCAGGTTGCCAAGCTCCAGATGCCCGGCCAGGGAGGCTGCCTCGCTGCTGAGGCCTTCCATCATGTCGCCGTCGCCCGCAAAGGCCGTCACCCGGTAGTCGAAAAGCCTGAAGCCCGGGCGGTCGTAACGCGCGGCAAGCCAGCGCTGGGCCATGGCCATGCCCACCGCATTGGCACAACCCTGCGCCAGAGGCCCGGTGGTGACCTCCACGCCGGTGGTGTGGCCGTATTCAGGATGGCCGGGCGTGCGGGAGCCGAGCTGGCGGAAATTGCGGATGTCCTCAACAGTGAGGGCGGGCGCGCCCGTGGTCTTGCCGTCCACCGCTTCTTCAATGCCTGCCAGGTGGATCATGGCGTAAAGCAGCATCGACACATGGCCGCCCGAGAGCACGAAGCGGTCGCGCGCCGGCCAGTGGGGGGCGGCAGGGTCATAGACCAGGTCATTGGCCCAGAGCGCATACATGGCAGGCGCCAGACCCATCGCGCTGCCCGGATGGCCGGACTTCGCCTTCTCCACCGCATCCATCGACAGGGTGCGGATCGTGTCGATGGAGAGTTTCTCCAGTTTATCCGGCTCGCCCTGCTGCTGATCGTGCTTCACTGTCGCCACTTTTCCTGTTGAGTAACTGTATTGATATCAGGGGGCTGATTGCCGCCCGTTGCGCCCGGGGAGCCAGATCCCCTCACGCGGCCCGGAGTCACCCCGATATCAAGAGGTGGCCCGAAGTGCGGCGGGACGCAATGGGCTGGAGGTCTCTTTGAGCCATATTTAAGCCATGTTTGGGCTTTTTCCCTCCGGCGATCCTGCCTAGAATAAGCCTTTATCCGCAGCAGGGGTTCTCCACATGACGCAATCCGGCACGGGGCAGGCGGCACCGAGTTTCACGCCCGAGCAGATCACCGCCCTGTTTTTCGAAGCCGCGCGCAGTGGCGATACCGAGCTTCTCGGCCAGTTCCTCGATGC
The DNA here is from genome assembly GCF_006542375.1 of Oecophyllibacter saccharovorans. Lineage (GTDB taxonomy): Bacteria > Pseudomonadota > Alphaproteobacteria > Acetobacterales > Acetobacteraceae > Oecophyllibacter > Oecophyllibacter saccharovorans. The sequence goes on along the minus strand of NZ_CP038143.1, from coordinate 1,490,187 downwards.
CGGCATGCCCGTCAACAGCGCCGATAGCGCCGGCTACACCCCGCTGACGGTCGCAACCTACAACAACCAGCTTGAAGCCGCCCGCCTGCTGCTGCAGCGCGGCGCAGACCCTGAGGCGCTGGACAACAAGGGCGCCTCAGCCCTGGCAGGCGTGGCCTTCAAGGGGCTGGAGCCCGTGGCCGAGCTGCTCATCGCCCATGGCGCCGAAGTGGACCGCCCCAACCATGCAGGCAGGACGCCGCTGATGTTCGCCATCATGTTCGGGCGCGAGAACATGGCCCGCCTGCTGCTGCAGCACGGCGCAGACCCCGAGCGCACGGATATGGACGGCCTTTCAGCCCGCGCCCTGGCCCAGCGTCAGGGGTTGAAGCTTTTTGAGGACCCGGCCCCGGAAAGTCCTGCTGTAAACAACAGGGCCACGCCCGCATGAGCCGGTTCTGGAACAAGCGCGTTCACGCCCTGCGCCCCTACGTGCCGGGCGAGCAGCCGTCAGCGCCCATGGTCAAGCTCAACACCAACGAATCCCCCTACCCCCCAAGCCCCCGGGCCCTGGCTGCCATCCGCGACGCCGCTGACGAAAACCTGCGCCTCTACCCCGACCCCGAGGCCACGGCCCTGCGCCAGGCCATTGCCGCCCGGCACGGGCTGGGGGCTGAAAACGTCTTTGTCGGCAACGGCTCCGACGAGGTTCTGGCCCATGCCTTCCGCGCCCTGCTGCAGGACAGGGGGCCGGCCCTCTTCGCCGATGTCACCTACGGCTTCTACCCCGTCTACTGCGCCCTTTACGACCAGCCCTACCAGGTCATCCCCCTGCGGCCTGACTTCTCTCTCCATGTGGAGGATTATGTGCAGCCCAGCGGCGGCATCGTCATCGCCAACCCCAACGCCCATACCGGCCTGGCGCTGCCTGCAAGTGCGCTTGAGACCCTGCTGGAGGCGCAGCGGGAATGCACGGTCATCATTGATGAGGCCTATGTGGATTTCGGCGCGCAATCGGCAGTCGGGCTCATCAAACGCTTTGACAACCTGCTGGTCGTGCGCACCCTCTCCAAATCCTCAGGCCTGGCCGGGCTGCGGGTCGGCTACGCGCTGGGCGCGCCCGGACTGATCGAAGGGCTCAACCGCGTCAAGGACAGCTTCAATTCCTATCCCCTCTCCCGCACCTCCCAGGCAGGCGCCATCGCCGCCACCCAGGATGTTCAATGGTTGCAGGAAACAGTCAACCGCATCGCTGGCACGCGTGACGCCCTGGCTGAAACGCTGGCCCGCTCAGGCTTTGAAGTGCTGCCCTCGCGCGCCAATTTCCTGCTCATGCGCCATCCCGCCCAACCGGCCGAAAAACTGGCAGGCGACTTGCGCGATCGCGGCATTCTCGTCCGCCACCTCTCCGACACGCCGCGCCTGCAGGACTGGCTGCGCGTGACCATCGGCACGGAGGATGAATGCCAGGCGCTGGTGAAAGCGCTCCACGAGATCCTCCGCGACATGCCGGTGTCGGAAGGCGAAACGGCGCGCGACCCGGAGCCTGCACCGGACTCCGCGCCTGAAACGGCCAGTGAACCCCCAGCTGCAAGGACCCCAGCACCATGACGGACGCCCTTTCCCACGACCAGCTTCTCGACCGCCTGGGTGAAGTCGCTGTGCGGGTGGGGCTGAACCTGCAGCCCGGCCAGCAGGTGGTGCTTTCGGCCCCGCTGGACGCTGTGCCGCTCGTGCGCCGCATCACCGAGCACGCCTACAGGGCGGGGGCCGGTCTGGTCACCACCCTTTACAGCGATGACGTCACCACGCTTGCGCGCTTTCAGTACGGCACGGAGGCCAGCTTTGACACGGCAGCCGCCTGGATGGGCGAAGGCGTGGCGCGCGCCTTCAGGGAGGGGGCTGCGCGCCTGGCGATCACCGGCGGCGACCCCACCCTGCTTGCAGGCCAGAACCCCGAGCACCTGTCGCGCGCCAGCCGTGCGGCCAGCCGCGCCAACCGCCCGGCGATGGAGCTCATCAGCCAGTTTGCAACCAACTGGTGCATCGTCGCCAACGCCACTCCGGCCTGGGCGGCGCAGGTCTTCCCCGACCTGCCGCCGGATCAGGCGTTGCAGGCCCTGTGGCAGGGCATCTTCAGCGCCTCGCGCGTGGACGGGCCTGACCCGCTGCGCGCCTGGAAGGACCATGACGCCACCCTGCTTGCACGCGCGCGCATGCTCAACGAGGCCCGGTTCGACGCGCTGCATTTCAGCGGCGAAGGCACGGACCTGCGCATCGGCCTGGCAGACGGCCACCACTGGGCCGGCGGGGCGGAGACGACGCGCAGCGGGCTGGTGTGCAACCCCAACATCCCCACGGAAGAGGTGTTCACCACGCCCCATGCCCGGCGCGTCAGCGGGCGGGTCAGCAGCAGCAAGCCATTGTTCCACCAGGGCGCGCTGATCGACGGCATCGAGGTGCGCTTTGAGGAAGGCCGCATCACCGAGGCCCATGCCAATACGGGCAATGACGTGCTGCAGCGCCTGCTCGACACCGATGAAGGGTCCCGCCACCTCGGCGAAGTGGCGCTGGTGCCGCATTCATCGCCCATCTCCAGAAGCGGCATCCTCTACCGCAACACCCTGTTTGACGAAAACGCCGCCAGCCACATCGCCCTGGGCCAGGCCTATGCCAAATGCCTGGTGAACGCCGAGGGCCAGACCGAGGCCGAGCTGGCCGAGCGCGGGGCCAACCAGTCGCTCATTCATGTTGACTGGATGATCGGCAATGCGACAATCGACGTTGACGGCCTCAAGGACGGGCGCGTCACCCCCCTCATGCGCAATGGCGAGTGGGTCAGCCCCGCTCACACCAACGCCTGACGCGCCTGCCCCCACCTTCAGCCGGAGTCGCACGCCATGACGGATACAACGGATACACACGCAGCTCCCCCCACCTCAGCTGCCGGCGCCAGCACCAGTGAGGGCGCCCGCCAGGTTCGGCTGGTGCCTGAGAGCCTGCCGGCCCTCGACATCCTCACCCTGGCCCAGGAAGGCAGGATCCTGCGCGCCGAACGCGAAACCCCGCCTGACGGCGTGCCGGTCTTCGTCACCCGGGCCGGATGGGACGAATTGCTCAGCCATCACGGCAAGGGCGAGCCGGAAGAGAAAGTGGCCCTGACCAAGTTGCTGCCCGCACTGGAGCAGATCTCAGCCCGCCTGCTGGCCCAGGCGGCTGAAGCGAGCGAGCATCACGCCAAGCCCGCTGCGCAGGAGAACGCGCCCAAAGCCCCGCCTTCGATCTTCACGCTTGAAAGCGATCTCTTCCCCAGCGACCCGCAGACGCGCCTGGTCCTGGTGCGCGACCGCACGCATCCTGTCGTCTGCGCCCTGCTCGGCACGCCGGCCCAGCTGGCCACGCTGCTGCCCGCCCAGCCGCATGGCGGAAACCCGCCGGCTGACCCGTCACACCCTGGCTGAATCACGCTGGGGCGCGCAGACCGGCTGGCGCGCCAGGTAGTAGCGGCGGAACATGTCCTTTTCCAGCGTCGCCTTCTCCAGCGCCTTGCGGGCCGCAACGATTTCGCGCCGCCCCTGGGGCAGCCAACGGCCGAACGCCTCCACCATCTCGTCACTGGCGGCCGGATGGCTGGCCTTGTGCTGAGCTGCCAGCAGGGCTTCCTCAGCACCCACCAGCTGCGCCTCAGCCTTGGCTTCCGCCTCGGCCAGCTCCACGTAAAGCTGCTCGATCTCTGATAATTCAGAAGGCAGTTCAGGGGACAGTTCAGCCGGGCTGGGGGGTTTTCCTGCGCTCATCTTCCGGACCTCTTCTCATCGGGGGTTCTTTGGAACTTCTGTGTGGGCTGACTGTAGCGGAGCCAGGCGGCAAGCTGAACCGCCTGGGCGCGCCCGCACGTCAATAAATCCGTACGTCCCTGCAGAAGATCTGCAAAAGATCCGCCGCCGAAAAAACAGGGGCTGAAGGACCGTGGATGAAAATTGCGCTAAAAAAACAGTACCTTTCTATTCCTATTTGAAAGCTCTTGCTGTATGTCCTGCCCCATCGCCGGTCGTCGTGCCGGAATCCGGGTTGCATGGGCACAACCGCTTCACAACCTGCACCACCCTTAACTTCTGCAGAGGTTGTCCCTTTTGGCCTTTAAAACATACCAGATATGCGCTCAGCACGAGTCGCGCGCACCTTGCGGAATTTTCAGGGTTTTCGGCAGGAAAGCTGACCTGAGCAGTCATGAATGCCTGCTCTAGAAAGCTGACAAAATATTTAAAGAAAATGGTGGTTTTCCGTGGGGTTCCACCCTTCACAAGGGTGCATCCGAGCCGTTAAAAACAATCTCGGGTTGCATTCGAAAAATAATAAGCTTTAGATCATCTTCATTGATGTGGGAGAAACCAACATGCTTATCCTGATTGTTGAAAGCGATCCTTCAGCTGCCGCAGCCCTGACCAAGGCGCTGCGCCCCACGGCCTGTCAGATCGAAGCCGTCTCTACCGGCACTGAAGCCCTGACCATGCTGCAGCGTTATGATTTCGATCTGCTGATCACTGAAATGGCCCTGGCAGACTGTGACGGCGCCAGCCTGATCAAGCGCCTGCGCCGGGCGCATATCGACCTGCCCGTGCTCGTGCTCTCGGAGGTTGTCACCACTGAGGCTCAGCTGAGCGCGTTTTCGGCCGGCGCTGACGATTACGTCACCAAGCCCTATGACCGCGAAGTGCTGGCAGCCCGCCTGCAGGCCCTGTTCCGCCGGACGCGCGGCTTCTCCGAGCCCCGCCTGCATCTCGGCCCGCTGGAGCTCAACCTCGAGGCCCGCATGGCCACAGTTGACGGCACGCCCCTCAGCCTGACCGGCAAGGAATATGCCATTCTCGAACTGCTCGCCGTCCGCCGCGGCACGGTTCTGACCAAGGACACCTTCCTCAACCATCTCTATGGCGGCATTGACGAGCCGGAAATGAAGATCATCGATGTCTTCGTCTGCAAGCTGCGCCGCAAACTGCAGAAATTCGGCATCGACCACCTCATCGAGACCGTCTGGGGCCGCGGCTATGTCATCCGCAATGAAGACCCCCACTCTGCCACGGCCGAGCATGAAGAAGCGCGCGATGTACCGCTGCCGACCCTGACCAAAAAAGCCGTGAAGGTCATGCACTGATCTGGCTGCTGCTTCACCGGGCGGCTCTGTAAGTAAAAACCAGCCAGCGTGGCGAGAGACTGATCAGGCGGTGATCAGCCCCTCGATGCGCTGGCTGACTTCTTCCACCACCTCGCGCACCAGCGCCTCATCCCGCGCTTCAACCATCACGCGGATAAGCGGCTCCGTGCCGCTGGCGCGCAGCACCAGCCGCCCGCTGTCGCCCAGCCGCGCCTCGGCCCATTGGCAGATGGCCGGCAGATCAGGGTGCTGCATGGGGTTCGCACCCTGGTAGCGGATGTTTTTGAGCAGCTGGGGATAAGGGCTGAACATCTGGCAGACCTCGCTTGCAGGCGCGCCTGTCTCCACCATGACAGCCAGAACCTGCAGGGCGGCAAGCAGCCCGTCGCCTGTCGTGGCGTAATCGGACAGCACAACATGGCCTGACTGCTCGCCGCCCAGATTGCCGCCGCCTGCACGCATTCTCTCCACCACGTAGCGATCGCCCACCGCCGTGCGGTAAAGCTCCAGGTCGTGTTCGCGCAGGCAGGCTTCCAGCCCCATATTGGACATCACGGTTGCCACCACTTCCGCCCCGTTGAGCTGGCGGCGCTTTTTCCAGGAGGTGGCGATCAGGGCCAGGATCTGGTCGCCGTCAACGATCTGGCCGTTCTCATCGACCATCAGCAGGCGGTCCGCATCGCCGTCCAGGGCGATGCCGCAATGTGCACCGTGCTTGCGCACCGCCTCCTGCAACGCCTGGGGATGGGTGGAGCCCACGCCGTCATTGATGTTCAGCCCGTCAGGGCTGCAGCCGAGGCGGATGACTTCAGCCCCGAGCTCCCACAAGGCTGCGGGCGCCACGCGGTAGCCCGAGCCATTGGCGCAGTCGATGACGATCCTGAGCCCGTCCAGTCGCAGCCCGCGCGGGAAGGACGCCTTGACGTTCTCGATATAGCGCCCTGCCGCGTCATTGAGGCGCGAGGCCTTGCCGATCCGGTCGGGGGTGGCCAGGCGCGCGGAGATGTCCTGGCCCATCAGATTTTCGATCTCAAGCTCAACCGCGTCGGAAAGCTTGAAGCCGTCAGGGCCGAAGAGCTTGATGCCGTTATCGGTATAGGGATTGTGCGAGGCCGAGATCATCACGCCGAGATCAGCGCGCAGCGAGCGGGTCAGAAAGGCGATGGCAGGCGTGGGCAGAGGGCCGACCAGCGTGACATCCATGCCGGCCGAGAGAAACCCCGCCACCAACGCGCATTCGATCATATAGCCTGAAAGCCGCGTGTCCTTGCCCACAACGACCGTATGGCGGTTCTGGCGCCGGCTGAAATACAGCCCTGCAGCCTGGCCGAGCTTCTGGGCCACTTCCACCGTCATGGGCCAGGCATTGGCCGTGCCCCTGATCCCGTCCGTGCCGAAATACGCCCGCTCGCCCACCGGTTCCCCCACCTGACTGCCCGCCTTTCCCATTGCCGTGCTCCCCACTTTGCCCCTCAAACAACCCAACGGCACCTTATCGGACGGCAGGGCCCGGTTTGGCAACACCGTCGCGCCCTAGGCCGGAAAATTTCCCACCCCCTACATATTCTCCGGCAAACAGACAGGCCCGCCCCCTGGGGGACGGGCCTGCGTCTGTCTTTGCCTCAGTGAAAAGACCTGCCGCTCAGGCCAGCTGAGTGCCGGCCGGAAAGCCGTCGTCGTTCCCTTTTGAGAGACGCGGCGGCGCAGAGCCCTCCAGCGTGCCGGACGGCGGCACGGAGCCGCGGCGGCCGCTGAAAACCTCCACTTCCCCCTCGCGCCGGTCCAGCTCTTCGCCGCGCAGGATCCGCGCCACGTCATCGCCGGTCAGCGTCTCGTATTCCAGCAGAGCGCCGGCCAGGCGGTGGAGGTCATCGATATGGGTCAGCACCAGCTGGCGGGCCTGGGCATAGGCTTCGTCAACCAGCTTGCGGACCTCCTCATCCACTTCCTGGGCCGTGCGGCCGGAAATGGCTTCGCGGTCATCATAGGCAACCATGCCCAGCTTGTCGCTCATGCCCCATTGCGAGACCATGCGCCGCGCGATGTCGGTGGCGCCCTTGATGTCGCCCGAGGCCCCGGCACTCACCTCCTCATGGCCGAAGATCAGCTCTTCGCCTACGCGGCCGCCCATAGCGGTGACCAGGCGGGCCAGGCACCATTTGCGGCTGTAGGAGATGTTGTCCTTCTCAGGCAGGGTCATGACCATGCCCAGCGCCTGGCCGCGCGGCACGATGGTGGCCTTATGGATGGGGTCGCTGCCCTCTGAATAATAGGCGCACATCGCATGGGCCGCTTCATGATAGGCGGTGGTGCGCTTCTCCTGGTCGGTCATGACCATGGAGCGGCGCTCAGCGCCCATCATGACCTTGTCCTTGGCCTTCTCGAACTGGTGCATGGTCACGCTGTTGCGGCCCTCGCGCGCAGCGAACAGCGCGGCCTCATTGACCAGGTTGGCAAGGTCAGCGCCCGAGAAGCCGGGCGTGCCGCGGGCGATGACGCGCGGATCAACGTCCGAGGAAAGAGGCAGCTTCTTCATATGCACGCGCAGGATCTTCTCGCGCCCGCTCACGTCAGGATTGGGCACGACGACCTGGCGGTCGAAGCGGCCCGGGCGCAGCAGAGCGGGGTCCAGCACGTCAGGGCGGTTGGTGGCGGCGATGAGGATGACGCCCTCATTGCTCTCGAAGCCGTCCATCTCCACCAGCATCTGGTTGAGCGTCTGCTCGCGCTCGTCATTGCCACCGCCAAGCCCCACGCCGCGGTGGCGCCCCACGGCGTCGATCTCGTCGATGAAGATAATGCAGGGGGCGGATTTCTTGCCCTGCTCGAACATGTCGCGCACGCGCGAAGCGCCCACGCCCACGAACATCTCCACGAAATCAGAGCCCGAGATGCTGAAGAACGGCACGTTCGCCTCGCCCGCAACCGAGCGGGCCAGCAGGGTCTTGCCGGTGCCGGGCGGCCCCACCAGCAGCACGCCCTTGGGGATCTTGCCGCCAAGGCGGGTGAATTTCTGCGGGTCCTTGAGAAAATCGACGATCTCCTCAAGCTCGGACTTGGCTTCGTCAATGCCGGCCACATCGGCGAATGTCACGCGGCCCTGCTTTTCATTGAGCAGCTTGGCGCGCGACTTGCCGAAGCCCATCGCGCCCTTGGCCCCGCCGCCATTCTGCATCTGGCGGAAGATCATGAAGCCCAGCCCCAGCATCAGCGCCAGCGGCAGATAAGCGCCGATATAGCGCATGATCGGGCTCTCGTCGCTCTGGGGCGGCTGGGCCGTGACCTCGACGCCCGCTTCCGTCAGGCGGTGCACCAGCGAGGGGTCGAAGGGCGCGTAGGTCGCAAAGGACTTGCCGTCCGTCAGCTCGCCCGAGATGTTCTGGTCCCGGATGGAGACGGTCTTCACGGCGTGCTCGCTCACGTCATGAAGGAATTCGGAATAGGTGATCTTCTCGACCGCCTTGTGGCTGCCGCCGGGCTGCAGGGCGGTCAGCATGACGATTGCGGTCATGACCACAACCACCCAGATCGCAACGTTACGGCTGATGTTTTTCATACTTCTCTCAACAATCCTGCAGGGCCCTGCCCGCCCCCAAAAAGGGGCGCTGAAAACAGGACCTTTTTGCTCTGGTCCAGTTTTCTAAACATAAGCAGCTTTCGCCCGCTTCCCACCCCTGAAACGCAAGAAAAGCGCCTGGTATGGGCGTTTTCTCCCCAAAAAACCCGCCCCTTCAGTCCAGCAGGCGCGCCCCGGTCACCGGCACGCCGCTCTCCCATATGAAGGAGACGGCAGGGCGGCCGCTCTCTTGCAGCCCCCGCATGCCGGCCGGCACCGCCACCAGCCGCCCTCCCTGCCAGATCCCCGGCAGGGCGGCCAAGGCAGCGCGGGGCACGAAAGATTCAGGCGCGGGAGATTTCAACTGGGCGACGTGCGAGCCCAGCGGGGCGCACAGGAGCGGTGCGCGGGCCTCCCCCAGGGGCTCGGGCCCCGCCACGTAGCGCCAGCGACCGGCCCAGAGCAGCTGGTCCGTGAGCGGCACGGCTGGCAGGCCCCGCCCCTCGCGCACGAGATGCCAGCGCCCCCGCCGCGCGCCCAGCACTGCACCGCCCAGGCTGCCGCCCCCGCGTTGCAGCAGGGCAGCAGTGGCCTGGCGGGAAGGCGGATAAGCCTTGCCGCCCACCAGCCGGACCAGGCGGCGCAAAGCTGAAACCGCCAGCGCTTCCCCCCCTGCCTGCAGGAGGCCTGGCGCAAGCGACACCCAGCCTTCAGGCTCCCAGCGACAGGCCTCAGCCAGCAGGCCAGCGACCGCCCTTTCCTCGGCCCCGGCTTCGCTGAGGGCGCGGTCGCGCAGGTCGTGCAGGTCCTGGCGCTGTGAGGCCCCCAGGTCCTGGCGCACCCGCACGCGCTCAAAGCGCCGGTTGTGGTTGGAGGGGTCTTCACACCAGGGCAGGCCGGCCTGGCGCAGGGTGGCGCGCAGGCGATAAGGGCTGATCCCGAGCAGGGGCCGCAGCACAGCGACCCGCCCGCGCAGCGCGCTCGCCGCCATGGCCTGCAGGCCCGGCCAGTCGCTCCCGCCCTGCTGGCGCATCCAGAGCGTTTCTTCCTGGTCGTGGCGGTGATGGGCCAGCAGCAGCGCCGGCGCGCCTGCCTGCCAGGCGGCTTCCTCCAGCCGGGCCAGGCGGTGCTGGCGCGCGCGTTCCTGCAGGCGGCGTGTCCCCAGCCCTTCCAGCACCAGGACCCGGCACGCAATTCCGCAGGATTGCAGGCGTTCGTAGGTCAGCCGGGCTTCCTGGGCGGCTTCAGGGCGCAGGCCGTGATCAACCGTGAAGGCCAGCACGCGCCCGCCCCAGCGATGGGTCAGCCAGGCCAGCGCCATCGAATCGGCCCCGCCTGAAACCCCCACCGCCACGGGCAGATCCAGCACTTTAAGAAAATCCGCCCCGCAGCGCGTCATCAGCGCGGCAAACTCCACTTCTCCTACAGGCTGGGCATCTGCAGGGTTCAGGGACAGGCAGCCCGTTTGCGGAAGGCTTTTTCAGAGGCTTTCACGCTGGCAGAAGCTGCGGGGAATTCCTTCTGCAGCTTGTCGAGCGCCTGGCAGGCAGCGCCCTTGTTGCCCAGCGCCAGCATGGAGGCCGATACCCCAAGCAAGGCGCCAGGCGCACGGGCTGATTTGGGGGCCTTGCCGTAAGCGTCATAATAGGCGACGGCGGATTGACGGTAATTCTTCTGCCCTGCTGCTGCCTGCGCCTCCACATAGAGCGCTTCGCTGCGCTCGGCAGAGCTGTGGCTCAGGCTCTGCGCCTGCTGGGCTGCAGACAGGGATTCGGCGTAATGATGGCTCCTGAGGGCCGTGCGGGCCGCCTGGAGGAACTGCGCTGCAGTGCGCGGCGTTTCCTCAGCGCGGGGGGCCGGTTTTTCCACCGCGGCCGGGGCGCGGGCCGCACGCGGGCTCTCAACCGCTGCCGCACCACCGCCCAGCCCACCGCCGCCACCGTTCTGGGCGGCAAACTGCATGTCGCCGATCTGCTTGGTCACATCAGCCTGGTTGCGGTGCACCTCATTGGTCAGCTGCTCGAGCTGGCCCTGCATCTGGCGCACCTGGTTTTCAAGCGAGGTGACGCGCGTCAGCAGCTGGGCGGTGAGAGAGCCTTCCGTTTCCACGCCCTCACCGGACTGGCGGCGTGCGGCACGGCGGCTGGAGCGGGGCGCTGGCGATTCTGCGGGCGCATCCAGATCTTCCCCGCCGGCTGGCATGGCTTCCGGCTGGCCCAGGCTCTGGCCGTGCTCGCGCGCAAGCTCCTGGTGCTGGCGGAGGATTTCGTCACGCGTCAGTTCCTGGGCCTGGGCCGGAAGCAGAACGGACGGAGAGACTGAATACATCAGCGGGCCCACGACCAGGGCCAGACCGGCAAGGCGGAGAGGAAAGGAACGCATCATGAGACGGATTTCCCGAACGAAGGTCATAAAAGTCACAGCGCAGCTTCAACAGGGTCATTCACCAGGCGCACCTCCAGAGGCAGCCCTTCGCAAAGCCCTTACCCTGAAAGCAAGAAAACCGGCTCCCTGCAAGGAGGCCGGCTTTCTTTTCATGAAACCTGGTCATGAACCCTGGCTGCCAGGAACCTCATTGCGGGTTGCCCGGGCAGGCACGCAAGCGCGTCAGAACGCTTCACGCCCGCCCGGACCAGAACCCGGTTCTTACTGAACAGAGGTGATGGCGTTACGGTTCTGGGCCCACGCATCCTGGCTGTCGCCGTCAACGGTCGGGCGATCCTTGCCGTAGGAGATGGTGGAGATGCGGCTGGGCGCGATCCCCTGCGCCTGCAGGTAGTTGCGCACGGCATTGGCGCGGCGCTGGCCCAGGGCGATGTTGTATTCCTGGGTGCCGCGGTCATCGCAGTTACCGGCGACCAGGACGTTGACCTGCGGATAACGCTTCATCCAGGCCGCCTGCTTGTCGAGCGTCTCGCGCGCCTCGGGGCTGAGCGTGTTCTGGTTCAGGGCGAAATACACCCGGTCCCCTGCCGTGGCGACCAGATCGGCCTCACTTCCGGGAACGGGCGCATTGCTCGTCATGCCGGAATTGTTGCCGTTGCCGCTTCCGTTGCCGCCCTCGCCGGTGCTGCTGCTACAGGCTGCAAGAGCCAGCCCCAGCGCCAGAGCGGTCATCGTCCTCACACCAATTGCCTTAATTGTCATGTCTTCTACCTTGAAGTAAGCCCACAACTTTCGAAATCGAAATTGGGTGGGTTTTAAAGAAGGAAACACGGTCCAGTTGAAATGTTTCCAGTCAGAACGGACATGTCTCTACTTCCGGCCTAATCCCTCAGCAAGTTATCTGTCAAGCAAGCGCGGGGCTCTCTTTTGGAATCCTGCTGTTCTACCGGGAAATGGCGTCAGATATGTCACACTTTTTCCTGACCGGGCCTCTCCTGAACCGGGTTTAACGAAATATAGTGCCCGCTTCTTGTGGTTGGGCTTCTTGGCGCTGGCGGGTTGTTGGCGCCCCTGCTGGTACCACCCCCGCCCCGCCAGCCAGGAAGCCGCGCAACGGGAGTGGCACCAAAAAGCGTTTTTATTTGTTGCGGAAAGGCGACCACGCGGGGTCGGAAGCGCCGGTGCTGGTCGGCAGTTCATGCTCGTTGAAGCCCGCAACGTCGATCACGCCCAGGCGCGAGCTGAAGCCGGCCCCGCCGCTGCCCGAGGCGGACTGGCGGCAGAACACGATCGCCCGCCCGTTGGGCGCAAAGCTCGGGCTTTCCACCGTGAAGCCCTGGGTCAGGATGCGCTCGCCCGTGCCGTCAGGGTTCATCACGCCCAGCGAGAAGGCGCCGTGATTGATGCGCGTGAAGGCGATCAGGTCCCCGCGCGGCGACCAGACGGGCGAGCCGTAATGGCCCTGGCCGTAGGAGATGCGGTGCGCCCCGCTGCCATCGGCGTTCATGATGTAGAGCTGCGGGCTGCCACCGCGGTCGGAGTTGAAGACGATCTGGCGGCCGTCAGGGCTGTAGCAGGGGCTGGTGTCGATGACGCCCGGAGCCGAGGTCAGGCGGCGGCGGCTGTGGGAGGCCAGGTCGATCGTATAGATGTCCGAGCCGCCATTGGGCGTGGTGACGGCCAGGATGATCGACTGCCCGTTGGGCGCGAAACGCGGCGCGTAGGAGATGCCCTCAAAGGAGCCCAGCAGGCTCTGCTGGCCTGAGCGCAGGTTGTAGAGGTAAACGCGCGGGCGGTTGTTGGCGTAGGACAGGAAGGCGAGCTGGCTGCCCGAGGGGTCGAAGCGCGGCTCGAGCGTCAGCCAGCGGCCATCGGTCAGCATGTGGGGGTTGGCGCCGTCCTGGTCCATGATGGCAAGGCGCGTCTCCTGGTGGCGGTGGGGGCCCGTGCGCGCAATGTAGGCGATGCGCGTGTTGAAGTAGCCGGGCTCGCCCAGGAGCCGCTCATAGATGACATCGGCGATGAGATGGGCGATCTGCCGCCAGTTGGCTTCAGAGGCGGTATAGGCCGTCCCCTGCAGCTGCTGGCCGCTCAGCACGTCCCACAGACGCATCTCGACGCGCACGCTGCCGTCGCCTGTCGCACTGCCGGCAACCGCGGCCCGCACGCCGCGCGCCTTCAGGGCAGCGAAATCAGGCCGGGCATTGGCAGGCAGGCTGCCGCCCGGAATGACCCGGAACAGGCCGGTGCTTGAAAGGTCATTGGAGATGACCTGCGAGATCCGGTCGCCCAGACCGGGGCCGAAATCGGGGATGAGGATGGGAATGGGCGCCTGGTGCGCCTGGTCCACCGTGATCTCCCCGGCGCCCTGGTCAGCGCCGGCTGACTGGGCGCGCGCACCGCCCGGCAGGGCGGCAAGCGAGGTGCCCAGCAATGCGGCCCCCGCCAGGCCGCGCCCCAGGACCGAGCGGCGCGTGAGCGGAAGCGGGGCCAGATGATCGGCCAGGTCCTGCGCCATCATGTCAGTGATCAGGGGGTCCGTGATCAGGGGCGGCGTGGAACGGGAAGACGAACGGGACATGAAGCAACCTCTGCAATCTACTGCACTCTGTGACACGCATCTGTGCCAGGCATTTGTGACAGGTTAAGGGCCACGCAGCTTTCTGCCTCTGCAGCGGCCGGGTAAAAACGGGCTATCCTACCAGCTGTCCCCCGCTGCAGGAAGATAGCCTGCAGGAAGAGCGGCCCCTCAGGGGCGGAACACGAAGCGGAACTGGCGCGTCTGGCCCAGCAGGCGCCTGGGCACCGGCAGGCGCGAGCAGGTCGGGCTGAGCACCGCTGAGCGGGCGCGCTCGGCCAGGACGCGGTAGCTCGGGTCACGGGCCATGCGCGCGGCTGTCTCGGGCGCGAAGGTGGCCAGGCGGGCCTCGCCGCTCGAATCCACCGTCACGATCAGGTGGGCGGTGAAGCTCGCATAGTTCTTGGCTGCGGTGTCCTCCTCGTAGCAGCGCCGCACCGAGCCGCCGATGGCCCGCTGCTCGCCCCCGCTCAGCGCGCGCGTGTCGCTGTCAGGCGAGCCCCCGCCTTTGGGCGAGCCGCCAGAATGGGGGTTGGCTGCCGCCCTGGCAGGGCGGGACTGCTTTTCAGACGAGCGGAAACTGTCGAGCGTGGCCAGCAGGGAATTGCTGTCCGCCTGGGTGTTCTTGGTCTCATGCGCCTGGGTCGTGTGCGAGGTGGTGCTCTTCTCGCTGGTTTTCTCGACGTGCTTTTCAGGCGCCTTCACATCCGCCTGCTGCTTGGCAGGCTCGGTCTTGGGATGGGTTTTAGGCTTGGGCGCGACCTCGCCCTTCTCATGCAGCTCCGCCTGCTGGTGCACCTGCGCCTTGGGCTGGTTGTGCACGGGCTTGGGCGTCGCTCTGACCGGCCGGGGCGGCGGGGGGGCTGGCGGGGGCGGTTCAGGCGGCTTGGGCGTGGGCGGCTGCGGAGCAGGCGGCTCAGGCGTCTCCTGGGGCGCGGGCGGCCTGGGGGACGGGCTTTTCTGCGCCGCATGGGGCTGGCCCGTTCCCTGCTGGGCAGGCACGGCAGCGCTGTCGAACACCATCTCCACCTGCGGCGCAGGCGGCGGGGGCGGCGGCATTTCACCAGCCGGCCACAGCAGCAGCGCCACCAGCCCCAGATGGGCCAGCACCGACACGCCGACGCCGACATGCTCGAAATGGCGTTCAGCCCCCGCCTCACCGTCCCTGGGCAGGATGGCCTGCGCCCTCAGCCCGTCGCGGGCGGCGCGGCCGTCGTCCCAATCCGCGCCGCGGCTGTAGAAGCCGGCGCGCGGGTCAGGCGGGTCAGAGGGGGAAGGCGTGGAATAGCTGGGCGGAAGCACGATGGTGCCTTAAGGCTCGCCGGCCGGCTGCTGGGCCAGAAGGGCCACATGGGTAAAGCCGCCTGACGTGATGCGCCCCATCAGCCCCATGACCTGGCCGTAATCGATCTTGGCGTCAGCGCGCACAAAGATGCGCCGGGTCGGGTCATTGTCGGAAGCCGCCTTGAGCCGGGCCACCAGGTCTTCAGGCGTGACGCGCTCATCGCCGAGATAGATCGTGCCATCGGCCTTCATGGAAACCGTGAGGGGCTTGTTGTCGTTGTTGACCGGGCTGGCACTGGTCTTGGGCAGGTCGACATTGACGCCGCTGGTCATCATGGGAGCGGCCACCATGAAGATGATCAGCAGCACCAGCATGACGTCAACCAGAGGCGTGACGTTGATCTCTGCTTCCGGCCGGCTGCGCCGACGGCGGCCGTTGCCCCCTCTTCCTGCGAGCGCCATGGGCCTCAGTTCCTCCCGGCGATGCGTTCTTCGGACTGGCGCGACAGGATGGCCGCAAATTCCGTGCCGAAGGATTCAAGCCGCTCGTCGAAATTATCGATGGCGCGGCTGAGCAGGTTGTAGGCGACATAGGCCGGAATGGCGGTCAGCAGGCCGAGGGCGGTGGCAAACAGGGCTTCGGAAATGCCCGGCGCGACCACGGAAAGATTGGTGTTGTGCATGGTGGCGATGGAGCTGAAGGCGTGCATGATGCCCCAGACCGTGCCGAACAGACCGACGAAGGGGGCCACCGGCCCGATGGTGGCAAGCAGCGTCATGTAGCGCGAAAGCCGGTCGTTCTCGCGCGCGATCGTGATGTTGATGGCGCGGTCGATGCGCTCCTGCGTGCTGCCGCGCGACATGTCGATGCCCGCAATGCGCGAGGAACGGCGCCACTCGCCCATGGCCGCGCCGAAGACGGCCGCCATGGGATTGGTCGGGCGCGCGCCTTCGCTGTCATAGAGGTCGTCAAGCGAGCCGCCGGACCAGAAACGGTCTTCAAACACCGTGGCCTCGCGGTTGACGCGGCGCAGGAGCAGGACCTTCTCGGCAATCACCGCCCAGACGAAGATGCTGCAGAGAATGAGCCCCACCATCACGATCTGCACCACGAGCGAGGCATGCAGGAAGAGATGGATGGGCGACAGATCCGTTGCGGCCACGGAGGCCAACGGGGTTGAACTTACTGGCTGGTCCACGCTCTGCTCTCTCCTGAATTCCCTGTAGACTGACACGGCCGCCTGCAGACTGGCGCAACCGGGAAGGGCGCGCCCGGATAATCGCCCGGCCGATCAATAGGTCAATGGCCCCGCAGGTCAACAGGGTCAAGGGGATCAACCGGCAAGAAGGCGCTTTGGGCGGAAAATCCTTCCCAGTGTGGCCTTAGAGTGTGACTTCAAGGGGCCAGCCGGGCCAGTTTCTGCAAACAATATGGCGGAATGCGGGCCGGCTTCATGCTGTCGGCATCCAGGCAGGCCAGCGTCACCTCCAGCGTGACGGCCAAGTGGCGCGCCGGCGCGTCTCCCTGCGGCCGGGGCCCGTTTCCCGGAGAAGGGTCGGGGTCAAGGCGGTAGATCCTCTGCACCAGCACAAGCCGCGCCCCGCGTATCTGGTCAAGCTCGGTTTCGACCAGCATCTCTTCGTCCAGATGCAAAGGGGCGTGGTAGTCGGCCCTGAGGGTGCGCACGACGAAGAGGCGGCGCTTCTGGCGTGCCAGCCAGCCCACAGGCAGGCCCAATGCGCGCAGGGCCTCGGCGCGGGCACGTTCGGCAAAGCCCAGGTAGCGGGCATGATAGACGACCCCGCCCGCGTCAGTATCCTCATAGTAAACCCGGAAGCGGCATTCATGGGCGGCCATGTCGGCAAATCCCCCTCAGAACAGGGTGGGCGTCGTGGAGGAAGCGGGCGGGGTCAGGCCCAGATAACGCCAGGCGCGCTCGCCCAGCATGCGTCCGCGCGAGGTGCGCAACACGAAGCCTTCCTGGATCAGATACGGCTCCACCACGTCCTCGAGCGTGTCGCGCGCCTCGGCCAGGGCGGCAGCCAGCGTCTCCACGCCTACAGGGCCGCCGTGATGGTGCTCGGCAATGCGGCGCAGGTAGCGGCGGTCCATGCTGTCGAGGCCCTGGGCGTCCACCTCCAGGCGCGACAGGGCGGCATCAGCCGTCTGGCGGTCAATCCGGCCCTTGCCGGCCACCAGGGCGAAGTCACGCACGCGCCGCAGCAGGCGGCCTGCAATGCGCGGGGTGCCGCGCGAGCGCCGCGCGATCTCGCCCGCCCCCTCTTCGGTCAGCTCCATCCCCAGCTTGCCTGCCCCGCGCAGCACGATCAGCCGCAACTCGTCGGGTGTGTAGAACACCAGGCGCAGCGGGATGCCGAATCGGTCCCGCAGGGGGGTCGCCAGCAGCCCGGCCCGCGTGGTGGCCGCAACGAGAGTGAAAGGGGCCAGGTCGATCCGCACGCTGCGCGCAGCCGGCCCCTCGCCGATCACCAGGTCGAGCTGGAAATCCTCCATGGCGGGGTAGAGAATCTCCTCAATGGCCGGCTGCAGGCGGTGGATCTCATCGATGAACAGCACGTCGCGGGGCTGCAGGTTGGTCAGGATGGCCGCAAGATCGCCCGCCCTCTGGATAACAGGGCCTGACGTTGCGCGGAACCCCACTCCCAGCTCGCGCGCAACGATCTGCGCCAGCGTGGTCTTGCCCAGCCCGGGCGGGCCGTGCAGCAGCACGTGGTCCAGCGCCTCGCCGCGCGCGCGCGCCGCCTCGATGAAGATGGCGAGGTTCTCGCGGCTGGCTTTCTGCCCGGTGAACTCGGCCAGGCTCTGGGGGCGCAGGGCCGCCTCAGGCGCATCCTCCTCCTGGCGCGCGCCATCGGTTTCCCGCCGGGAAGCGGCACCGGCCTGACGGGCCGGGCCTCCTGCGGCAGGACGGCTGCCCGGCAGGTCCACCCAGCCGTCATCATGACCCTGATCCTGACCGTGATCCTGCTGTGCCATCACCGCGCCAGCTCCTGCAGGGCCTGGCGGAGGATCTGGTCCAGCGTGGCGTCAGGCGTGTCAGCCATGAGACGGCTGACCACGGGCCAGGTCTCAGCACGGCGGAAGCCCAGCCCTTCAAGCGCCATCAGCACGTCTGCCTGCAGCCCTGCTTCTCCCCCGCCCTCGGCCAGCGGAGCCATGGCCCCAGTACCGCCGGCGCCGGCCAGGCCGGGCATTTTCGCAACCTTGCTGCGCAGTTCAGTGATGATGCGCAAAGCCAGTTTCGGCCCCACGCCCGCCGCCTGGGTGAAGGCCTGCTTGTCGCCCGCATTAACCGCCTGCAGCAGGGCCTGGGGCTGGTTGACCGACAGGATGGCCAGGGCCACGCGCGCGCCCACGCCCTGCACGGTGGTCAGCAGGCAGAACCAGTTGCGCTCCTCAGGCGTGGAGAAGCCGAAGAGCTGGATGGCATCCTCGCGCACCACCGTCTCGATCAGCACGCGCGCCACCTCAGGCGGGCGCGCCAGGGCGGCAAGCGTGTGGGTGGAGGCCGAGACCACGTAACCGACCCCGTTCACATCCACCAGGCAACGGTCCTGCTCGACCTGGCTCACCAGCCCCGTCAGCTGCCCGATCATCCCCTGCGCCTTTCCGGCAATCCCTGGCCCTGCGCGCCTATGCGCATTTCAGAGCCAGGCCGGGCCCCACCTGCCGCACCCAGGACCGCAAGGCGGCTGTGGCTGGCGCGGTGATGGGCGTGGCAGATCGCAATGGCCAGCGCGTCGGACGCATCGGCCTGCTTCATTGAAGCTGCAGGCAGCATCTGCCTGACCATCATGGCCACCTGCTCCTTGGTGGCCGCCCCGCTGCCTGTCACAGCACTCTTGACCGCGCGCGGGGTGTATTCCCCCACCACGATCCCCGCCAGGGCCGGCACCAGCAGCGCCACGCCGCGCGCCTGGCTCAGCTTGAGGGTGGAAGCCCCGTTGGGGTTGACGAACACCCGCTCCACCGCCGCCTCAGCCGGGCGGTAGCGCTCCACCAGCGCCTGCAGCCCTTCATAAAGCGCGCGCAGGCGCAGCGGCAGCGGGTCGCCGGCCTGGCTTGCCACCACCCCGTCCGCCACGTGGCGCAGCTGGCTGCCACGCGCCTCGATCACCCCCCAGCCCGTATAGCGCAGGCCGGGATCCAGCCCCATGAGACGCACAATTTCAAGACGATCAGCCAAGATTTCCCGGTTTCCGTTTTTCAGTAAGGGGCGCGCTCAGTCGGCGGCCAGGGCCTGCGCCACCTCGTCGGAGAGCTCGAAATTGGCGTAGACGGCCTGCACGTCGTCATTTTCCTCCAGCGTGTCGATCAGCTTGAAGACGGAACGGGCCTTCTCCTCATCCAGCGGTGTGGAGGTTTCAGGCCGCCAGTCCAGCTTGGCCGAGCGCGGCTCGCCGAAGCGCCCTTCCAGCGCATCGCGCACGCTGATGAGCGATTCCATGTCGGTGAGGATCTCGTGGCCGTCTTCGGTGGTCTCCACATTGTCGGCCCCGGCCTCGATGGCGGCCTCCAGCATCTCCTCCTCGCTGCCGGCCTCCAGCGGGTAGGTCACCACGCCGACGCGCTGGAACATGAAGGAGACGGAATTGGTCTCCCCCAGCGAGCCGCCATGCTTGGAGAAGGCGGCCCGCACGTCAGACGCGGTGCGGTTGCGGTTGTCGGTCAGGCCTTCGACGATGATGGCCACGCCGGCAGGCCCGTACCCCTCGTAGCGGACCTCCGCGTAATCCTCCCCTCCGGCAGCGCCAGAGGCCTTCTTGATCGCGCGCTCCACCGTGTCCTTGGGCATATTGACCTCACGCGCGGCGATCACGGCGGCGCGCAGGCGGGGGTTCATGGCAGGGTCGGGCAGGCCGGCGCGTGTCGCCACCGTGATCTCGCGGATAACCTTGGCGAACTGCTTGGCGCGCTTGGCATCCTGCGCCCCCTTGCGGTGCATGATGTTCTTGAATTGGGAATGGCCTGCCATGGGAGTTGCCTCTTGGTCCTTAATCTGTTGGGGAAAAATCCGTCTGGAAAATAAAAGTCAAAGTTTCAGCTGAGCCGGCCATGGCAGTGCTTGAACTTCAGCCCCGAGCCGCAGGGACAGGGTGCATTGCGCGGCGTGCCGGCGTTCCACTCAGCCAGGGTCTCGGCATCAACCACCTCGCTTTCCCCAGGCGCCAGAGCCGCAGGAGAGCCTGCCTGCTCAAAGCCCTCCTGCCCAAGGCCCATTTGTCCAGAGCCGGGTCCTTCACCAGGCAATGAAGGCGGGAAAGGCGTGCTCTCCTCAACGGGCGGCGGGGCGACGGCCTCCACGCGCGAGAGGGTCTGCATCACCTGGCGGCGCATCTCGGCAAGCATGGAGGTGAACATGAGGAAGGCCTCACGCTTGTATTCATTGAGCGGGTCGCGCTGGCCGTAGGCGCGCAAGCCGATGCCCTGGCGCAGCTGGTCGAGCGCGTGCAGGTGCTCTTTCCACACCCCGTCAAAGGAGTGCAGCAGCACGTGCTTTTCCACCAGGCGCATCATTTCAGGCCCCAGGGCAGCCGCCTTGGCCGCATGGGCCTTGAGCGCGGCCTCCTCGATGCGGGCGATCATGTGCTCCTCGTCCA
The DNA here is from genome assembly GCF_006542375.1 of Oecophyllibacter saccharovorans. GTDB lineage: Bacteria > Pseudomonadota > Alphaproteobacteria > Acetobacterales > Acetobacteraceae > Oecophyllibacter > Oecophyllibacter saccharovorans. The sequence goes on along the minus strand of NZ_CP038143.1, from coordinate 1,469,628 downwards.
TCCCGTCCTCCTGCGCCCATTCCTCCACGGGCAGGTCGAGGTTGAGCACGGTCTGCAGCTCATCGTGCAGGCCTTTCATGTCCCAGGCCTCAGCAAAGGATTTCTCGGGGATGTGCGCTTCCACCAGGTCCTCGATCACGTGCTGGCGCGTCTCGGCGATGATGGGGGAGACGTCGCTCGCATTCATGAACTCGCGGCGCTGGGCATAGACCTCCTTGCGCTGGTCGTTCATGACGTCGTCATATTTCAGCGTGTTCTTGCGCATGTCGAAATTGCGCGCTTCGACCTTCTTCTGCGCCTTCTCGAGCGCCTTGTTCAGCCAGGGATGGATGATCGCCTCGCCTTCCTTGAGGCCCAGCTTCTGCATCATCCCGCCCATCCGGTCGGTGCCGAAGATGCGGATCAGGTCATCCTCCAGCGACAGGAAGAAGCGTGAATTGCCCGGGTCCCCCTGGCGTCCCGAGCGCCCGCGCAGCTGGTTATCCACCCGGCGGCTCTCATGGCGCTCCGTGCCGATCACATAAAGCCCCCCCGCCTTGTGGACGGTCTCGTGGTCAGCCTCCACGCGCGCACGCAACTGCTCGATCAGGTCCTGGTGGCGCGCCTCGTCGGCTTCATCCTCGCGCACGGCGTCAGCCATCATCTCCAGATTGCCGCCCAGCTTGATGTCGGTGCCGCGCCCGGCCATGTTGGTCGCGATCGTGATCGCACCCGGCATGCCGGCCTGGGCCACGATGCGCGATTCCTTTTCATGGTGGCGGGCATTGAGCACGTTGTGGGGCACGCCCTGCTGGCGTAGCAGCTGCGAGAGGTATTCGCTCTTCTCAATGGACGTGGTGCCGACCAGGATGGGCTGGCCGGTAGCGTGCACCTCCTTGATGAGATTGGCCACGGCCTGGAATTTCTCGGCAGCCGTGAGATACACCTCGTCATCGGTATCATGGCGGCGCACGGGCAGGTTGGTGGGGATCTCCACCACCGTGAGGTTGTAGATCTCGGCAAATTCATCGGCTTCCGTCATGGCGGTGCCCGTCATGCCCGAAAGCTTGGGATAGAGGCGGAAGTAATTCTGGAAGGTGATAGAAGCCAGCGTCTGGTTCTCCTGCTGGATCTCCACATGCTCCTTGGCTTCCAGCGCCTGGTGCAGCCCTTCGGAATAACGGCGCCCGTCCATCATGCGGCCGGTGAACTCGTCGATCAGGATCAGCTTGCCGTCGCGCACGATATAGTCCACGTCGCGCGCAAACAGCGTGTGGGCGCGCAGGGCCTGCTGGACGTGGTGCACCACCGCGACATTGTGGATGTCATAAAGCCCGCCCTCCTGCAGCAGCCCCGCCTCCTGCAGGAGTTCCTCGACCCGGTGGGTGCCTTCCTCGGTCAGGATGACGGTGCGGTGCTTTTCGTCCTTCTCGTAATTGACCGGGTCACGGACCAGCTCCTTCATCACCTCGTCAACCGCATGGTACAGGTCGGAGCTGTCCTCGGCAGGGCCTGAGATGATCAGCGGGGTGCGGGCCTCGTCAATGAGGATGCTGTCCACCTCGTCAACGATGGCATAGTTGAAGTCACGCTGGACCATCTCTTCCTGCGTGTATTTCATGTTGTCGCGCAGGTAGTCGAAGCCGAATTCGTTGTTGGTGCCGTAAGTGATGTCAGCCCCGTAAGCCGCGCGCCGCTGGTCGTCGGGCAGGTTGGGGATGATGACGCCCGTGGTCAGGCCGAGGAAGCTGTAGAGCCTGCCCATCTCGGCGGCATCGCGACCGGCCAGGTAGTCATTGACCGTCACCACGTGCACGCCCTTGCCGGTCAGCGCGTTGAGATAGACCGCCAGGGTGGCCACGAGGGTCTTGCCCTCGCCGGTGCGCATTTCAGCGATGCGCCCGTCATGCAGCACCATGCCCCCGATGAGCTGCACGTCGAAATGCCGCTTGCCCAGCACGCGGCGCGAGGCCTCGCGGCAGACGGCGAAAGCCTCGCATTGCAGCGAATCAAGGGAAGCCCCGTCTGCCAGGCGCTTGCGGAATTCAGCGGTCTTGGCGCTGAGCTCAGCGTCGCTCAGCGCCTGCATGGCGGGCTCGAGCGCGTTGATTTCAGGCACGCGTCGCTGGTACCCCTTGAGGAGGCGGTCATTGGCGGAGCCGAAGACGGCGCGGGCGAGGCGTGCGAACATGGAGATCCCTGACTGCTGGCGCTGGTTCCGCGGCCCGGCAGGAACGCGCCCGCATCTCTTGCTTGGCGGGCCGCGCCGGCAGCGCTGGGCCGGCGGTGACGTCCTGCTGCCTGTCCACCCGGGTCCTGCCGGGCGGGGGCGCAGATACTCATGGTCATGTCTGCTGGAAATAAGCACGCCCGCGCCCAGGGTCAAGCCGGGGCCAGGCCAGGACCGGGCGCCAGCATCGCGCCGACTATAGCCGACCATGACAGGAAACGCTTGCGGGCCGGGCCGGGCTTTGTCATGTTGGCGGGGTAGAAGTGTCTTTATAATATAATCTTCGCGATCCACAGCACGAGGTATTCCATGCGGCTTTCCCGCTCCCTGGCCGTCACGGCCCTGACTGCCTGCACGTTTCTTGCCGGCACCGCAGCCATCGCTGCCCCCGCCGCTCCGGCCAAGCCTGCCGCTCCGGCTGCCCAGCCGGCCCGCACCGCCAACCCCGACATGCTGATCGCCACCGTTGGCGGCGCGAAGATCACGCTCGGCGACATCCAGCGCGCCGCCCAGAGCCTGCCCCCTTCAGTGCGCCAGCTCAACATGAAGCCGGAACTTCTGCTGTCTCTCCTGGCCCACCAGCTGATCGACCAGAAGGTCGTCCAGATCATGGCCGAGAAGGAAAAGCTCGAAGACAAGCCCGCCGTCAAGGCCGCCATGACCGCTGCGGCCGACAACGTGCTGCAGAACGCCTATCTCGAGCAGCAGATCGCGCCCAAGATCAACGAAGCGGCCATCAAGGCCTATTACGACGCGCATTACGCCAACCAGAAGCCTGAGGAAGAGGTGCATGCGCGCCACATCCTCGTGGATTCCGAGGCGCAGGCCAAGGACATCATCAAGCAGCTCGACCGCGACCACGGCGCGAATTTCGCCAAGCTGGCCGCCACCCTTTCAGCTGACAAGGGCACCGCTTCGCATGACGGCGGCGATCTCGGCTGGTTCAAGAAGGGCGACATGATCCCGGCCTTCTCCAAGGCGGCCTTCTCGCTCAAGCCGGGCACCATCTCCCAGACCCCGATCCAGACGCAGTACGGCTGGCATGTCATCCAGGTGCTCGGCACCCGCATGGTGCCGGTGCCGACGCTGGAGCAGGCGCATGACCACATCAAGAACGAGCTGGTCCGCCAGGGCATCCGCCAGGTCATCGACAAGGCCAGCAAGGACGTCAAGGTCGTCTACTACAATGCTGACGGCAAGCCGATGGCCCAGCCGCCTGCCGCTGCCGCCAAGCCTGCTGCCCAGCCGGCCAAATAACCCCCTCTCCCAAGCGGCCCGGGCGCGCCCAACCGGGCCGCCCGGGCCCCGATCCGGAGCCTGAGCCTGCCATGGCCTCCACGTCATCCGGTGCGCCGCCCGTCTCTCCCCTGGCCCGCCCCCTGCCCGCGCTCTCTGCAGTGCGGGGCGTGCGGCTGGGCGCGGTCGCAGCAGGAATCCGCTACCGCGGCAGGCCTGACCTGATGCTGGCGGTTTTCGCCCCCGGCACCACCGCTGCAGGCGTCTATACGAAAAACCGCTGCCCGGGCGCGCCGGTCGTATGGTGCCGCATGGCCCAGGCAAGCTCGCCCACGGCACGCGCGCTGCTGGTCAATTCCGGCAATGCCAATGTCTTCACTGGCAGAAAGGGTGAGGAGACAGTCCGCCAGAGTGCCGGCGCGGTCGCCTCCATGCTGGACTGCCCCCCTGAAGACGTCTTTCTCTCCTCGACCGGCGTCATCGGCGAGGTCCTGCCCGTCCAGCCCATTCGCGACGCCTTGCCCGCAGCCCATCAGGCACTGAGCGAGGACGGCTGGGCCCAGGCTGCGCGCGCCATCATGACCACCGACACCTTCCCCAAGGCCGCCCGGCGGGAGACGCGCATCGGCAACACGCCCGTCGTGCTGCAGGGCATCGCCAAGGGCTCGGGCATGGTGGCGCCCGACATGGCCACCATGCTGGCCTATATCGTCACTGATGCCCGTCTGTCCCAGCCGGTGCTCCAGACCCTGCTGGATGAAGGCGTGCAGACCAGCTTCAACGCCATCACTGTCGATTCCGATACCTCAACTTCCGACACGGTCCTGCTTTTCGCCACCGGCCAGGCCGACAATCCCCCCGTCTCTTCAGCCGCTGATCCCCTCCTCAATGATTTCCGCACCGCCCTCGACAGCCTGATGGAAGAGCTGGCCCTGCTGGTCGTGCGCGACGGCGAAGGGGCGACGAAACTGATCGAGGTCTGCGTCGAAGGCGCTGAAAGCGACCACTCGGCGCGGCAGGTCGCACGCGCGATCGCCAATTCCCCCCTCGTCAAGACCGCTGTGGCCGGAGAGGACGCGAACTGGGGGCGCATTGTGATGGCCGTGGGCAAGAGCGGGGAGCCGGCTGACCGCGACAGGTTGTCCGTGGCCATCAACGGCATCTGGGTCGCCCGCCACGGCACGGTCGTCGAAGGCTATGACGCAGCACAGGTGGACGCCTCGATGAAGCAGCCTGAAATCCGTCTCACCGTTGATCTGGGCCTGGGCCAGGGAAAAGCGCGCGTCTGGACCTGCGATCTCACCCACGGCTACATCGACATCAACGGCTCTTACCGCAGCTGAGCGGGGGCGGCGTTCACGTTCTCGCGTGATGGCAAAGTAGGGGTTGTCACTCTCATAAGAGAAGGATAGCTGTAAAAGCGTACCAGATTAATAAAACGTCACTCAACGGACAGAATTCGACGGGTAGAATGACGGAGTCTGAGCGACTGAATTCGAACCGGCCAGAATCAAGCCTGACGGCATCGAGCCAGATTGGATCGAGCGAGACAGACCAGAGCGCCATGACTGCGCAGACGGAAAGGGAAATAGCCATGTCTTCCAAGACACGTGTCCTCATCCTCGGTGGGGGAATTGGCGGTATGGATGTCGCCATCGAGCTCCACCACACGCCTGACGTGCAGGTCACCCTCGTTGACCGCAACCCGGTGCATGTCTGGAAACCGGCGCTGCACGAATTCGCTGCAGGCACCCTCCCCACCCAGGGCAATCTCTTTCCCTTCACCAAGCTGGGCAAACGCTTCGGCTTCACCTTCGTCCAGGGCGCACCCGCTGCCATCGACCGGCAGGCCCGCACCGTCACGCTCGAAAACGGCGAAGTGCTCCCCTATGACAAGCTGGTGGTGGCCCTGGGCGCGCGCGCCAATGATTTCGGCACGCCGGGCGCGCAGGAGAACTGCTTCTTCCTCGACAACATCAATGAGGCCCACGCCCTCAACGAAACCCTGCGCCGCGACCTCAACCGGGCGCGCGAGACCGGCCAACGGCTGGAAGCGGTCATCATCGGCGGCGGCGCGACAGGCGTTCAGCTGGCTGCCGAGCTGTGCGAGGCCATTGACAGGGCGCCGGGCTTCGGGCGGCAGGAGCGGCAGAAGCTTCTCAAGCTCACCCTGATCGAAGCCGCCCCGCGCGTTCTGGGCCCCTTCCCCGAAAGCGTCTCGGCAGGCGTGCAGAACCAGCTGCGCAAGATCGGCGTGGACGTCATCACCAGCGGCATGGTGAGCGCCATCAAGGACAACGGCATCGAGCTCAAGGACGGCCGCTTCATTCCGGCAAGCCTCCGCATCTGGGCGGCAGGCGTCAAGGCAGCGCAGGCCACCTCGCTTTTCGAGGGGCTGGAGATGAACCGCGGCGGCCAGCTCGTGGTCACGCCCACGCTGCAGACCACCCGCGATGCGGACATCTTCGCCGTCGGCGACTGCTCCTTCATCGCCGCCCATCCCGTTCCCCCCACTGCCCAGGTCGCACGCCAGGAAGGGATCTATGTCGGCAAGACAGCCATTCCCGACGTGATCGCCGGGCGCGAGCCGCCGCCCTTCGTCTATCATGACCGCGGCGCGGTGGTGACCCTGGCCCATTACAACGCCTGGGGCATGCTGCCCAACCGCGAGGGCGGCAACCGCCCCTTCGGCGGCCACGGTCTCGGCACCTACGTGGCCGAGGTCCTGCATGAAGGCCTCTACCGCCGCCACCAGGTCGGCCTTTCAGGCTTCCCCACCGCGCTGAAAGCCGGTCTGTGCCACTTCTTCCATCCCCCCCGCCCCGACCTGAAGGCCCCTCAGCCCGGCAAGGCCGCTTCGCAGCTGCACTGACAGCCCGGCTCTTACAGCACAGCTCAGCACAGGCAGCGCCCTTGCCGCAGGGCCGGAGCGCGGCGCATAATGGGCGGGAAGGCCAGGCCTGCCCCTCCGGCAGGTTCCGCCTTCAGGACAAGTGGTAAGTGTGTCATGTCCCCTGCGCCCGTGCCTGCCGACCTCCTCACCCCCCTGCAGAAAGAGGGGTTCGCCTTTGTCCCGGCAAAGCTGAACCGGAAATTCCTCGAGGGCTTCGGACTTAAGGACTGGGCCGGCTTCGCTGAAAGCTGGAACCATCTCGGGCTGGACCGCTACATGGCCGATGGCGGCCATTACCGCCGCCGCCGCTACGCCACCTATTCTATCCCCTGCCTCCCGAAAACCGGGCCGGACGACAGGGCCCCTGCCAGGCCTGTCATTCAGCCCAAGCCGCCCCAGCCCCATTACCAGAGCCGCGACTACAACCCGCTCAACGGCGACATAGAACGCTGGTTCGCGCCCATCCTGCCTGAAATCAGCGCCCATCCCGCGCTGCAGGCCACGCTTCAGGCGGCGGGCGCGCTGGCGACAGAACTCACGCCGCCCGAGCGCCGGCCTGCCTCATGGCATGCGGAAGTGCACCAGTTCCGCATCGAAGCCGATACTGAAGGCCACGGCAAACCCACCCCTGAAGGCCTGCACCGCGACGGGGTTGATTTCGTTTTCGTCCTGATGGTGAAGCGGCACAACATCCGCGAAGGCGAGACCAGCATCACCGCTTTGGACCGTGAAACCCTGCTGGGCTCCTTCACCCTGACCGAGCCGCTGGACGCAGCCCTGGTCAATGACCACCGGGTCTTTCACGGCGTCACCCCGGTTGAAGCCCTCGCAGTTGGGCAACCTGCCTACCGGGATGTGCTTGTCGTCACCCTGCGTCATGAATAAAATCACCTGGCAATAAATTATCTGGCCCGAACCCTTTTCAGCCGGCCTGCTTCCTGCAGGCGCCACCCCCCTTCCGTGAGGAGACGCATCGCGTGACCCCTTTCTCCCTGAAACCGGCGCTTGCGGGCTTGCTGCGCGTCTCCAGCCACGCCGCTCCAACCGCCCTCGCCCTGGGTGGCCTCCTGCTGGCCTGCACGCTGCCTGCGGCCCCCGCCCTGGCCCGCAAAGCCACGCACCGCGCAAAAGCGCCGGCTGCAGCGCCGCAGGCGCCCCGCCCGGCTGGCCATCCGGTCGTGCTCACCGCTCATCCCGGCAGCGGGCTGGAAGCCGTGGCGCGCAGCCTGAGCGCTGATGAGCTCAAGGAAGCGGCCCGCCACCACGATCATCCCATTATCCTGACTGCCTCCGCCCCGCTCGCGCCCGGCCACAAGAACATGGCGCTGTTCGTGCAGCTGCAGTCAGCGGGCATGTGCGGCTCAGCCGGCTGCGCAACATCCGTTTTCCTGCGCCACGGCAAGAAGTGGGACAACGTGATTGATTCCGTCAATGGCGGCATGTCCATCCTGCCGACGCGCCACCAGGGGCTGTATGACATCCTGATCGACAATGACGACAAATGGATCTGGAACGGCAAAACCTACCAGGACACCCTGGGCGGCCATTAAGGCCTGCCGTAAGACCTGCCGTCCAGGCTGAAACCAGGGTCCGCCGTTCAGCCGTCCACCTGCTCCAGGGCCAGCGCCACGCTCTGGGGCCAGCTCACTGACTGCCAGCGCCCCATCCGCTCATGCTGGGCGCGGTAGAGCGGCCCCCTGGCGCTGAAATCCTCGATTGCCGCCTTCCAGCCCAGGCTGTCCAGCGGGTCGAGATAACAAGGTACCTCCTGACCCACCTCGCGAAAGACCGGCAGGTCCGAGCAGATCACCGGCACGCCCAGTGACAGCGCCTCCGCCAGGGGCAGGCCGTACCCTTCCCCGAAGGAGGGAAAAAGCAACCCGCGCGCGCCCTGCAGCAGAGTGACCACCTCTTCGTCCGACAGGTCCGAATGCTCCTCGACATGGCCCTGCAGGGCCGGGCAACGCTCGATCATGTCGATGATGTTCTCGTTCTCCCAGCCGCGCTTGCCCACCAGCAGCAGGCGCGGGATCTTGGGCCCGCCCTCCTCGGCCATCCGCCGCCACAGATTGAGCAGCAGCAGGTGGTTCTTGCGCGGCTCAAGCGTGCCCAGACAGACGAAATAAGGCCGTTGCCCGCTGTCAGTGTGGCTATCCATGCTCTTATCGACCGCAACAGGCTCGGGAGACCTGTTCCCATCGGGCTGGTGGGCGCGCAGATGCACGCCGTGCGGCACCACCCAGACCGGCACCTGCGCCCGTCTGTGCGCAGCCAGGCGCGACCTGACCTGGGCTGCTACCGCCTCGCAGGGCACGATCACGCCTTCAGCCAGCGTGGCGACCGTCTTCATCCGCGCCTCATGGCGCCGCGGCTCGCGCGGGCGGGCATATTCGGGGAATTCCAGCGGGATGAGGTCATGCACCATCGGCACGAAACGCGCCCCCCAGCGCTTCAGCGCCCGGCGGATGGGCTTGCGCGCGCCCAGGTGGTGGTGGGAGACGAGCAGGTAGACGCTGCCTGCCGGCAAGCGCCTGGCCCTGGCGCCCCCGCCTGGCAGGCGCGGCCCAAACAATCCCCCACCCAGGCCGCGACGCAGCAGCCCGCCGCGCAACCGGTCGGCCAGTTTCTTCGCGCGCTGGTGGGCTGCGCGTTCCCCGCGGTCCCAGCCTTCCAGCAGGGTGGCGATAAGGTTATGGGCGGTGGAAGGCGGCAGCAGGTCGCAGCCGGCGAGCGGATGGTAGGCTGCGAAACGGGTGCGCTCGGGATAATGCCTGACCAGGTGCACCGCATAGGCAAGCTCGACGCGGTCAATGCCGGTCGGCACCGCCTGGCCTGCACGGGCCATGAGGCGCGACAGGTCCAGGATGAAGACCGGCTCTTGGGGGGCGTTCATTCGCCCGCCTCCCGCTGCGCCATCTGGCGTTGCGACTTGGCCGCGAAGGTGAAGGGGCAGTGTTTTTCAAGCCTGACCAGGGCGGCATTGACCAGCTTGCTCAGCCCTGCATCGGAGAAAAACCCGCCCGGGATCAGACAGCGCTCGATCAGGACGCGCCGGAACGCGCCGAAAGTCTCTTCGTCAGGCGGAGGCGGGGCGTTCCAGAAAGTGTTCAGCGATCCCTGATAGGTGATGCCCGCCATGTCATAGACCGCATGGCCCAGCGTGATCACCGGCACGCCTGAAGCCAGCGCCAGGGTGCCGGTGGTGCTGTTGATCGTCACCAGCCCGCGCGCCGCCTGCACCACCAGGGCGATGTCGCCCACCTCCATGTAACGGACGCGCTCGGCAACCCCGCATTCCGCTGCGATCCGCGCTACGTATTTCCGCCAGTTGCGCACGCCGTTATCGAGAGGGTGCTCCTTGATGACCAGCAGCTGCTCGGCAGGCGCATGGTTGGCAAAGGAGGCGATCACCAGGCGGATGGCCTGGCGCAGGTCACTGAAGGGCGAGTGCAGGCGCACCTGCGCATCGGCATCGAGCTGCAGGGGAAAAAGCATGTATTCCCGCCCCTGAAGCTCTTTGAGCAGCCTGGCACTGCGCTTGCGGGCTTTGCCGCGGCGCGCCAGGCGGCGCAGCCAGCCCACGCCTTCAACCAATGGTGGCCAGGGACGGTGGTTGAGCGTGTGGGGATAGCGCCTCTTGCCCAGAATGGTTGCCGTGTTATAGACCACCCCCTCCCAGGCGCGGCGGCGGAAGGAGGAAGGCACCTTCATGTGGGGCGGCGGGGGCGGCAGGCGGGCAGCGGTGCGCCTGTACCAGTCCGGATTGCGCGGCAGGGTGGAATGGCCGTTGACGCCGCCCAGCTCCAGCGTCACCCAGTCAGGGCGGATATAGCCTTCCTCGAACACATGGACGGGAATGTGCAGCTCGGCACACAGGGCCGTGGCCACCCGGTGCTGCTGGCGGCAATCGCCAAACAGCAGGACATCGGTGATCTCATGCTGCTTGAGGATTGTGCGCAGGGTCTGGGGCCATTCCTCCATCGTGCCGGTGTAGGAAATGCCGTTGGGCAGTTGCCAGAACTGCTCGTCGCCGCCGTTGAAATTGACCTTCCACACCCCGTGGCCCCGCCGGCGAAGCCCTTCGCCCATCCACTGGAAGAAAGGGCCCATCAGCCCCTGGAGCAGCAGGAAGTTCCGGACAGGCCGTCCCTCCTCCTCAAGCTCCCTGTCCCAGTCCGGGGGCAGTTCCCCTTCCGCCAGAACGGGTTTCTCACGCGCGGGCAGACCTGAAGGGCCTGAAACTGAAGAGGACGGGAGCGACGGCGCCGTAAAATTGTCATTCACCGGACTTGCTTTCTCGCGTTTCACGCTCCCTCCCCTTCCTGGGGGCCCCTGGCCTGCGGGCGGGCCCTGTCGCGTCCGCCTTCAGGAACGCGCCCCTCATGGTAGCAGAATTCAGGGGCGCGTGTCCCCCCTTCCCTGGTCTCCCCAGGCCGCTTCCGCCTGCCAAGGCGCACCTTGCGGCGCCCGAGCCAGCGGCTCACCTGTCCCTGAACCTTTCGCAGCCGCATGGCAAGCCCCGGCTGCCACAGGTCAGGCTCGCCAAGGCGGTCCAGCAGCACTTCAGGGGTGCACGGCAGCTCCGTCCTGGGGTCCAGGTAGCGGGGATAGAGCAGCAGTGTGGCAGCAGCAAGGTCCAGCAGGGTCAGCGCCCGCCCCCGGCCCGGCGGGATGGGCGCGCGGTCGGTGGTCAGCCCCCAGCCGGCATAGAAGGGCGTGCCCCATGTGGTGACCGGCAGGCCCCGCAGCAAGGCCTCGAAACCGCCCAGCGAGGTCAGGGTGTGCACCGCGTCCACCTGCTCCAGCAGCTCGACCAGCGTGCCGCCGCGCGCGATCTGGTCTGCATGCTGCAGCACCTCGCTGTCGGCCAGGGCGCCGTGGCGGTGGCCTGCCTCCACATCGGGATGGGGGCGGTAGACGATCCAGGCCTCAGGATGCTGCGCACGCACGGCTTTCAGCAGGGCCAGATTGTCCCTGACCTCGCCGCTGCCAAGCCGCACCGACAGGTCATCGGCCACCTGCCCCGGCACCAGCAGGACCGGTTTGCCTGCGGCGCGCGCGCGGTCCACGGTGAAACGGTCTCCAGCCTCCCCCTGGCTGGACTGGCTCCCAGCACCGTATTTCGAGACCTTCTCGCGCTTCAGCCGCTCCACAAGCCGTGCGGCACGCCCGCGCAGCTCAGGCGTGAAATCCGCAGTGGCCAGAATATGCTCCAGCGTGCTGGGGCGCGACGGGTCGAAATAATTGCCGCGCCCGTCACAGACGATGGAGCACGGCGGCAGGAAGCCGCTGCCAAGCCCCAGCGAGCGGATGAAGCCGTCCTCGATGCGCAGTAGGGGCACGCCCAGCGACAGCGCCCGCGCTTCAAGGCCCGGCGTCACTTTGGCGGCCCATACGGCCAGCGCCCCACCCCGTCTGCGCGCAGCTTCAAGAGCACGCCGGCCGCTGAAGTGGAACGGCGGCGCTTCACCAGCGCCCTGAAACAGGAAAGCGCGCATGCGCCGCCGCTTCCACCACGCCATGCCGTAACACGCGCCGATCCGGCGGTTGGCCTGCAGCAAAGCTCTGTAATGGCGCAGGTATCCCAGCATCTCGCCAGGCGGCACGGGCGCGCCGCTCACGGGGTGGCGGTAGCGGAAAGCGCCGTTGATGCGCTCCGCCGCCTCCAGTTCCAGCTCGGCAAGACCCTCTTCCTGCAGGACCCACACGGGCAGGCCCGCGCCCTTGCCCAACAGGGCGAACGGATCTTCCGCACTGCCGGCCAGGACGAGCCGGGCCGCCTGCAGCAGCGGCTGCGGCGCACAGGGCGCCACGAAACACCGCACACCCGCCCGCCTGAGGGCCTGTGCAAGCCCGCGCCAGCTGGCCGCCTCACGCAGGCCCACATGCCCGAAGGGGCCGGGCTCGGGAAAGACGACCCCCACCTCCGCAGCCTCCACCCCGGTGCGCCCGAGCAGCTGGAGAACCTGCATGCTGAGCGCGCACGCCCCTTCCGGGTCTTCGCCCAGTGAGACCACGATGGGCGGAAGGGGGCTTTCCCCTCCGGGCTCAGGCGCCCAGAACGCGCCCCCTACGCCAGCCTGCCAGATGCGCGCCAGCGAGACAGGTTCGTGAGAGCCAGACCCATGAGAAACAGGCGGGTGTGGGGTCAGGTCTTCTCCAGGCCCGGACCCTTCAGCCAGCGGACGGGTTTCAGGCAGGCGCAGAAGCGGCTTGATGGACACGTATCCCCCGCTGGCTCAGGCCGGCGCGCTGAAGCCATGCGGATGCGCTTCCCGCCAGCGGAAGGCCGTTTCGACAATCTGGTCCAGCTCGGCATAACGCGGCGTCCAGCCCGTCTCGCGGCGGATGCGCGACGAATCGGCGACCAGAACGCTGGGATCGCCCTCGCGGCGCGGCGCCCACTCCCAGGGCACGGGCCGGCCGGCCACGCGGCCGACGCTCTCGATCACCTCGAGATTGGTGAAGCCGCGCCCGTTGCCCAGGTTGTAGGTGACCGAGCGGTCCCCCAGCTGGCCGATGGCGCGGATATGGGCGTCTGCAAGGTCGGTGACATGGATATAATCGCGCACGCAGGTGCCGTCGCGGGTCGGATAATCATTGCCGAACAGCTTCAGCCCGGGCCTGCGGCCGAGAACCGCGTCAATGGCCAGGGGGATCAGATGGGTTTCAGGCTGGTGCGCTTCGCCCGAGCGGCCCTGGGGATCGGCGCCGGCGGCATTGAAATAGCGCAGGCAGGCATGGTGCATGCCGTGAATGCGGTCCGCCCAGACCAGGGCGCGCTCGATGAAGAACTTGCTCTCCCCGTAAGGCGAGCCGGGATCGATCTCGGCGTCATCGGCGATGGGCGGCGTGCGGTCCTCGCCCCCGAACAGGGCGGCGGTGGAGGAGAACACGAAACGCTTGACGCCCGAAGTGGCGCAGGCCTCAATCAGGTTGAGCGAGGTCTGGGTATTGCGGCCCAGATAATAATAAGGCTTCTGCATGGAATGGCCGACCAGCGACAGGGCGGCAAAATGCAGCACGGCGTCCCAGTCCTGGCTTTCCACCACATTCCTGGTGGCCTGCGCATCGCCCAGGTCCACCTGGTGAAAATCGGCCTGGGCCGGCACAGCTTCCCGGTAGCCGGTGCTCAGGTCATCGAGGATTGTGACTTCATGACCGGCATCGAGCAGGCTGAGGGCCACATGGCTGCCGACAAAACCGGCGCCACCGGTGACAAGACATTTCATGGAAGTTCCACGCAACTGTTTCGGGACAAAGGGCTTTTCCATACGCAGTATGGCAGTATGACAGGAAGGCTCAAGGCGCTTGAGCAATGGCCTTTCAAGGTTAGGGTATTGCCGTGAAATACGCCAATTTTCCGTTAAGCCCGAAAGAAAAGACTTTTTAATTTTTCCGTCCCGCCCAGGCAGGGTGACAGAAGGCAGGCCCATCCGCCATAACCGTCGTGATCCCGTACGGCCTTCCGCTACGCAGGCTTCCCCTGCCGCGGCAGGGTCTGACAATCCGGGGAGAAAAACTGGAAGAAAGAAATGTCCGTCCTTTTTCTGATGCTCGGCGTCACTTTTCTTCTGGGAGAACTCTGCGATCTTTTCTGCCGCCCCCGCCCTGCTCGCCTGCTGCGCGGGCTTGCGGGACTGCCGGCACGCTGGCTGCCCGTCCTGGCCCTGTCGGGCCTGCTGCTGATGCTGACCGGCGCGCCCCTGCTGGCCCTGCTGCTGACCGCGGTCGTCCTGCTGGTGCTGGTCCTCGGCTCCAACCTCAAGAACCGTCTCCTGAGCGAGCCGTTCGTTTTCACCGATCTTGCCGTCATCCCGGCCTTTTTCCGCTATCCGCGCTTCTACCTGCAGGCCATCCCCCTGCCGACGCGCCTGCTGCTGGTGCCGGGCCTGGCAGGGCTGATCCTGCTGGTCATCTGGCAGTCTTCCCCAGCGCTTGCCCCGCGCCTGATCGGCGCAGCCCTCATGGGGGCCAGCCTTGCCGTGCTGCATTTCACCCTGCCTTCCATGGCCCGCAGGCTCGCCCCCCGGCCCGAGCTGCACGCGACTGTCGGGCAGTTCGGGCTGCTGCCGGCCCTGCTGCTCTACAGCTGGCACTGGCGGCACGAGACCCTTCCGCCCCCAGCAGGCGCCCTGCCAGCTTCCCTGGCGCCCGAAGCGCCTGAGATCGTCCTGGTCGTGCAGTGCGAATCATTTGCCGACCCCGCTGACATCGTCCCGGCCCGGGAAGGCTTTGCCGAGCTTGCACGCGCCCAGGGCCAGGCCCTCCAATGGGGGCAGCTGGAAGTCAGCGGGTTCGGGGCCTACACGATGCGCAGCGAATACGGCGTGCTGGTCGGCAGAAGCGAGGAAGAGCTGGGGTTCAGGCGTTATGATCCCTTCCTCACCGCAACCCGGGATCGCGCCTGCGCCCTCCCCCGGCGCCTGCGCCATCTCTACGGCCGCAGGCTCTTCCTGCACCCGCACAACCTGCATTTCTACAACCGCATCGGGCTGATGCCTGAGCTCGGCTTCACGGAGATGGTCAGCGAGACCGCTTTCACCCCGGCTGATCGAAACGGGCCTTATGTCAGCGATCAGGCCCTCGGCAGACGCCTGGCCGAAGAGATCAACCGGGATGGGCCCGTGTTCTGCTACACGGTGACGATGGAAAATCACGGCCCCTGGGCTGCCGGGCGCGCGGGGCAGGCAAGCGGCAGGGCGGCCTGGCACCATCACGCCCATAATGGCGCCAGGCTGCTGGAAACGCTCACCCAGGCGCTGGCGGCAAGCGGGCGGGAAGCATTGCTGGTCTTTTTCGGCGATCACCGTCCGGCCCTTGCGCCGCTTGACCCGCGTGCCCCCCAGCCGGCGCGCCACACCCCTTATGTCATGCTGCGTTTCAGCAAGGGCCAAACGGTCACCACCCCGCACTCAGCGCACCCCGTCACCCTGACGCCTGCCGGGCTGTACCAGGCCATCCTGCGCGAGATCGAAGGCAGGTAAGCCCCAGAACGGGATCACGCCCCATGATCCGGGCCGAAAGACACCCAGCGGCCATAAAACTGCTTCAGGCGCCGGCGATGCGCCTCCATGCCGTAACCGGCCGCGCGCCGCCGCCCGCGTTCCTGCCAGCGCGCGAGGGCCTGGGGCTGTTCTGCAAGGGCGTCAAGCTGGCGGATGCCTTCAGCAATTTCCGCCACGTCACAGGGGTCCACCAGCAGCGCTGCCCCCTCGCTCACCTCTTCGGTCACGCCGCCGCGGCTGGTCAGCACAGGGGTGCCCAACGCCATGGCTTCGATGATCGGCAGCCCGAAGCCCTCAGCCAGGGTGGGAAACAGCAGTCCCCTGGCTTCTGAGAGCGCCCGCATCACCGAGGCGCGCGCGCTCCAGGGCAGGCGGATCACCTGGCTTGAAGGGCCGCGCGGCCTGCAGTCAGGCCGGTCTTCGCCCTCAGGGCCGATAATGACCAGGGGCGTTCGCGTGCCGCACAGCGCATGGGCCTGCAGAAGGCGGTCGATGTTCTTGCGCCCCTCCACCCGGCCGAAGAACACGAAAGCGCCGGGCGGGGCGATCTGCGGCGCTGCAGCAAAGCTGAAGCGCTCCGCCTCGCTGAACCCCACGCCCTGGGAAAGATTGACGGTCTTGCGGGCCGGGTGTGCCAGGTAGCGGGCGATCTCTTCGCGGACGGTCTCTGACACCGTCACGACCTCATCCATCTCCCGGCACAGGACCTGCAGCAGCCTGGCGAAACGATTTCGGGAAATCCCGCAGAATTGCGGGTGGGTCAGGGGAATGAGATCGTGAATGGTGACGATGTTGACACTGCCCGCCAGCCGCAGGGGCAGCGGGTAGGTCCAATGCATGACCCGCGGCGGGTTTGGCACGCGCAGGGTCAGCAGGCGGCCGTAATAGCGGTAATGCAGATGCGCCAGGCGGTAGAGATCCGCGCAAACCGCCACCTGCCCGGCTGTCTCAGCCTCCCGGGCCAGCCAGCCTGGGGAAGCATGGCGCTGGAGCGGGGGCGCACACCCGGCCAGGGCGCGCATGACGGTGGGGGATTTGGCGTAACGGGTGGAAGGCTCAAGGCGGTCCAGCAGCCAGCCAGGTTTGCGGCCGAGTTCCGCAAGGCCGTCTGCCAGGGTGCGGGCATAGGTGGAAACGCCTGTGCCCCCCGAGCGGCCGATATTGCGGCCATCCAGCCAGATTGCGTCTTCGGGCCGGTCAGAAGCCAGCTTTGCTCTCCTGGATGACGCCGGGCTCGACCTTCTGCGGTCGCCTCTTGAGCTGCATCTGTGATTTGGGCTTGATTTTGGATTGGGGCGCAGGAGGCGTGCCGATGAGCTGGCTCTGCACCTTCTGCCTGCGCACCGTATGCGTCACGCTGACGGTGCGGCGGAACTGGCTGCGCATCACGTAATCAATGGGCGGAAAGGAGATCTGGTAGTTCGTGTCTTCATTGCGGTAGTGGTGCAGCATGTGGTGGCGCCGCACCCAGCGGGCGATGCCGCGGCGCATGGGCCAGTTGTGGCAGGCGTAATGCACGGTGTCATACACCACGTAGCCCAGCAGGAACCCCGCCCACAGGCTGCAGCCGCGCGCGCTGCCGATCAGGGCCGTGAAAAGCGCCAGCAGGCCGAGGCCGATCGGCAGCGAGACCACCACCGGCATCAGCGTGCGCAGCGGGTGGTTGGGCTGGATGTGGTGGTTGCCGTGAATGACATAGACCAGCCGGCTCAGGGCCGGATGGTTGGGCTGCCAGTGAAACGGGTAACGGTGCACGACGTATTCGCACGGAAACCAGATCAGGAACCCCACCACCGACCACAGCACAAGAGAAGGCCAGGAAAGCGCCTGCGTGCCCGCCAGCCAGAAGGCCAGGCACAGGATCACCAGCCAGCAGGCGAAGAAAACCCGGAAAGGCGTCAGGGTGAAGCTTTCCAGAAACCTGTTCTGGAAAATGCGGATCGGCGGATCAGTCCGGTATTTTCTGCCACCTGGTGCAAAACGCGTCATCTTCCGTCCATCCTCGCCCAAAGGGCCCTGTCCGCCTGAAACATCATGATTATAGACCCAATTTCAGGGCGCTGCCGGAAAACCGGTTCAGGTTACCTCGAATATATGTCATCGAAACGCACGATATCATCCTCGCCCAGATAAGGCCCTGACTGCACCTCGATCAGGCTCAGGGGGATGCGGCCCGGATTTTCCAGGCGGTGCACCGAGCCCAAGGGCAGGTAGACACTCTCGTTTTCGCGCAGCAGGAGCTCTTCCTCATCGCGCTGGACCAGGGCTGTGCCTTCGACCACCACCCAGTGCTCGGCACGGTGGAAATGCTTCTGCAGCGAGAGCTTCCCGCCCGGATGCACCACGATTCTCTTGACCTGGAAGCGCTCGCCGGCAATCAGGCCTTCATAAAAGCCCCAGGGCCGGTACATGCGCCGGTGGCGCGTGGCTTCAGGCAGCCCCTCCGCCTTGAGGTGCTTGACGATCTTTTTGACATCCTGCGCACGGTCGCGGTGGGAGATCATCACCGCATCGGTCGTGACGACCACGACCAGATCCTCAACGCCGGTCAGCGTCGTAACGATGCCGTCCGAGCGGACATAGCAGTTCTTGGTGTCTTCCAGATAGGCGTTGCCGGTGGCGACATTGCCCTGCGCATCCTTGTCCTGCAGCTCCCAGACGGCATCCCAGCTTCCCACATCCGACCAGCCGAAGTCACCGGGCACGACAGCGGCGCGCGAAGTGCGCTCGGCAATGGCGTGATCGACCGATATCTCAGGCGATGCGGCAAAGGCCTCTCCATCAAGGCGGATGAAATCCCGCTCCCGCTTCTGCCCGGCCACGGCCTTCTCCACAGCCGTGTAGATCTCAGGCGCGTGTGCCTTGAGCTCCTGGAGAAAGACATCGGCCCGCACCACGAACATGCCTGAATTCCAGTAATATTCAGGGCGCTGCCACAGCTCGGCGGCCACAGCGCTTTCGGGCTTTTCATGGAAATGCGACACGCGGTAACTGCCGGGCACCCCGGCCAGCTCCTCGCCACGCTCAATGTAACCATACCCCGTTTCAGGCCGTGTCGGCTTCATGCCGAATGTGGCAACGTGCCCGTCGCGGGCCACAGTCACCGCTTTTTCCAGCGCCGCTTCGAGCTTTTCCTGGTCCTTGATGGCCGCATCAGCCGCCATCACCCACAGGACGGCCTCGGGATCTTTTTCCGCCACAAGAAAGGCGGCCGCAGCGATGGCAGGCGCTGAATTGCGCGCCATGGGCTCCAGCACGATCCGGCGCTCGGTGATCCCCACATCCTGCAGCTGTTCCGCCACCACGAAACGGTGCTCTTCATTGCAGACCACCAGCGGGGCCTCCAGCCCGGCCTTGTGGCTGCGCAGGGCGGTTTCCTGCAGGAGCGTCTTCTCGCTCAGCAGGGGCCAGAACTGTTTGGGAAAGCTCTCGCGCGAAACCGGCCACAGCCGCGTGCCCACCCCGCCGGACAGAATGACCGGCACGACCGGCGAAACGGCAGAACTGGAGTGGGCTGCGATCATACGGACATGGCCTTGAGAGAAAATGCGAACGAGAATCTCACCCTGCCTTATAGGCTATCGCCCGCCACCGACCAAGCTCTCTTTCCGTTTTGCCCTCCTGAAGATCCTTGTTCGTCTTTCCGTCATTCTCCCTTCGACTTGGCTGGGCAGAATGCAGAATAATGGGCTATGAGTTTGCACAAGATTTTTTCTGTATTTTCCAAATATCCGGAGGGATTATAACCAAAGATGAAATATCTGTTGAAATTTCATAAATATTCAATGAAGCCTCCACTGGGTTTCCTCCTGCTCGCCGGTTTCGCGGCCTGTGCGACCACTGCCACAGAAACGCAGGCAACAGAAACGCCGTCGGCACAGACACAGCCAACAGCCCTGCCGCAGCCCGGCCCCCGGCTGACCGGGCCGCTGCTGGAGAGCGTCAACACCGACATTTCCCATTATGCTTCCGGCCAGCCGGTCACCCTGCAGATCACCCTGCACAACCGGCTTGACCATCCCTTCACAGGCACATTGCACACCCAGATGAGCGGACGCGGGGTTAAAGTCGGCCCGGAAAGCACCCTGCCGGTCGCAAGCCTGGCGCCTGGCGAGACGCGCCAGATGGACCTGCCGCTCTCCACCCGCGGCCTGCCTGACTGGCAGGGCTATTACCTGGATCTTTCCCTGACCGACACGCAGGGCCATGAAGCGGACCGGCAGGCAGGTGCCATTGATGTCTCACCCGATTGGGCGACCTATCCGCGCCAGTGCTGGGTCACCGCAACCTGGACCAGATGGGGCAACGCGCCGCCGGTCGTCAAAACGCCGCCTGACGAGAATGTCCACGGTTTCAATGCCTGGCACTGCAACAATCTCCAGCTCTACAACATCCTCTATCGCTGGCATTATCCCTGGGTGCCCGAGCAGCACTGGGTCAATGGCGACGGAGAGGACCAGAGCGAAAAACTCGTTCTCGACTACATACAGAATGCCCGCAAATACCACATGGGCACGCTGATGTATTTCCCGCTCTACGCGGTCAATGTCGGCATTGCGCCCAACTTCATGCATGACCATTCCGGCGTGCAGCTGTCATGGGGCATGTTCACCGCGCCCTGCGGCGACAAATGCACCCTCAAGGACCTGTGGAAGTTCACCGATAATATCGGCTACATGGATCCCAACAACATTGACTGGCAGAACTACTGGATCGACCAGGCGCGCAGGTGGCAGAAGAAATACGGCTTTGACGGCATCTTCATCGACACCTACGGCACCATCTACCGCCCGCTCTGGAACAGCAAGGCTCAGCGCATCATCATGGATAGGACGGATTCCACCTTCCTGATCCATGCCACCAATGCCCTGCACCTGCCCATGACCTTCAACCCGGCCGGCGCCTATAACGAGCAGGACCTGGTGCAGTCAGGCCGCGAGGTCTACCACTTCGACGAGCTGTGGAACAATCCGACCGATATCGGCAATTTCGGCGATTTCCTCACCAAGGCGCGCCAGGTATGGCAATGGGCCCACCGCACGCCCCGCAATATCGGCCTGGACTGGGACATGGGCATGGCCAAGAAACTGTTCGCTTCCAGAAGATGCGAAGTCGCGCAGAACAGCCCCCATCCCTGCACCTTCAACCTGCCGGGCGTTCTGTACCAGGAAGGGACCATGCTGGCTGTCGGCGCACATCATGCCTGGCTGGCGGACGGAGACCGCTTCATCTCCAACGATGATTTCCCGATCGGGCGCATGCTGCCCACAACGCCTGAAATGATCCAGGCGGAATACGATTACCAGACCTTCGGCGTGGCCAATGAGAAGCTTCTCAGGCTCAACATCCATCCTGCCCAGGTGGCAGCTCCCACAGTCGAGAATGCCCCGGCCAGCACCCAGGCTGCGCCCGGCAAGATCTGGCTCATCCAGAATCACCGCAGCGGCTTTGATGTCCTGCACCTGCTCAACTATACCAAGATGAGCCCTGTCTCCTTCCATGATGTCAGTGACCTTGAAGGCATTGCAGCCCCTGCTGAGCCGCTCAAGGATCTCAAGGTCAGGATGTATGTCTCCGCACCCCGGCAGCTGGGCACGCTCTACTTCGCCAGCCCCGACCTGAAACACGGCCAGCCGCAGGTAGTAAAGTACCAGAGCGGACAGGACCGCAGCGGCAGGTTCATCACCTTCACGGTGCCGGAGCTGCATTACTGGGACATGCTGTGGCTGGGAAACGGCGTGAAGGGCAGCGATTACCGCACCCCTTGATACAGTGTGCGAACCGTTTCAAAGAAAAACCTCCTCCGTGCGAATCACGGAGGAGGTTTTTCATAACCCGGTATCTGCCGCCAATATCGTCAGATTCCTGTCTGGGAAGCTGACCGATAATCGGATCAGAGACGGAGCTTCCGGCGCAGGGAAGTAAGCAGCGTCTTTTTGGGCTCATGGTCTGCAGACTGAGCAGCGCCTGCAGCCTGGTCAGAGAACGGACGCACCGCCTGCTGGGCATGTTCCCTGAGATGCGCCTGACCGACACTGTAAGCAGGAGAGCCCGGCTGGGTAGGCTGGAGATGAATCTTTTTCAGCGTTCCCTCAAAGCTTCCGTCAACGAAAAGGAAGAACTCCACCCCACCCATGGGCTCGGTGAGTTTGAAGAAGATCTTCTCCTCTCCATGGTAGCTCCGTCGGTCCGACCCCATCTCGCGCAACGCGAGCTTGTGCTTGTTCCAGTCTCCGGAAACACCGATCTGAATCCTGGAATAAGTCGTGTTTTCGTCAAACTCCAGCCGCAGCTCATAAAGCCCGGGCTCGAGATTGACGAAGGGCCCGTACATCACCCGGCCCTTCTCACCCTGGCGGATGACAATGCCTTCCGGTGTCAGGGTGCCGGCTTCATCGAGAACAATGCGGGAATTATGGGCTTCCCATTCATATTCCTCAGGCCGGGTAACAACGATACTCTCCAGCGTTCCCGAGAAGTCTCCAAAGACCCTCATGCGAAATTCGAGATCCTTCGCCCCTTCCGGCACGGTGAAATACACACGCTCCGAATGGCGGCCTTCCGCACCTGCGGGAAGCGCGAACTCGACATCAAACAGCACGTTCCCGCCATCACTGGCAATATCGAGGTAGAACTTCTGATAACGGGTGTCTTCAGAGAAGTTGATGTCCATCACGTAATTGCCAGGCGGCAGCTGTGTGAAAGGCCCGTACATGACCCGTCCCTGCGCCCCTTTGGGAATATAGATTCCCCGCGCTGTCCGCTCACCGACTTCATCAACGACCAGGTGGCGGTCCGTGGCTTTCCAGATATGCTGTTTTTCACCGTAAACCGTCTTGGCGCGCCAGATATGGCAGTAATTATTGGCGCCCGTGACCCCAAGCTCGGCAATGTCACCCGCCCGCAGCTTGTTGCGCGCTGCAACCAGAGTGCGGTCCGGCGAGACGAAAGTGACGTTCTGCAGCTCACACTCGGGTGTGATGTAACGGATCTCGCCGATATACTGGTCATCCGTGCCAGGAGGCTGCTCGAGCATGGCGGCTGCAATGCTGCGCCCGAGCAGGGGTCCGGCGGTGGGATAATGATCGTGCGGGCCGTAATATCTGTTACGGACGTTATCAACAATCTCTTTGATGATGATTTCCCACTCCCGCCGTCCGGGGCGCGACCACAGGAGGCTGGTCTGCACGCAGGCCCAGCAATCCATGCCCGGATAAACCTCCGTGAAAGCAGCCATGCCGTAATGGCTGGGAATGTCCCACCGGTTCAGCATCTTCACGGCCAGATCGAAATAGATCCCGCCATAGACATACATCAGGCAGTAACGTGCCAGATCGCATTTATAGGAATAAGGGGTGAGCGTATCGAAAGCTTCCAGCACTTCGGGTTCAAAATGCTGCTTGAGAAACCGGCGCAGCTCTTCTCCGCCCCACAGCTTGTATTTTGCGTTAGGGTAGAAATCCCGTGCAATCTGGGCGTGCTCTTCCAGCATCTTGGGCAGAACTGTAGGTGTTTTAAAGTCATCGACGATAAACACCTGATGCAGGTATTCCACTTCCTGAAATTTCTCATCAACCATAAATCTTATCCTTTTGTGGCAGCAAGTCTTCTGAAGTGGAGCTCAGATTTCGTTCAGCTGATACTGAAGCAGCTTTCCCTTGAAGAAGCGGTTCACATGCAGGCGGAATTCGACGTCCTCCATGGGTCCATCAAAAACGAGCGGGACAGTCAGGGCATGGTCCTTGTCCAGGTCACTGAACTTGCGCAGGTTGCGCGTATGGGTCTGGTGGGCCGCCCCCGTCGCTACATCGACCTTGACATGCGAAAAGACCGTATCGGCGGAAAAGAACAGTTTCAGCGCATAGCGGCCGGCGGGAATGGATGCATAAGGCCCGTAATTGATGCGACCGCCACGCGAGAGAAAGGAAAAGGCGATCCCCTCAGGCGTCTGACGCGCAGCCCCCAGGGACTTGATCTGCGGCCCGGCAGCCGACCAGCTCCAGCGCTTGCGGTGGCGCAGCTGAAAGGCCCTCAGCGCCCCTTTGAACGTGCCGAGCTGGTGGAGGACAAATTCAACATTCTCCAGCCTTTCAGGCACATGCAGCTCAAACGTGCACCGTCCGTCCTCATCCATGGCACTTGCACGCAGAACGCTGCTTTTCTGAATGCGCGCACCGCCGGCCGTAGTGATGTCAAGACGCAGAAAATCGAATTCCGTTCCGGGCTCAAACTGCAGTGAAAACTCGTAATGACCCGGCTCCACGGTGATGTGAGGGCCATAGGTCAGGGACTGGGCAACCTGCTCGGGCAGATGGATCAGCCCGTCCTGCTTGAAGGCCCCGTTCTGCACCTGGATCTGCAGGTCATTGGCCTGCCAGCTGCTGACAGGCTCGCCGTAAGCCTGGCGCCTGCTCCAGATCTGGTTGTAGTTATTGGCGCCCTTGATGCCGAGATGACTCAGGTCCCCAGGCTTGCGTTTTGACCGCAGGGCCACCACCGCCCCTTCCTTGGAGACATAAGCGACATTCAGCATCTCAGCCTCAGGCGTGACACAACGGCACGCACCGACATGCTGGTCATCCACGCTGGGTGCGCGTCCCTGATCGGTCATCACCTTCAGAAAAGCACGGCCCAATACGACCGGACCGGTCGGATAAAGGGGATTGGCGCCGTAATAGCGGGTCCGGCAATTATGGATGATCTCCTCGATCGCCAGCCTGAATTCCTCCCGTCCGGGCTCAGCCCAGAGCAGACCGGTCTGCACGGCGGTCCAGTTCGGAGAAACGAAGGTCACATCCCGGAAAGCGGCAATCGGGCGCTCGAGCGGAATCTGCCAGGGGCGCTGCATGTAAACGCCCAGATCGACATACATGCCGCCAAGAACATACAGCAGGGCGAAACGGGCCAGGTCGCACTTATAAGAATAGGGAACTAGAGTATCATAAGCCTCCAGGACGTCAGGCTCGAAAAATTCCTCGAGGAAATTCCGGATATCCGTATCGCGCCAGATCTTGATATCCGCTTCGGGATAAATGCTTCTCAGGGCTGCGGCATTACGGCCCAACTCTCCTGGAAGCTTTCTCTGCTCTGTCCCCGGCGCCTGCAGGAGAACCTGATGGATACGTTTTATTTTATGATTCTTTTTCATTTAAACCACTTTTACCCGTAAATCCATACCACAGGCCGTGACCTACCACGGCCTTATCCTGGAACAGTTAATCATCCATGACCAAAAAGGAAATTTTATGACCTACATTGAGAAATAGTAATTTAGTAACTGTAGTACATGTCTATCCCCTCCTGCATGCTGGCACAGTCGATCATCTTTCCATCCCGCAACACACTGCACCGGTTGCAGGAATCCCTGACAAAATTCATGTCGTGAGAGACCACGATCAGACTGCGGTCAGCCCGCTTCTCAAAGAGCTCCGCATGGCACTTGGCTGAAAAGCGGGCATCGCCCACCATGATGACCTCATCAATCAGGTAGCAGTCGAACTCGATCACCAATGACAGGGCAAAGGCAAGACGGGCACGCATGCCCGAAGAATAGGTCTTCACCGGCTCCAGCAGCTGCCGGCCCAATGCGGCGAAATCATCAACAAATTCCCGCGTCTCATAATAGTCGCGGTCGTAGATGCGGCAGATGAAACGCAGATTGTCCAATCCGCTCAGGCTGCCCTGGAAGGCGCCTGTGAAAGCCAGGGGCCAGGACACGCTCATCTGGCGGTCGATCACGCCTGAAGTCGGCAGATCCACACCACCGATCAGCCTTAAAAGCGTCGATTTGCCGGCGCCGTTATGGCCAAGAATGCCCAGCTTGTCCCCAGGCGCCAGCTGAAGATTGACCCCGTCCAGAACCCGCCGCTTGCCCCCGAGCGCATGGAACTCCTTGACGACATCCCGACAATACAGCATTGCGCCCCCTATCCGTTGATTTCGATGAACTTACGGACCTTGGAAGTCAGGATGATACCGACGATCACCAGCAGGCCGGTAATCCAGGTGTCGTAAAACAGATCGTACTGAACGTGGATTTCCGGTCCCAGCTGGCCGCCGCGAATCATCTCCACATTGTTGGCCATGGGAGAGAGCAGGAGAATCCACTGATATTTCAGCGGCAGCCAGCTCACCATGATGAAGGCGCCGGTTACCGGCAGGGCCAGATAGCTGAAGATGCCGACGATCTTTTCAGTCAGCTCGGACACTTCACTCAGCGCCGCTGCCACCAGGGCACAGCCGAAACAGAACACACACTGATATACCAGGCCCAGAACAAGCAGGCCGTAATCGACCGGCGGGGCCATGTAGCCCAGCCCGATTGCCCCGACAGTGACGATCATGCCGGCCATGATGGTGCCGATGATCTCCAGAAAGCTGCGCGCCACGATGATGTCAAAGGGCGTGACCTGGCGATGATAGAACAGACTGCCGTTTGATTCGTAGGCTTTCAGCGCACGCCCCAGACAGTGGCGCCACATCGTGAGCGGCACATAGCCTGTCACCACCATCGCTGTCATGGCCAGGCCGTGTTCCTTGGCCGGGCGGATGGCGGTCCACAGGATGGCCACGCCGCCGCAGAAGAGAATCGGCTCACCGATTACCCAGAGAAAGCCCAGATTTTCACGCCCGAAACGCGTATGGATTTCACGGATGATCAGGGCATGGATGACCTTGTACTGCATCATGAAATCACGTGCCAGCTCATGCAGCCCGTTTATGGGCGGCTCTGTAACGCGACGTTTCGGCGTGTGGATCATGTGATCTTGTGCTCTCGTGCCCCGGCAACCATCAACCGGGCCATGATATACAGACTGTACGTGCAGGCAAAGAAAACAAGCTGGTAGGTCAGCGCCGGGGGATATTCCGGATAGGCCGGATAGTTGGGCGCGCTCACGACTTCCAGAAACACCATCTGGCGCCGCGCCTGCTCCTTGGCCGATTCAAGGGCGGTGGTTTCCGCCAGAAGGGTTTTCTCCAGGATCTGCCGCTTGAGCAGCAGAACGTCATATTCGCTCAGCTCCGGTACAAGGGCTGCCTGGGCACCTGTCAGATGGCTGTTGGCCGTGGCGAGTTCCTTCTTCAGCGTCGCGATCTGCTGCCTGTAGACGCGGATTGCCGGGCTGTCAGGGGCCGTACGCTGCACCTCCTCAAGGCGCATGCGCGTCGAGGTCAGCATCGCCTGCAGGGCATAGGCCGTTCCCACGAGCGGCATGGTCTGCTTTTCAGGATCAATGAGACCGGTCTTGCCGCGGAAGGCGGTGAGCTCCACCCGCAGCTGGGCCAGCTGACGCAGGGTCTCGGTCACTTCCTGCTGGGCGGCCCCGATCATGGTGGCGCGCTGGCGGGCATTCATGCGGTTCACCAGCTCCTCGCCGCCCTTCAGCAGGGCATTGGCCAGGCGTTGGGAATCAGCGGGATTGAACGTCCTGACCTTCAGGACATTCAGCATGGTTTCCGAATCGATCTTCGAGATCACATGCCCTTTGTAATATTTGTAGAGCGTGACATCGTTCTCATGCGAGTGCCAGTTGGGGTAACGTGCCATGAAATCCGCGCCGGCCCGGTTGTAGACCTTCGCCAGGTTTTCCCGCTTCATCAGCAGGTTCATGGCATCGCGCGAGATCATGTAATCCTGGACGGCAAACGTGTTCTCGCTCGTCACGCCGCCTTCACCCGTCTGCATCATGATGCCGAGCGGCGTGCCCAGCCCCGCACTCAGCCGCGCGCCACGGACCATGTAATGCGTCTCGGAAATGTATTGCGGGCTCGCAATGCCGAAGAGATAGATGCCGTAAATGATGTTGGGGACGATCACCATCCAGACCAGCCCCGGATGTTCCTTCAGATATTTCTTCAGGGTGTCCCAGGCCTTCAGGAACAGCTCACGCGCTTCCTCAAGCTTTCCGCCATGGCCGATTTGCGTGCCAGGAGGCACGAGATGGGCATCATGCTGGAAAGCGACCTGCTCTTGAGGGCCTGAAAGCTGTTCATGAGACGTATCTGTCATAGGGAGGCCTTACTTCCTTTTTCCTGGCGGCAGCTTTGCCGGCCCTTCTGCCACTGGGGGTGGCGCGAAGCTGACGGTGTATTAGCGCGCCATCATACCGGCGGTGATACCGGGCTGGATGATGGTGCTGATCAGACCGAAAAGCTTGTAGAACTCGTCGGCAGGCGCATTGGAGAAGTAAAGCATGTCCTTGTTTTTCATGGCGAATTTTTGGCCCAGGAAGTAACTCCCAGGGTTCATCATGTTGATGCGGTAGAGAATGGGCGTCACAGGCGCGGTGTCGGATGCGCGCAACCCCAGACGCCGCACCAGGTGGTTGTCCTCAAAACGCAGCAGATAGACAGCGCGTGGGTTGGCCCAGGAATTGTTCGGCCCGCCAACGCGCGCAATGGCTTCGGTCAATGAAAGCTGCGGCACCTTGAAGGGCACCTCGCTCACCTTGCCGGCCGCGCCGAAGACCGTGAAGGTGCGGGGCTGGTAGTAGACCTCCAGCCTGTCGCCGGGGCGTATCTGGATATTCTGGCTGGGATAATGCTCGATCAGGCTCATCGGCACTTGGATGATATGGCGCCCGCGCGTAAGGCGCAGCATCAGGTCTTCGGACGGATAGAGCGTGCCCTGCGCCAGGGCCACGACATCCAGCAGGCTTTCATGATTCGGCGTCAGCGCGACACGACCCGGACGCTTGACCTCGCCATAGACGATGGCTGAGTTGCTCACCCCGTCCACAAGGCGCACCAGCACCTGGGGCGCCTGGGACTTGCGCGACAGAGCCGACTGGATCTGGGATGCCACCTGCTCGGGCATACGCCCCGCCACCTTGAACGTGCCAACATAAGGCAGGGTGATGGTTCCCTGGTGACTGACCACCATGGGAGGCAGGTTGGTGAGCGTCGCGGTGCTGCCGGTATGCTCAGCCGGCGGCGAGGCGCTGGACAGGATGCCCAGCGAGCTGGAGGAGTTGGCGGCCCCGCCCAGCATCCCGGAGGCTTCGGCGCGGCCACTGGCATTGGTGCCCCCGCCCCCGAACAGCCCATTGCCCATCTCGTAGATGGAGATCTGCAGCGTATCGCCCGGCCCGATCGCATCATTGCCACTCTGGTAACGGCTTCCCTGCAGGGCTGCAAAGGGCGCAGGACGTTCCATAGCCATGAGGGTCAGCAGGTCAGGGCTCAGATCCACCATGCCGAAACCGACCAGGTTTTTCTTGGGATTCTTGTAGACCTTGAGAATATGGCTGGCCGTGGGTCCACTGTCAGGCAAACTCTTGCAGGCACCCAGACTTCCGAAAGCCATAGCTGCCACAAGCAGTTTTACACGCTTTTTCGCACTGCCTTTGCACAGGACCATAACGTGAATGCCTTCTCCATTGCCCAGAATTGTCCAGACCCGCTGTGGGCTGGCACCCTGATTTCAAATCTTCCACGCAGCTGTCATGAGGGGCGATGCCGACCTCTGTCTTAAAACCCCTCTCCCCTAGACTGGCTTTTCTCGGGAAGTCAAGCAGGACCCATTCTGCTGAATGCTGAACAGGAATTCAGAATTATCATCGCACAACAGAATAGGTGTCGGGGAAAATCAATTGAGTTTGTGTCAATATTACGTCGGAAATTTACTTTTCACTAATAGACCATTGAGACGGGTTACTGCGGCAATAAAGTGCCTTATTTCCTGGAACTCCTTCCAAACAGGCCCTTCCATATCTTACGGACGGGCGTAAACACGGTTGCTCTTACGCGTCTCTTTCCCAGCACTTCTATCTTCTGATAGTGCATGAAATTTTCGTCTTCCAGAGAACGGATGCGAAGTTTCCTGATTCTCATGGGCTGCTCAGGGCGCCAGCTGAAGGGATGGCCGTCAATACCGCCGAACAGCTTGTAATTGTTCTTCTCGAACAGAAGTTGCCACTCACCATCCACGAGTGTCTCAATGGCAAAACGCAGGCCACGTTCAACGGAGTTGTTGTCAATCCGGTTATAGATGCGCACTTCCTCGACTTTCGCGCCCTCTCCCAGATCAACCATCCACCAGGGTTGGTTTTCCAGGTTGGTATGGAAAGCATAGAATTCCGGCGTTTCTGTCATGAGGGCGCGCGCGGCATCTTCCTGGGTTGTGGGCGCCTTGGAGTAATCACTGAGCGAGCTCTGATCGGCCGGGCGCCCTTGTCCCAGATCCACCAGTCCCTCCGGGATGGGCGGCAGGGGCAGCATACCCACCCGGGTATGCTCGCGCTTCATCGTGCCCTCATATTTCCACTCTTTCTCTTCCCGACCCAGTACCGTCAGCACGGGCGCCAGAAGGGGCCGCACGCCCTCCTCGTTGAATTCGGCGCTGAAATCCAGGAAGCGCTCCAGCAGCGGGATCAGATAATTGGTGTCCGTCCCTTTCTTCAGATGCCCGGCAACCTGATGACCGCACTCCTTGACCATGAGTACCTGATAGCCCTGCAGCGCGAACATGCCGGCATGGGGCATGTCCTGCCAGGGCCGCACCCCGTAAATCAGCACACTGCTGGCCCGCGCTTTCATGTCGTCAGAATCAAAGGCCCACAGACGAGGAATACGTTCATTGGCCCAGCCCCCATTGAACCTGTTATAGGGGAAGCCGAAACTGTAGAGGGGGGAAAAAGCCAGGGTACGATCGACTTTGTCGCAGTATCTCGGGAAGATAAGCGCGCCCGAACCGCCCATTGATTCTCCCATGACCGCGACGTTTTTGTAAGGTTGTACCATTTCGGCAACCTTTCTGAACATCTCTTCGACTTCGGGCTCCTGATAATAGGAGGCATCCTTGTCGCGCACGAAAAGCATGGAAATGCCGAACCGCCTCAGCGAACCCTTGAACTCCTCCAGCCCGCCAGCCAGTCGTGCACCGGCTGAAGCGAACACGACCACCACACTTTCGGGATTGATGGGATAATGAGAGAGTAGATAGCGGCCGACCTCTATGACCTCTTCCGCCTCCAGAACATTATCTTTTTTTGGCTCAACGGTTTCGGCCGGAAGACTCTGATCGCTCATCATTCTTACGCTTTCTTGCTTAGGCTAACGCTTTCTTCTCTGAAAGGTGTTGCAGGACCCCTTCTGCACACCGCAGCCCCTCAATGGCAGGGGAAAGCGCCTTTTACGATACGAAAAATCCCCAGCCACTACCAGCCCTGCTCACACCGGGGCCGCTCCTGTGACCAAGGCAGGTCAGAGCCTCAATCCGTTGCCTCCTCTGCCGACAGGTCACCCCTGTCTGATACGGAAGACCCCGGATTTTCATCTGCACCTCCAGGTTCTTCCTCTGACCCTTCCCCTGCAACCTCAACGGGTATATCTGCCGAATCTGTCGGTTCCGGGGCAGGATCCGCGGGCTCTTTCTTTTCTGGAGATCCCCCCATGAAGGAAGGCGTCCCCTCAGGACGGCGGCGCTTTATCAGCCGTGCCGGTACGCCGCCGATCACCGACCAGTCGGGAAAGCTCCTGGTGACCACCGCGCCCGCAGCCACGATGCAGTGGTCGCCCAGCGTCACGCCGTCCACGATGGTGGCATTGGCCCCGATCCAGCAGTCATTGCCGATCACCACGCCTTCCTCATGACAGGGCTGCTTGCCCATGATGCTGTCAGGTTCCATGCCGTGGTTGAAGCCGAAAATGCAGCTTCCCCCGCCCATCATGACAAAGGAGCCCAGCTTCACCTTGCCGGCGATGTGGCAGTAGCTGCCGATGCAGCAATCCTCTCCGGCCTCGAAATTATGGCGGATGATGGCCCCGCCGCAGACGAAGCTCTTGGGGCCGAGAACCAGGCGGTCCGTATAGATCTCGGCCTTTTCCGACACAAAGCAGTCCCCGTCGAAGCGGGCACCGGCATGTTTTTTGAGAACCTTCTGGAACAGGCCCTGCTGCCGCCTTTCCTCAGGCGTGGCCTGGGCGAAATAATCCCATGCTAGGCAGTCCAGCCGCCCCTTGCGCCAGCGCCGGTACTTGCGGTCATAATCCGTCATCTGATCTCCTCTTCTCCCCAATGCTGCCCAGCCGGATACAGGGTCGGATTCAGCTTAGAGACATCGCTGGGAGACATCGCTGGCACAGCGTCCCGTTAATCCTTATCATCCCGCACCTTGATCCTTCAACCGGAAGAGCCTGCCCGTGCCGCCCAGACCCCGTTCCCCCCGTTCCCTGTCACGCCGGCAGTTCCTGCTTGAAGCCGCGGGCGGCAGCCTCGCCTTCGGCTTTCTCCCCACCTGCGCGAAAGCGGAAATCGTTCTGCCGCCCCTTCCCGAAAGGCTCGGGGGGGCCTCCGCGCAGGCTTCGGAGCTGACCCCCAACCTGTGGTGCGTTCTCCACAGCGACGGCTGGCTTGACGTCAACATCGCCCGCGCCGAGATGGGCCAGCATGTCGGCACGGCGCTGGCCTCCGTGCTGGCTGATGAAATGGGCATGCCGTGGAACCGGGTCCGCATCATCCAGGTGGATACGGAGCAGAGATTCTGGCCCTGGTATGCAACCGGCGGCTCGCGCTCGGTCTGGAGCGGCTGGGTCCCTTACCGCCAGGCAGGCCTTGCGGCGCGCCTGATGCTCACCCGCCTTGCAGCCCCGCTTCTCAACGCTGCGCCACAGGCCTGCACGGTCGCGGACGGCCAGGTCAGCTGCGGGGGGCGCGCGATGAGCTTCGGTGAGATCGTCGCAGCCTGCGCCAGGCCCGGGCTGCAGATGGGCTACACGGCTGAGGAGCTGGCGGCCCTGAAGCTGCCGCCTGTCGCTCCGCCCCAAACGGGCCGTTCCCTGCCCGCCCTGGACATCCCCCCCAAGGTGACAGGTGCTGCCCGCTACGGCATCGACGCCCGCCTGCCCGGCCAGCTTTACGCCCGCCCCCTCCTGCCGCCCACCCGCTACGGCGCGCGCATCCTCTCGCTTGACGACAGCCAGGCCCGCAGCCTCAAGGGCTATCACGGCACCCTGCAGATCAATGATCCTGAAAACGGCTTTGAAGGCTGGGCGATCGTCCTGGCCGACAGCTGGCCGACCGCCCTGCGTGCCAGCGCCTGCATCAGGGTTCACTGGCAACCCGGGCCGACCGCTGACGTTTCAGAAGCCGATATCGCCCACCGCGCCCAGGAGCTCTGCAATGACCGCAAGGCCGGGACCATCGTGCTATGGGGCGGGCCGAAACTCAGCCACCAGCTTGAGCAGGCCCCCCACAAGCTCGAACGCGAATACTGGACGCAACCGGTGGCTCATTTCGCCATGGAGCCGGTCAACTGCCTGGCCCACCGCAACAGCGAGGGCGTGTGGGAGATCCATACAGGCTGCCAGGCCCAGAAGCTCATCATGCCCCAGATCGCCCAGGCGCTCGGCATCCCCGCAGGCGAAGTGACGCAGCGCATCGTCATGAAAACCTATTTTCTGGGTGGCGGCTTCGGCCGGCGTCTCAACGGGGACTACATCCTGCCGGCCGTCCTGGCTTCCCGCCAGCTGGGCGGGCGGCCCGTGAAGCTGATCTTCACGCGCGAAGACGACATGAAGTTCGACTCGGTGCGTGCCCCTTCGCTCCAGCGCCTCACGGCGGCCCTCGACCCTGAAACCCGCCGCCTTTCAGCCATGGCCTACACGACCGTCACCGGCTGGCCCAGCAAGGCGCTGGTGCCTGATGACAAGGGGCTTCTCCACGGGGTGAATGGCCTTTACGACCCCGACAGCGTCGGCGGGGCCGAGCCCTGGTACACAGTCGGGCCCTACCGCCTGCGCGCGATCTGCAATGACCTGACCCAGAAGACCATCCGCCCGGGCTGGCTGCGCTCGGTCGGGCCCGGCTGGACCAACTGGGCGCTGGAATCCTTCATGGATGAAGCCGCTCTCATGGCAGGCTGCGACCCGGTGGCATTCCGGCTGTCGATGCTGCTGCCCGTTGGCCCCAATGCAGGCGGTCCGCCTGATGCGGTCGGCGGGGCCAGCCGGCAGGCAGCTGTGCTCAAGGCGCTGGCAGAAAGGATCGGCTGGCCCTGCCGCGACCTGCCGCCTGATACGGGGATCGGTATCGCCAGCGGTTACGGCCAGTCACGCGAGATGCCCACCTGGGGCGCCACGGCAGCCCTGGTGCATGTCGACCGCAGGACAGGCGTGGTCACCTGCCGCAAGCTGTGGCTGGTGCTGGATGCCGGCACCATCGTCAATGAGGACGGCGCGCGTGCCCAGTGCGAGGGGGCGGCCCTGTGGGGCGTGAGCATGGCGCTGCATGAGGGCACCGAAATCCGCCATGGCAATATCGCGGCGCGCAATCTCGACACCTACACGCCCCTGCGCATCAGCGAAACGCCGGCGCTCGACATCGCCTTTCTCAAAACGCCCTACCCGCCGACAGGTCTGGGTGAGCCTGGCGTCACGCTCGTCGCCCCTGCGATCGGCAATGCCATCCATGCCGCTGTCGGCGCACGGGTCCGCCGCCTGCCCATCCGTCCCCAAGAGGTTCTCAAAGCCCTCAGTGACAGCGCAGCGCCCGCCTAATCACGTCTGTCTGGGGAAAGCAGCCAGTGAAGTACAGTAAGCCAGGGGCTCAGCGTTTCAGCAGGTCGCGGTAGAGCTGCTGCAGACGCGCGCCATAGTGCGCGGCGTTGAACCTGCGGGCCTGCTCAGGCCCCTTGCGGCGCAGGTCTTCGCGCAGGGCCGCATCGCTTTCCAGGCGCTCCATGCCCTTTGAGAGCGCCTGGACGTCGTAGGGGTCCACCTTCAGCGCCGCTTCCCCAACAACTTCGGCCAGCGCCCCTTCCGCTGAGGTCAGCACCGGCGTGCCGAAGGCCATGGCTTCCACCGCTGGCAGGCCGAAGCCTTCGGCAATGGAGGGAAAGATGACCGCCTTGGCTTCCCTGACCACATCGGCAAGATGGGCGGCAGAGAGATATTCCAGCTTTTTGATCCGCCCGCTCTCCAGCCCCTGGGGCAGCAGGGCAAGCTCCCCTTCCGCCTTCCAGCTGCGCGAGCCGACGATGACGAGCGGCGTGGTGCATGAAGAGGCCAGGTAGGCTTCCAGCAGGCGGCCGATATTCTTCTTGGGCTCCAGCGCGCCGTAATAGAGAAAATACCCCCCGGGCTCGAGGCCGAAGAATTTGCTGACCACTTCACGGGAGGGAAAGGCGCTTTTCTCCTCGCGGTCCGTCAGGTCGATGGCCTGGTGGAAATTGTGCAGCTTGGGCGCGGCCGCCGGAAACAGCCCCGCGATCTCGCCGCGCGCATGCTCCGACACCGTCACCAGCGCATCGGCCTGCCTGACCAGCGCCTCGAGCAGGCGGCGATGCTGGGTTTTGTTGTCGAGGGTGAAATAAGGCAGCGTCAGCGGCACGACATCGTGGATCGTGTAGACATTGCGGGCATTGAGCATCTCGATCGGCAGCGGGTAGGTCCAGTGCATGACGTCAATGCCACCGGGATTGGCGATCTTGAGAAACTTCCCCGTTGTCTTGAAAAACCCGCTCGCAGCCCGGAACAGGGACGGCACATTGAAGATGCGGTCATGGGGCGGCACCTTGCCTGCCAGGGGCCGTTTCTCCACTTCCGGGGTTTCGGGAATGGGGATGGCCACATGGCCTTTGAGATGCTGGAAGGTTTCCCTGAACCAGGCCGGGCTGGGCAGGCGCGGCCTGCGCGGCAGAGGGGCATCTTCCAGGCTGTCGAAGAAAATGGTCTCGCGCAGGCGCTCGGGAACGCTGCGGTCCAGCCCGACGCCGTAGATCAGATCCACCCTGCCGCCCTGCGCTTCAATGGTGCGGCACAGGGTGCGGGCATAGGTGGCGATGCCGGTGCCATGCTTCAGCGCCAGGTTGAAGCCATCCACCCCGATCCGGAGGCCTTTCATCCCCCCTGCCTCCGACCGTACTGCGCCCTCTTTCGGCTCCCGCTCTGACATCCGCCTTCCCTCCGCTTCCGTTTCTGTTCCGTTACTCCCCCCGGGCTGTTCGCTCAGGCCTCGATCCTGGGGTGCTGGTCGATCAGGCGGCGGCGCTGCGCCTCCAGCCGGGTGATTTCAGCCTCGATATCCTCGATCTGCTGCTCGATGCTGGCATGATGCTCCTTGAGGATCTCCTTGGCCTCCTCAATGTCGGAGGCCGCTGGCGCCGCGCCGCGCAGGGGCTTGTTGGCCGTCTCGCGCATGGCAAGCCCGGTGACGATACCGATAGCGGCAACAGCCATCAGATAATAGGCCGGCATCATCAGGTTGGAGGTCACTTCCACCAGCCAGGCGATCACGGTGGGCGTCAGGCCTGCGATAAGCACGGAAATGTTGAAAGCGCTCGCCAGGGCGCTGAAGCGCACCTGGGTTGGAAACATGGCCGGCAGACTCGAAGCCATGACCCCGGTGAAGCAGTTGAGAATCACCGCCAGGACCAGCAGGCCACTGAAGATGAGCGGCTGCAGCCCGCTGTCGATCAGCCTGAAGGCCGGCACAGCCAGCAGAAACAGCGCGATGCTGCCGCCGATCACGAAAGGCCGGCGGCCGAAACGGTCACTGAGCAGGCCGATGACAGGCTGGATGAAGAGCATGCCCATCATGATGGCGATGATGATCAGAACGCCCTGTTCCTCGGTATAGCCCAGGCTGTGCGAAAGATAGCTCGGCATATAGGTCAGGAGCATGTAATACGTGACGTTGGTGACAATCACGACGCCGATGCAGCAGAGAAAACTTCTCCAATACTTGCGCACGACTTCGCCAAAGGAGATCTTGGGCCCGTCCTGCAGGCCTTCGCGGTCGCCCTGCTCCATGGTTTCGACATGCTGCTGGAAGGCCGGCGTCTCCTCCAGTGCATGGCGCAGGTAGAGCCCGATCACCCCCAGCGGAAAGGCCAGGAAGAACGGCAGGCGCCAGCCCCAGCTGTCGAGCCCCTGCTCGCCGATGAGCGCTGTGATCAGCAGCACCACCCCGGCCCCCAGCACGTAACCGGCGATGGAGCCGAACTCCAGCCAGCTGCCCATGAAGCCGCGTTTGCGGTCAGGGGAATACTCGGCGATGAAGATCGAGGCACCGGTATATTCCCCGCCGACCGAGAACCCCTGGGCCATCTTGCAGAGCAGCAGCATGATCGGCGCCCACACCCCGATCATGGCGTAAGAGGGGATCAGCCCGATGGAAAACGTGCTGATGGACATGATGATGATCGTGATGGCGAGAATTTTCTGGCGGCCGTATTTGTCGCCGAGCCGCCCGAAAAACAGCCCGCCCAGCGGCCGGATGAGAAAAGGCACCGAGAAAGTGGCCAGCGTTGCGACCAGCTGCACGCCCGGTGAGGCTTCAGGGAAAAAGACCTTGCCCAGCGCGTTGGCAAGAAAGCCGTAGACGCCGAAATCAAACCACTCCATCGCATTGCCAAGCGCGGCTGCCGTAATGGCTTTGCGGAGCTTGCTATCATCAATGATCGTGACGTCTTTCAAGGTAATGGGCTTGGCTTTTTTCCGTCTCAGCTTCATCTCTTCCCTCTGAAAAGTTTCGTCTGGGCAGGGTATCCCTTCAAAAACGCCCTGCTGCAAGTGCTGCTGTTGCGCCTGACAAAAAGAAATCCAGAAAAAGACCTCCGCCGGCTGCGAAGATATTCTTCTGGATCATCCGCTGCATTTGCCAGAACGGTTCTGCGGGGAAAAACATTCAGGAATTACAAATAAAACCTTAACGTCCCGCAAAAGGCGCAGGATACCGGAAAAGCCAGGAACAGATTTTCAGTTTTCAGCCGCCCGGTCCCAGGGCTGTTTTCAGACCTGCCGGTCGACGTGCTTGGGTATCATGCGCCGGGGCTGAGCTGACCTGAAGGCAGCATTGGAGCGGATGAGGGGAATCGAACCCCCGTATGCAGCTTGGGAAGCTGCCGTTCTACCATTGAACTACATCCGCTCAGACAGCACTCGCGCCTGCCGTGCGGCGCTTCCATGCTGCAGAAGCCTTTATAGCTTTCGCGCGCGCCCTTCTGCAACCCCGCAGCCAGGACGCGCGCCAACAGATAGGACCGCTCAGCGCATGCCGACATCGCCATCCATCATGGCGGTATCCTGAACTTCAGCTTCAGCAGCGACCTCGGCTTCCGCCACGTCCTGCACCTCGGCATTCTGCTCGGCTGCCAGCGCGTCAGCGCGCTCAGTGGCCTTGATCTGCGCCTCCTCGCTGCTCTGGGCAGGCTGGGGGGTGCGGCCCGCGCCGGGCACAGGGTTGGAGGCCTTGTCGCTGGGGGAGGTTTTTGCCGTCATGATGGGACATCTCCTGAAAAAACGGTCACTGCAAGAGGGGCAGGACATGAAGCCGCAGCCACCAGCCCGCGCAGGATCCGTCAGGCAAGCTTACAGAATATCGGCCCGCATGCGAAAAACTATTCGCCTTTCTGAAAATTTTCTCATGTTCCAGAGCCCTGCCGCAGCGAGAGATTCCTGCCTGCCGCGCCTTGCGGGAAAGGCCCCGAAACAACCGCCAACAAACGGACTGACAAAAGGAGCGGATGATTCTAGATAGAGAGGCATGTCAGAGAAATCCTTTCCCTCCCTCTTCGAGTTCGAAGACCTGGACACCACCGATATCGATCTGCCGGAGCTTTCTTTCTGCTTCGTCGAAACGACCGGGGACATCCGCGTCAGCGTGCGGACCTTCTGGCTGGAGGACCAGTCCAGCCTGGAAGAACGCCGCCACCAGTGGCTTTACCATGTCACGATCGAAAATGACGGCGATGAAAGCGTGCAGATCCTGGGGCGCGACTGGACCATCGTGGACGGACAGGGCGGCGTGCGGCACGTGTACGGGGAAGGCGTGGTGGATGAGCAGCCCGTCATCCGGCCGCGCGACAGTTTCGAATATACTTCCGGCACGGAACTCCCCACCCCCACCGGGATCATGCATGGGCAGTTCCACATGCTTCTTCCCGGCTCGGGCGAATGCTTCAAGGTCGACATTCCGGTCTTCAGCCTCGACAGCCCCCATCATGGCGGCATGGTCCACTGAGCCAACGCCGGCAGACCTCCCTTCAGAGTTCCGATACCCTTTGCCCTTACGCTGAACCCCGCCCTGACCTGATCTGAAAGGTAAGCTTTGCCTTGACTGCCCCCACCGCACCGCGCAGGCGGACAGCCGCCCTTCTCCTGGCCGCAGGGCGCGGGCGCCGCTTCGCCGCTGACCTCACCTCAGCCCAGCCCGATTCAGCACCCACCCCGCAGGCCAGCAAACAGTTTCAGGAGCTCGGCGGCCAGCCCGTCATCCGCCGCGCAGCGCTGGCCCTGCTGCCCTTTGTCGATTTCGTGCAGCCCGTCGGCAGCGACCCGCTCCTGGCTGAAGCGCTCGGGGGGCTTGACGTGCTGCCGCCCGTGCCCGGCGGGGCTGAGCGCCATGACAGCGTGCGGGCCGGGCTGCAGGCGCTGGCCGCCCTTGACGAGCCGCCTGAGCTGGTCCTGGTCCATGATGGCGCGCGCCCCTGCGTGCCGCCCCGCGTGATCGAAGACGTGCTGGGGGCCCTGCAGAGCCATTCCGGCGTGATCCCGGCCCTGCCGGTCAGCGACACGCTCAAGCGCGTTGATGAAGACGGGATCATCACCGCAACCGTTCCCCGCGCCCATCTCTGGCGCGCCCAGACGCCGCAGGGCTTCTCCTTCCCCCTGCTGCATGACCTGCACTGCCAGCTGCACCAGCAGGCCCAGGATGCCCTTTCGGCGGGCACCAGCGCGCCCCTGCCGACCGACGACGCCGCTCTGCTGGAGCAGGCGGGCCATGAAGTGGCGGTCGTCATGGGCTCGGAAGACAACATCAAACTGACCGTTCCGGAGGACCTGATGCGCCTTGAACGCATTCTCGCCGACCAAGCCCCTGACCCCAAGCAGGACCAGAGCGCGCAACAGCGCCCGCTCCTGCCGCGGGTGGGGCTGGGATATGACGTCCACGCCTTTGCCGAGGGGCGCAAGCTCATCATCTGCGGCGTCGAGATCCCGCATGAGAAGGGGCTGGCAGGCCATTCAGATGCCGATGTCGGCCTTCACGCCCTGTGCGACGCCATTTACGGCGCCCTGGCTGAAGGCGATATCGGGCGGCATTTCCCCCCCAGCGACAATAAATGGCGCGACATGGATTCTGCTCGTTTCCTGGTCCATGCGGGAGAACTGATCCGCAGCAAGGGCGGCATGCTGGTCAATGCCGACCTGACCCTCATCTGTGAACGCCCCAAGATCGGCCCCCATGCCCAGGCCATGCGCGAACGGGTGGCCGAGCTCCTGCAGGTGCCGGTGGGGCGGATCTCCATCAAGGCCACGACTTCCGAACGCCTGGGCTTCACGGGGCGGGAAGAAGGCATCGCCGCCACCGCGGCTGTCAGCATCATGGCACCGCTGGACGCTGACTGAGGCCCCTCAGAACCTCAGGCCGTAACCCTGAGCCCCCGCCCGGCTTCAACCAGGTCGAGCGCTGCGGGCCAGGTCGAGAAACCGCTTGGCTTCCCGCACGTCTTCTTCCCGGCGCGCCAGCTGGGCGGCCAGATCCTCATCATGGCCGTTCACCTGCATCTGGTGCAGTTCTTCCGCACTGGCCAGCCGGGCGGCTTCCTCGACCGTCAGCGCGCCGTCCATCACGGCAAGCGGCAGCAGCAGGCTGCCCATGGCGGGCGCCATGACGCCCAGGGCCGCCAGCTCTTCAGCCCCCATGGGCGCAAGCCTGGCGGCAAGGGCCTGCATGTAGGCCTCGGGCTGCTCCAGGGGCATCAGCCCTTCCGTGGCGGCAGGGTGCAGACCGTTCTTCTCCGCCCAGCCCAGCACGCGGTCAAGCAGGGCGCGGTCCTGCCCCTCATTGCGGTAACAGACCGTATCATCGCGCCCGAAAGGCAGCAGGCGCGCGCGGGTGGCTTCCGGCTCAGGGCCGATGCGGTCGATCATGTTGCCGCTGATGCGCGTCAGCGGCAGGTCATCAGGGCGCACCTCCTTGCCCATGGGCACGCCGCCCCATTCTTCAGCCAGCGCTTCGGCCAGCGGGCGCGAGCGGACCTGCAGGCGCTTGCGGCTGGGCAGGCGCACCGGGCTGCCGTCGAGAAGCGGGCCCCATGTGCCCTCTTCCTCCCCCGGCTCGACCGTGACGTTCTTCCAGATCCGCTTCAGGGCTGCCGTCATTTTCCGCTCCCGATTCCCAGGGCCCGCAGCAGGTCTTCCTGCCCGCCGTGACCACCCCCATGCGCAGGCGACAGGGGCGGCACCATGCCCAGGGCCGCCTGCAGGCCGTCATGGCAGTGATCCGTTTCAGCAGGCGCCCCGCCGATATCGAGCTGGTGCACGCCTCCTGACGGACCCCCGTTCATGCCTGCCGCCCCGGCCGCGCTGCCGCCGCTCAGGGAGATCTCAGGCCTGTCCCAGGTGCCCTTAAGCTGGACCGGCGCTGAAATCTGCGTGCCGGCCACCCTTATATGGGGCTGTAGGCTGAAATCGACCGCGCCACCTGGGGTAAACGTGCCTTTGCCGGTCACCAGGAAATGTCCTGCCTGCAGCACGAGGCCGGTCAGGCTGCCCGCCCCCTCATGAAAGCTGGTGCGCGCGGCCAGGCAGCGCAGCCCCAGCGTGGGCTTCACCTTCACCAGCTCTGCAGCCGGCCCGGCGAGAGGGGCCAGCAGGTGACCGTCCAGACGGCCATCCACCACGCCGAAGCCCATCGTGCCGTTCAGCGAGCCAACGGCTTGACGGACGTCATGGCCCTGCCCGCTCACCTGTCCGGCCAGGCGGAGGGTGCCCTGCACCAGGTCGCCCCAGCCCAGCCCCTCCAGTACCAGCCCAGCAGGCACCGCAAGAGGGGCGGCCTTGAGGTCGAAATGCACGCCCTGGGGCCCCAGCTGCAGGGCCAGGCTGCCTGAAAGGGGCGTGCCATCCAGCCGCGCGCTCAGCGGATCAATGACCAGACGGCCGTCACCGCTCCTGAAATCAGCCACGACGTCCTGATAGGTAACTTCAGGCAGCTTGAGGGTTGCGGCGGCAAGATGACCGGTTGCCGTCCAGTCCTGCAGGAAACGGCGCCAGGGCTTCCCGGAATCAGCGGACTCAGAACCAGCGGGACCGGACGCTGCGGAATTGACAGAAGCGTCAGCCTGCTTGTCCGGCGCAGGTTGGGGGGCGTCCGGAAAGTGGCGCCAACCGTCCCACAAGGCCGTGCCATCCAGCGTGCTGAAATTCAGCGCCACATTCAGCGCCGGATGAGGCTGCAGCAGGTGCTGGACCGCGCCTGTGCCCGTCCCGCTCGCTTCACGGCTCCTGAAGGTCAGCCCATCAACGGAAACGGAAAGCCCGCCAGGCGCATCAGCCCGGGTGAGCTTCACCTGTCCCTGTCCGTCAAAGTCATGAACGATTTCCCCCAGCTGAGGCGCGACCAGCGCAACCCGCACATCGGTGGGCAAACCGACATTGCCTGTAAGCTGCAGGCGCCCCTTGTCTCCCTGATGGGCATTCAGGCTCACCCCAACAGTCCCTTGGGCCACCGTGTCCGGCTGACCGGTGAGAATGCGCCAGGCCGCTGCGGCCTGCTGGAGGGAGGCGAATTTCATCTGAAACGCCCAGGGGTCCGGGCCTGTCTGCTGCGCGGTCTCCGGCTGGAACTGTACCGCGCCGTCAAGCGTCAGCGGGGCGGTGGCAGCGGGGGCGTCAAGCTGCAGACCGTTGCCTGTCAGCACTTCATGGGCAGGCCAGAACCCGCCTGCGCCTGAAGGGGCCTGGAGGACCAGGCGGGCAAGGGAAAGCTTCACTTTCGACGGGGCCATGCGGGATGGCAGCTGGCGCAGGCGCTGCAGGAAACCGGTCCCTTCGCCCTGCGCGCCCTCCTGCTCGGTCAGGAGCAGGCTGCCCTTGAGGCCCTGCAACCCCACCTGCCCACGCGACAGGGCCGGGGCTGCAAGCAGGTGGCCCAGCTCCTCGCCGGACTGCACCTGGCCCTGCAGGGCCATGTGCAGCCCTGCCAGGGCGGCAACGTCTGCAAAATGCCCCTCCAGCGTTGCGCGTTCCCCTGCGCTCTTGCCCGCCTGCCCGTCCAGGCTGAAAGCCCAGGGCGCGGCACTGCTGGCATTGCCCGGCAGGAAAGCGGCCCACGGCCCGACATGGCCCTTAAGGCTGAAGGGAACACCACTATGCCTGCCAGAGGCTTCCAGCCAGGGTGAGGCGCTTTGCAGGGAGGTCACCTGCACATGGTCCAGCAGCAGGGTCGCAGGCGCCGCTCCGAAATCCTGCATGGTCGCCGGGGCAGGGCTATTGCCGGGCTGAGCGCCCCACTGCACGCGCGTCCCGTTCATCCGCAGGCTGTCGAGGGAGAATTTCCACCAGGCGCGCAGGCGTTGCGGCGCGGAACTCGAGAGAACGGAAAGCACAGGGCCTGAACCGGGGGCCTGGACCGGCTGACCGGCGGCAGCCTGCGCGGAAACGGGTGCGGCGGAAGCAACCATGGGAGCGGCCCACCCGCACTGCGCCTGGTCCGGCTGTCCCTGGGGGGCGGCATTGATCCAGACCTCATGGGTCTTCAGCTCATGGAGGCTGATTTCGCGCTTCAGCAGGGGCATGAAGGCGATGTCGCCCTGAATGCGCTGGGCCGTGGCAAGCGGGCTGCAGCCCGGGCGCGCCAGCGTGACGCCCTCAAAGCGGAAGGCAGGCCACGGCAGGAACTGGAAGCCGGATTTCTCCACCTTCATCTGCAGCCCGGTCTGGGCCTGGAGAATGCGCGCCACCCGCAGCTGCAGGGCCGCGGGGCTGATGAGCGCGTGCAGGCCGATATCCAGCCCCAGCACGCCCAGAACGAGGACGATCATCCCTCCAAGAAGTTTCTTCATGCCCCCTCCTCTCGTCACTTGCGACTTGCGTCAGTTTCAGCTTCAGCATTTCAGGCCGCCGCGTTCAACCCGGCACCTGGGCAACCCGCCCCCCTCAGAGCGTGCGTACGGGCTCGGGCGTCGGGCCGGGCACGAAACCGAGCTGGCGGAATGTCTCCTGCATATGCGCAGGCAGCGGCGCGGTCACTTTC
This sequence comes from Oecophyllibacter saccharovorans, assembly GCF_006542375.1. GTDB lineage: Bacteria > Pseudomonadota > Alphaproteobacteria > Acetobacterales > Acetobacteraceae > Oecophyllibacter > Oecophyllibacter saccharovorans. The sequence goes on along the minus strand of NZ_CP038143.1, from coordinate 1,426,303 downwards.
AGCCGCCCGCCTGATGGATGCGGCAGGTCCAGCTCACGGGCGTGGAGGTGCAGCCGGTCGGTGAAGCCGTCCGGATGGGCTGCCTTGCCGCCGTAGCGCGGGTCGCCCAGAATCGGCGTGCCCAGGCTTTCGCAATGCACGCGCAGCTGGTGGGTGCGCCCGGTCAGCGGCGAGAGGGACAGCCAGCTGAACTTGCGCGCCGCTGAATCCACGGTCTCGTAAGAGCTCTTGGCCGAGACGGCATCCTCGTCATTGCGCTGGGCCGCAACCATCATGGAGGCGCCGCCGGCCCCCACCTTGGCGAGCGGCTGGTCGATGATCCCCTCGGCAGGCTGCGGCCGCCCCACCACGATCGCCCAGTAGGTCTTGCCGATATCGCGCCCCCGGAACCCCGCCGCAAGCTTGGCGGCAACCCCAGGCGTGCGCGCCACCAGCAGCAGGCCTGAAGTATCGCGGTCGATCCGGTGCACCAGGCGCGGCTTGTCGCCGCCTGGCGGGCGCAGGCCTTCCAGCATCATGTCAACATGCTCCGTGATGCCGGGCCCGCCCTGGGTTGCTAGGCCGGAAGGCTTGTTGAGCACGATCAGATCATCATCCTGGTACAGGATCATGGATTGGATCTTCTTGACCATAAGCGGGTCAGGCGGCGGAGGCGGGGGCGGGCGGCTCTGGTCAGGCAGGGGCGGCACGCGGATGCTCTGGCCGGGAATCAGCCGATCATTGGTCTGCACGCGCCCGCCATCCACCCGCACCTGGCCGGTGCGGCACAGCTTCTGCAGCGCGCCCTGCGTCAGATTGGGATAATGCCGCCTGAACCAGCGGTCGATCCGCAGGTCCGCTTCATCCTCGGTAACGACGCGATGTTCTACGCTCATGCCTGTGCACTCATGTTGTGGGTTCTTCTGGGTTTGCAGGGGTGGGATTTTCAGGGGTTAACTCTTTTGCGGACGCCTCGGCCTGCTGCAGCTCGGCACGCCGCGCGTTCAGCATCTCGAGCCGTCGGGCAATGCGTTCCTCAAAGCCGCGCCCGGTCGGCTGGTAGAGGGTTGCGCGCGGCATGCCGTCAGGAAAGTAATTCTGGCCTGAAAAGGCGTCTTCGCGGTCATGGTCATAGGCATAGCCCTTGCCGTAACCCAGGTCGCGCATGAGCGCGGTGGTGGCATTGCGGATATGGGCAGGCGGGATGAGGCTGCCTGTCTGGCGTGCCAGCTTGCGCGCCGCCTTGTAGGCCGCATAGACCGCGTTCGACTTCGAGGCGACGGCCAGATGCACGACAAGCTGCGCCAGCGCAAGCTCCCCTTCAGGCGAGCCGAGCCGCTCATAGGCCTGGGCCGCCGCCTGGGCCAGCGGCAGCGAGGTGGGGTCCGCCTCCCCGACATCCTCGGAAGCGAAGCGCACCAGGCGGCGGGCGATATAGCGCGGGTCTTCGCCGCCTTCAAGCATGCGCGCAAACCAGTACAGGGCGGCATCCGGGTCGCTGCCGCGCAGGGATTTGTGCAGCGCGGAGATAAGGTTGTAATGCTCTTCGCGGTCGCGGTCATAAAGCACGGGCCTGCGCGTCAGCAGGCGGGCCAGCTGCTGGTCGTCCAGCGGTGGCGCGTCCGATCCGCGGCGCGACAGCAGGATCTGCTCAACCATGTTGAGCAGGTAGCGCCCGTCCCCGTCCGCCATGGCCCGCAGGCTGGCGCGCGCCGCATCGGTTACGGGCAAAGCCACGCCGCCTTCGTGCTCAGCGCGCTGCAGCAGGGCTTCAAGGGCTGCGTCATCCAGCCGGTTGAGCACCAGCACCTGACAACGCGACAGCAGGGCGGAGTTGAGGGTGAAGGAAGGGTTTTCCGTGGTGGCGCCAACCAGCACGACCGTGCCCCGCTCCACGTAAGGCAGGAAGCTGTCCTGCTGGGCGCGGTTGAAGCGGTGGATCTCATCGACGAACAGCAACGTGCCCCGCCCCGTTGCCTCCAGGCGGCGGTCCGCTTCCTCAAAGACTTTTCTCAGATCGCTCACGCCCGAGAAAACCGCCGAGACCTGGGCGAAGTTCAGCCCCGCTTCCGCAGCCAGCAGGCGGGCGATGGTGGTTTTGCCGCAGCCGGGCCCGCCCCACAGGATCAGGCTCGGCAGCCGGCCCTGGGCCAGCATCAGGCGGATCGTGCCCTCCCCGCCCAGCAGGTGCTCCTGGCCCTGCACATCCTCAAGCCGCGCGGGCCGCAGACGGTCCGCCAGGGGCTGGGTTGCGGCGCGCGATGACCCCGTGCGCCCCTTTACCCCTGAAGACGCGGAAGCGGGCTCGGCTGAAGGCGCGAACAGGTCGGGACCCGGTGGTGACATGTCTTCTCCCTGTTGCGTGTTGGCCTGCCGCCCAGGCCGCGCCCCGGCTTTGCGGGCGCTTCAGGTTAGCTGATGGATTACGGGACCAAAAGGCGCAAAATGCCTGGCAGAAGCAGCGTGAACGGATCGACCGATATCTTGGGCTTGTCCAGCGGCCCCTTGACCGAATAGGTGGCAGCCAGGATCCCGCTGCCCTTCTGCGGGGCAAAAACCCAGCCTACGACCGGAATATGGCCCGGCAGGCTGTTGAGCGCGTAGAAGGGCGAAATCGTTCCGGCAATGTCGAGCCATTTGCGGGGCAGGTTGATGGTCCCTGCCGCCGTGCCGCCGACGATCGGGTTGGCCAGCAGGCCGTTGGCCAGCTTCAGGACACGGTCGCGGTCCTCCAGCCCCACTATGAGCTGCAGGCCGCCGAAGCGGTTGTCGCGCAGCAGGTCGCTGTGGGCGAAGGAAAGATGGGCCAGGAAGCGCAGGATGCCCGGCGGGTTGTTGAGCGCGAAGTTGCGCACGATAAGCCGCCCCTTGAAAGGCGGCAGCCCCAGGCCGAGCCCCGCACCACCCCCCTGCGGGTCGGGCGCGAAACGCCCGTCGAGCTCAAGCTTTCCGCCTGAAAAACGCCTGGTCATGCCCAATGTGGCAAACAGCCCGCCCAGGTCATCGCCATCCGCCTTGAGCTGCCTGACCGCAGGCAGCCTGGGGTCAGGCGTGATCGCCGCATGCACCCTGTAAGGGCCTGCAATATTCACCAGACCCTGGGCCAGCTGCTGGCGGTCCCATGAAGCCCTGACCTGCACCCCGTCAAGGGCAGCCTGGGGTTTGTAGTAGATTTTGCCCACATCCATCGAGAGCTGCCAGCGCCCCTTGGGCAGCAGGGCGCGCCCGGTCGCCCCAGTGGCAGGCGGCTTGCGTGCCCCGCTATTTGGAGCGCGCGTCTCGAAAAGCGGGCTTGCATCCAGCACATTGGCCTGCAGCGCCACCACGTAAGGCAGCTCAGGCGCCCGGCTGACAGGCCATTTCGTCAGCAGCGTGCCTTCCGTGCGCCCCAGCTGGAAATGCGGAAACTGAACGCCTGCCACCTCTCCTGCCCGCAGCAGGGTGCGCCCTGTCAGCTGCAGCCCGGGCCCGCGCGCCTGCAGGTCATCAAGGGCGGTCAGCTGGCCGCCGGTCCACCGCGCATGGGCTGAAATCTCGGCGGGCTGGCCAGGGGCCTTCTTCCACAACAGCGTCGTGATGCCGGCAGGCGTCAGGTCCGCATGCGCTGCCACATCCAGGTAGCCCCGGTGCGGCAGGCCTGCAAGCTGGAACAGCCTGCCCTGGACCAGGGCGCGGCCGGTGAAGAAATGCTTCGGCAGCTTGAGGCCGAAACCCGCCACGTCACGCGGGGTCAGCACGGCGCTTGCGGAAACGCGGTTGAGCGGCACGCCAGGCTCCGGCCTGTCGAGATTGCTCCAGGTCTGCAGGGTGATGGGAATATCGCGGATGAGCGTGCTGCCCTTGAAGGCCAGGTAATCGCTTGTCAGCTTCAGCAGGCCATCAGTGTGCCGCACAGGGCCCACACCGCGCACGTCCGCACCGAGGTTTTCACACCTGATGAGGGCGCTGACGTCGATATAATCCATCGTCACCCAGCTGTAGAGCGGCAGGAAGATGTTCAGCCTGCCATCCTGCCGCCCCGTCGGATGCGACAGCGGCAGGGGATGGCGCGACAGCATGTGCAGCCTGGGATGGGAGAGGATGTCCAGCACGGAGGCAAATGAGCTCTTAAGATGCAGGCGGATGTCGCCATACTGCACCTGATGGAGCAGGCTGGTCAGGGTGACGCGTCCGTCAGCCACATCCACCGCGCCCCCGTGGCCATCCGCAAGCTTGCCGTGCTGCAGGTTGATGTCCAGCGTATTGGGGTCGTTGGTGGCAAAGCGCGCCTGGGCGGCCAGGCCTGTCACCGGCTGGATGGGCCGCAGCCACCAGACTGTCAGGTCCTCGCCGTTCAGCTGCCCGCTCAGCACTGCAACCTTCAGGTCGCCCGGCCCGGTTGCGCTGGTGAGATGGGTGTGGATCCTGAAATCCTTCCCCCACCCTGCCGTCATGTTGCGCACCATCCAGTTGCGCCCGCCCTTGACGAAACCCAGCGGCCAGATGGAACCCAGCGTGCTGAAATCAAAGGTGCCCAATGCGGCAGTCAGCTCCACATCCATCCTGCGGGGCGCCTGCCAGTCATCCAGCGCGACCTCCGTGCCCACTTCCAGCGGCACGGTGCGGTCTTTGGCATCCAGCAGCACCAGGCGCAGCTGCGGCACCGAGACGCGCAGGCTGCGGTAAGGCGCGCTGGTGCCCCAGACCATGTTGACGGTCGCCTCGCCCGAAGCGAGGCGTTCAGGCGGAGCCGGCCCTATCGGCCCCACCTGGGTCACGTAGCCCTCGCCCAGATGGACGTTCAGCTGTGCAGTGACAGGGCGGTCGAAGCCATAGCGGGTCCTGACCAGCTCGCCTGAGGCCTGCAGCGAGAGCGGCACGTGCCAGGGCAGCGCCAGCCCCGCCTGCATGGAAGGAATGACATAGGTGAAATCCGCCGGAACGACCGGCGTGCTGGCCACATGCCAGAGCGTCCGGCCGTGGCCCTGCGGCGCGAGCTCGGCCGTAAGCAGCACTTTCTGGTTGCCGTGCGTCACGCTGATCACGCCGTGGCCGGCCCAGCCGCGGCCGGGCCGGTAACGCGTGCTGAAATCCGTGGCCGCCAGGTGCACGGGGCTTGCCGGATAAGTGCCGTCCGCTTCCTGCACGTCCACCCTGATGCGGTGCAGGTTGAGCTGGCGCAATCCGGCCAGAGTGAGCCAGGAATGGGCGGGATGGCGTGAAGCTGCGCCGGCAGGCGGGGTGGCGCCTGTCAGCCCAGGCGGCAGGAGATCGAGCTGGCCGGTGCCGGCCTGCAACAGGCCCAGTCTCACGCCGCTGACCTGCACCGCGCGCAGGGCGATCTGGCGCCTCAGGATATCTTCAAGCCCCAGGGTGACCTGCACGCTCTCGATCATATCCACCGCCGGCATGGCCGGCTGCCCCAGCGCCAGCCCGTCCACCTGAAAGGACACTTCAAGCGGCGCGTGCCACGACCAGCTGAGCAGGACCTTCTGCCAACCCAGCGCCCCGACCGGCAGGGGGCCGTCAAGGCCACTGTGCGAGATCAGGACCGGCTCCCAGCGCCGGGCCAGCCTGGTCAGGTCGACCGGCCCCAGAGACAGGCGGATGAAAAGCACCGCCAGAAGCCCCACAACCAGCCCCAGAAGCGACAGCGGCAGGCTGAGCAACAGGAGCAGCAGGCGCTTGAGCCAGGACTTCCTTGCGCGCGCCGGGCTCTTTTCCCCTGCAGGGGAAGCACGGTCGGGGGTGGGGGCTGGAGCTGTCATGAAGCCTGCAGCTTCACCCCCGCCTGCCCGCCTGGTGGCTGGGGCAGCGGGGTTTCCTGCAGGGTCTGGCGCAGCCAGTCGTGGTGGGTTGCAGCGCGCACCTTGGGATTGACGGCGCGCACGATGCCTGCGCCATCCATAAGGAAGGAGCTGCGGACGATCCCCATCGAGACGCGCCCGTAGAGTTTCTTCTCCTGCCAGACCCCGCAGGCTTCAGCCAGGCGGTGATCCTCATCAGACAGCAGGGGGAAATTCAGCTGCTCTTTTTCGGCAAAGCGCTTCAGGCGCGACACGGGATCGGGGCTTACGCCCAGCACCAGCAGGCCATGCGCCCGCTCCACAGACTCCGGCGCGGCCAGCCCGTCACGCAGGGCGCAGGCCTGGGTGGTGCAACCGGAGGTCAGCGCACGGGGGTAGAAATACACCAGCCAGGGCCGACCCTCGGGCAGGGCCTGGCGTGTCAGGCGGCCCGGATGGTAATCCTCCTGTCCCTCCCGGGGCGGAAGAAGGGCCGGCAGGTCAAAGGCCGGAAAAGCCATGCCCGGCTGCAGAACCGATCCTGCGGCCTGGCTCACCGGGGCTGGTCGGCATGCTGAACGGTGCCGTCCCCAGCCGAATCATTGGCGACAGGCGGCTGGCTGGTATCCACCGGCGCAGGCATCTGGCCCTGGACACCACCGCCCATGCCAGTGCCAGGCGCACCCATCGGGACGGGGCGGGCATGGGGCTGGATCTGACGGAAATCGGCAGGCGGGGCGAATTCAGCGCTCGGAATCGGCCCGTAAGTCACCTGAACGGCTTCAAGCTCCCCGGTGATGCCGTCAGCATCCACGCCCTTTTCAGACAGGATGACGCCGTCATCGGTCACGCAGGCCTCGGCCCGGCCGCGCGAGCTGGTGATGGCCCAGTTGCGGCAGGGCTGACCGGCCACGTTGCCCATGCCCTCGCGGGTGTAGTGCATCGTCAGGTCCAGCAGGAAGGGATTGCGCAGGCCGTGCAGGGGCAGGAACTGGATATAGCTCTTCTCCCTGAGGCTCATCAGCGTCACGCGCTGGGCCGGACGGTCAAGCAGGGTGACAGCCTCGCCGCTGGAAGGCTCGATGCGCAGCTTGTCGCCGTCAGCGGAGAACCAGACCGTCACCTCCTTCATCGGCCCTGCGGGCTGCGGGGAGGTGCGGAAGCGGTAAACCACCTTCACGTCCCGCTCAGGCGTCAGGCGCGGATGCTCGGTGGAAACCGGCCCGGTGGGCATCGGCGCAGGCGAGGAAGCGACCAGCTGCTGCAGGGTTTTTGCCGGTTGGGCGTTTACTGGCTGGGCACTTGCAGCCACCCCCCCACCCAGCACGACCGCCAGGCCAGCTGCACGCGCAAGCCCTCCAAGCTCCCCAAGAGAGAGGCGCACCTGCCGAGAGGCCTGCGGGTGCAACTGAGAGAGGCCGAATTCAGCCGCCTTGTGGTCCGCCCCTGTCTGGGGCTCTGTGCCGTGCTTCACACTCACCTCTGTCTCCTCCCGGAACGTTCGTTGCGCCGCCTTCACGGCCCTTGCGGGCCGTGTCGCTGGATGGGCCAGCCTGTGTCAGCTTCTGGTATCAGCCTCTGACAGTTGCTTGATAGCCGTTCAGCCCTGACGGAAGCCAGACTGAAATGATCATCAATAATCACCGCAATGATCTGAGTTAAGACTCTGGAGTCGGTATATTCCATATTCCGCCGCATCCCGGCAAACAATCCGCCAGACGATGCGGGTAATTTCCCCTTCGGCTGCCCCGGCTCAACCTGGCATGCGGCAGAGCGCCTTCATGGCCCTGATCTCTCCTCCAAGCGCCTGCAGCGAAACATCCCCAGGCCACACAGCCGGTTGCCTCAGCGCAGTCTCCAGCAGGGCGCGATAGCGCGGGAACGGCACGCTCACCCCGCCCATGCGCGCCAGATGGGGCGTGACATACTGCGTGTCCAGCAGCGTATAACCCCCCTGCCGCAGGGCTGCCACCAGGTGCACAAGCGCGATTTTCGAGGCGTCCCGCACGCGCGACATCATGCTTTCGCCGAAAAACGCCCCGCCGATCGCAACGCCGTAAAGCCCGCCCAGCAATTCGCCTTCCCTGCTGCGCAGCTCGACGCTGTGGGCATGGCCCAGGGCAAAAAGCTCCGTGTAAAGCCTGCGGATCCGGGGGCTGATCCAGCTTTCCTCCCGCCCCGGTGCCGGAGCGGCGCAGGCAGCCATCATGGCCGGGAAGTCTCTGTCAGCGCAGACCTCGTAAGCACCCGCCAGCACCGTGCGCAGCAGGCGACGCGGAAAACCGGGGGCCTGCAGGGGCAGCAGACCGCGCTCCTGGGGGCAGTACCATTCCAGCGCCTCGCTGTCGCGGTGGGGCGCCATGGGGAAGATGCCCGCCCGGTAGGCCTGCAGCAGCATGGCGGGGGTAATCTCCCCGTCTGCCCCTCCGTCATGCGCCTGGTCATGCGGTTTAGTGGGCGCTTCAGGAGGCATCCCGCCCCGCTCCGGACCGCACAGGGACCTTTTTCACAGCGGCCCTATCCTGTAACAGTCTGTCCCGTAACCGTTTCTGTAACTGTTTTCCGGCTGCCCTCTTTTTGCCAGACCCAACCAAGGACGCGCCGCTCATGAACCTGCCTTTCGTCTATTTCGGCTGTTTTTTGGTCAGCCTGCTCACGGGATGGTGGGATCCGAAATTCACGCCGCTGCTTGAAGTCGTCAATGTAGTCTGCCTTGGGGGCGTTATCATCTCCGGCCTCATCATCCTCTATATCACCCGCCCCCGGCGCAAGGACCGCACCCCGACGCGCTGAATGGCAAAGCCGGTCGGAGAACGGGAACGCAAGGCGCAGGAACTTACTCGAAAACGGCTTCAGCGGCGGTGCCCCGGTAGGCTTCAGCCGCTTCGCGCACGGCAGCGCCATGCTGGCGCTCCAGCCGGCGGATCGTGAAATGCGCGCGCGCCACCGCCCGGTAATGGGTCAGGAAGGCCGCGTTCAGCGAAGCGCCGCACAGCGCACCTGCAACCGGGATCATCTGGGCAGCAAGCTTGCGTGACAGGCCGAGCCCGTAATGGCCTGCAACCTCGGCCATCAGCAGCACCAGGGGCTGGCCGCGCAGCATGGAGCGGGCGGCAAAGAAGCCCAGCTCCTTCTCCTCGGAATCGCGGCTGGTGGCAAAGCTGCGCAGCGCGAAGACCTCAAGACAGGCCCGGCGCGCATCCTCGGTGGAGAGATCCTCGCCGTTTTCACGCGCGATCTCGGCGATTTCCCGCATGATGGCCAGGGTGGTGAAGCCGATATCTGGCGCCATGCTCAGAAAGCCGCCGAAACCGCCCACAGCGCCGGAAACCGCAACAGCCGCCTGCACCATGTTCTCGCGGATCTGGCTGGGCAGCAGGGACGCCGACTGCGCCCCGCCCATGCCGACAATGGCCAGGTTGAACGTTCTGCGCAGCGCTTCCTCAGCCGCCGCCTGGATCTTCTCCTGCAGGCCCGGGGCCAGGGAAAGCCCCTGGAGGCCGAGATTGACGGCCTGCCCCACAGCGCCACCCATCAGCCCGGCCAGACGCACGAGCGTGCCGCGCCCCTTCTCGACCTCCGCCAGCACCGCGTGCAGCTGGGCGAGGGAATCGCTGTTCATTTCACTGAAGGCGAAGGTCATGCTGGGCACCTGGGCACCCTGACGGTCCTGCGCCGCTTCAGAAGCGCTGCCTGCTGTCCTGCGTGCCGTCATGTCACTCCTCCCCTGTTTCCGAAATTCCCGAAATCAACTTTTCCGACCCGCCTTGTCCTTCTCCCTGCAGGCCGCTCCAGTCGCCCAGGCGCACAATGTGGCTGAACTCCTCCCCGCGCAGCGGCGCCACTGAAAGACGCGACTGCTTCAGCAGGGCCATTTCCGCCAGGGCCGGGTCCTGCTTGATCTGGGCTAGCGTTACGGGGTGGCTGAAACCCCCGGCCGCTTTGACGTCCACGCAGCTCCAGGGATTCGCAGCGCCTGCGCGCGCCGGCTTTGCACCTTGGGAAGCCGCGCTGAAGGTCGGGTCAGGATAGGCGGTCCGCACCACTTCGACCACGCCCATAATACGCTTTTCCGTCACCGAATGATAGAAAAGCGCCAGGTCCCCCGCCGCCATGGCGCGCAGGTTGTTGCGGGCCTGGTAGTTCCTGACCCCTGTCCAGGGCTCCACGACATTGCGGCACTGCTCCGCCCATGAAAAGCATCCGGGCTCCGACTTGATGAGCCAGAAGCGCCGGCCGCGCGTTTGCGCGTGATTCTTTTGCAGGGCGTTCTTCCCAGGTCCCGACAAATTTCCCACTCCCTTGCTGGCCTTCCCCCGTCTTTACCTGCATGAGTTCTCCAAACCAGGGGCTGAGGTCAAGCCCGACCTCGGCCGCCCAAGGCGCAGGCGCCCCGCTCAGACCCGGGCTCACAACCCATCACATGCGCGGCACCGGGGCAGGGCGGCGCAGTTCATCTTTGCACTTCCGCCCCCTTGGGGCTAAGAAAAACCCCCGCTTTCCCTTTCCCCGGCCCCGCCTTTTCCCGGCACGTCACTCCCAGGCACGACGATCACGGTGATCCCCCTGTTTCCAGCCCGCTTTCTTCATGACCCGCTTCCTTCGTGAGCTGACCCACACCCTGGGCGGGCTCGGCACGCCGGTGGGCTTTCTGAAGCTTGCCCGCCGCCTCGGGGTCGTGCTGGGCGTCGCAGCGCTGCTGGCGCTGGGGGCCGGGCTGGTGGACGGGCTGCTCATCGCCCCGCCTGACTGGCAGCAGGGGGAGAATGCGCGCATCATGTATGTGCATGTCCCCATGGCCTGGCTTGCCACCAGCTGTTACGTGGCCCTGGCCGGATGCAGCGCCGCCTTTCTGGTCTGGCGGCATCCGCTTGCCGACCTTGCCGCAACCGAGATCGCCCCTGTCGGCGCGCTGGCTGCCGGGCTGTGCCTGCTTACAGGCTCCCTCTGGGGGCGGCCGAGCTGGGGCACCTGGTGGGTGTGGGATGCGCGCCTGACCTCCATGCTGATCCTTTTCTTTCTCTATCTGGGTCAGATCACCCTGCTGCGCGCCTTTGACGACCCGGCGCGCGGGCGCCGGGCAGCCGCATTGCTGGTGCTGGCAGGCGCTGTGGACCTACCGGTCATCAAGTTCAGCGTGACCTGGTGGAACACGCTTCACCAGCCCGCAAGCCTCACCCTGACAGGCGCGCCGACGATCTCATGGTCCATGCTGCGGCCGTTGCTGCTGTGTGCAATCGGCTTCAGCTGCGGGGCGGGCTGGCTCATCCTGCTGCGCATGCGCACCGCTCTGCTCGCCCGCCGGGTCCAGGCGCTCAGCACCCGTTTCACAAGCGCGCCTGCCGCCCACGCCGTAACCTCGCCCGCTTTTCCTGCCCGCCATGGGGAACAGGCCCCTGGCGGAAAGAGCAAGCCATGAGCGGCAACTGGCTTCACGTCTGGGGCTATGTCACAGCCGCCTACACCGCTGTGGCGCTGGGCTGGGGGCTCATGGTGGCCGCAAGCGTGCTGGCCTTCCGCCGCACCCGCGCGCAGCTGGAGCGTCTTGAAGCCGCAGGCAACCCGACCCGTTCCGCGAAGGGGGGAGCGGCAGAATGAGCCAGCCCGCCCCGCAGCTGAAGCCGATTGCGCGCCGCAAACCCGGCTGGCGCTCCCGCCGCCGGTTGTGGATCCTGATTGCGTGCCTGGCCTCGCTGGGTCTGGCAACCGGGCTCATGCTCCAGGCGCTTTCAGATGACGTGGCCTTTTTCGTAACCCCTGCGCAGATAGCAGCCCATCCCCCTCCGGCCGGGCGCAACCTGCGCCTGGGCGGCATGGTGGTTGCAGGCAGCGTCCACCATGGCAGCGACGGTGGAAGTGACGGCCGTCCCTTCGTCAGCTTCTCCGTCACTGACGGCCAGGCCGCCCTGCCCGTGCGTTATCGCGGCATTCTGCCCGACCTGTTCCGCGAAGGGCAGAGCGTCGTCGTGCTCGGCCACCTGTCTTCCAGGCCCCCGGAGGTCTTCATCGCTGATGAAGTGCTGGCCAAGCATGATGAGACCTACATGCCAAAGGAAGTTGCAGACGCGCTGAAGAAAAGCGGCAAGTGGGACCCCCGCTTCGGCCCGCCGCCCAGCCCTGCGCAATGGCGCGCCATGACCGCTTCCCATCCTGTCCCGCCCGACCCGACGGGCGCGGGCGCAGCGCCCCTGCGCTGATGGAAGGTATTGCCCCCCAGCACCTGCGCGCGCTGCAGCCAGCGGCGTGGCAATGGTTCCTCAGCCCTGAAAACGGCCATTTCGCCCTGGCCCTGGCCTGCGCTTTCGCCTGCGCGCAATGCCTGCTGCCCGCGCTGGGGGCCCGCCTGCGTGAGCCGCGCCTGGCCAGGCTCGGAGGCGGGCTGGCCTGGTCGCAGGCGCTGTGCCTGGTCATGGCCTTTCTGTGCCTTGGCACGGCAGCCGTGCAGGATGATTTTTCCGTGCGCAGCGTGGCTGAGAACTCGGCGCGCGCCAAACCGCTGCTCTACAAAGTCGCCGGCCTGTGGGGAAACCATGAGGGCTCGCTGCTGCTCTGGCTGCTTGTGCTGGCCCTGTGCGCCGCCCTGCTGGCGACCACGGCGCGGCGCGCGCAGCTGCCGCTTTTCCTGCAGGCGCGCGTGCTTGCCATTCTGGGCGGGATCTCGGCAGCTTTCGGCCTGTTCTGCCTGCTGACCTCAAGCCCTTTCGGCCGTCTCCTGCCGCCCCCTGCAGACGGCGCAGGCATGAACCCCATGCTGCAGGATCCCGGCCTGGCCTTCCATCCGCCCCTGCTCTACCTGGGTTACGTGGGGCTTGCCGTCCCCTTCGCCTTTGCGGTGGCCGGGCTGATGGAAAAGCGCGTCACTCCCCGCTGGGGCGGCTGGATGAAGCCCTGGGTGCTGGCCTCCTGGGGCTTTCTGACCTGCGGCATCACGCTCGGCTCCTGGTGGTCTTATTACGTTCTGGGTTGGGGCGGCTACTGGTTCTGGGACCCGGTTGAAAACGCCTCCCTCATTCCCTGGCTCAGCAGCACGGCCCTGGTGCATTCCACCATCGCAGTTGAAAAACGCGACGTGCTGAAAAGCTGGAGCCTGCTGCTTGCCATCGCCAGCTTCTCCTTCTCCCTGGCAGGCACTTTTCTCGTGCGCTCGGGCATTCTCAACTCCGTGCACGCCTTTGCCAGCGATCCGGCGCGCGGGGTGTTTCTCCTGCTCATCCTGGGTGTGATCAGCGGCGGGGCCCTGGCGCTTTTTGCCTGGCGCGCGCCGCAGTTTCCCGCTGAGCCGGGCTTTCCCTTGCTCACGCGCGAAGGGGCGCTGGTGCTCAACAACATCCTTCTGTGCACGCTGTGCGCCATTGTGCTGGTGGGCACGCTGTATCCCCCCTTCGTCCAGCTGCTGTTCAGCCGCACCCTTTCGGTCGGCAAGCCGTTCTTCGACAGCACCACCATCCCCGTTTTCCTGCTGCTCCTGCTGCTGCTCGGCATCGTCTGCGCGCTGGGCTGGCGCTACACAAAGCCTGCCTCCGTGCTACGGGCGCTGCGCTTGCCGGCTCTGCTGGGCTGCCTTGCCTTTCCGCTGGCACTGATCTGGCTTGCAGCCTTCCCACCCGCCCTGTGCGCGGCCCTGGCTGTCTGGGTATTGGGCGCCACCGCGCTTGCGCTGCTGCGCCGCTGGCAGGTCAACCGCCGCGCAGGCAGGGCGCACAGGTCCCTGCCGGCTTCGCAGTGGGCCATGGCGCTGGCACATATGGGCGTGGCTGTCAGCGTGCTGGGCATGTGCGGCATGTCCGCTGCCCGCCATGACATCGTCGAGCTTCCGGTGGGCGGAAGCGTCTCCTTTGCCGGGCGCTGCTGGAAGCTTGCGGCCGTAAGCCCTGTGCAGGGGCCGAACTACCGCGCCGAGCGCGCCATGCTGCAGGTCAGCCGCCCGACTTGTCCCACCAACGCGGGAAAACCCTTCCTGCGCCTCACGCCTGAGCGACGCTTCTTTCCCCTGCAGGACCAGACGCTCGCCCAGGTCGCCCTGCACATCACTCCGCTTGGCGACCTCTATGCCGTCCTCGGCCCCTCGCGCCTTCTGGCCACCCGGCACGGCAAGCAGCTCGTCTGGGTGCTGCGCCTGCATGACAATCCGCTGGCTGTCTGGATCTGGGCGGGCGGGCTGTTCATGGCGCTGGGGGCTGTTGTGGCCCTGCTTGGGCGCAGCCGCAGGCCTGCCGTCGCTGCCAGGGGAGAAGGCTGATGGGCATGCGCGGTCCCCTGGGGCGGCGGCACCTGCTGGCGCTGCTTCCCGTTCTGGCATTTCTGCTGCTGGGCAGCGGCTTCTGGCGCATGCTGCACGGCCTGCATAACGGGCAGTTCGACCCCCATGCCGTCATGACGCCCCAGCTCGGCAAGGATGTGCCCTCCTTTCCCGCCCTGGCCGGGATTCCCCTTTCAGGCACGCCCACGGTTCAGGGCGCGGGCACCGGCATTGATACCGGCATTGATGCAGCGGCGTTGCAGGGGCAGACGGGACCGGTTCTAGTCAATTTCATGGCTTCGTGGTGCATTCCCTGCGTGGCGGAAATGAGCCAGCTGAAGGCGATCAGCCAGGTGCTGCCGGTCTGGGGCATCGCCTACAAGGACCGCGTGCCGCGGGTGGCCGCCTTCGTACGCCGCAACGGCCAGCCTTATGCCCGGCTGGCCACAGACCCAGACGGGCGCGCGGCGGTCGAATGGGGCGTGACCGGCGTGCCTGAAAGCTTTCTCGTCATGCCGGGCGGGCAGATCCTGTGGCACGGCACGTCCGCGCTCGATGAAGCCACCTTCAGGCGTGAGATCCTGCCCCTGCTCATGCAGGCACGGAAGGAAGGGCGGTGGTGAAGCGCATGAAAAACTTCCGGTCTTCAGCACTGCTGTCCTTTTTCCTTCTCGCCCTGCTGGCCGGCCTGCCCTGCTGGCCCGTCGCGCCAATCGCCCTGGCCGTGACCGAGCCGCAGGAGCTCCTGGCTGACCCCCGGCTGGAGAGCGAGGCCGAGCGCATCGGCGCGCAGCTGCGCTGCCTGGTCTGCCAGAATGAGAGCATCGAGGAGAGCGAGGCCCCCCTGGCGCGCGACCTGCGCCGCGCCGTGCGCGAGCAGCTGCGCGAGGGGCGCAGTGAAAAGCAGATCATGGCCTGGATGCAGGCGCGCTACGGGGACTTCATCCGCCTGACCCCGCCCTTTTCGCGCCTGACGGCCCTGCTGTGGGCCACCCCCCTGCTGGCGCTGATGGGCGGGCTCTTTCTGGCCCGGCGCTTCTGGACCCGCCCGGCAGAACCCCCTACGCTCGACCCCTTGGCGGAGCAGGGTGACGACGACTGAACTCCTGCGCCCAAGACGCGCCCGTCCCGGCTGGTCTGTTTGCGGAAACACCCCTGTTTGATGATCCTGCTGTCCTTTCTCCTCCTCGCCCTGCTGGCCGGCCTGCCCGTGCTCCTGTGCCTCTGGCAGGGGCGGCGGTATATGCGGCTTACCCAACAGGACCTCAAGCCGGGGCTGGGGCCGGCCGCCCCCAGACACGCCGAATCCGGCTTTGAGGACGACACGACCGTTGCCGCCTTCCACCGCGACCGGCGCGCCCGGATTGAAAACGACCCGGCCTGCGGGACGCTGGCCCCTCAGGAAACCCCGAGCCGGCGCTGGGCCTGGATAATCGGGGTTTACAGCCTGCTCCTCATCCCCTGCCTGGGCTTTTTCCTCTATGCCCTCAATGGCCGCCCGCTTTACGGCCCCCAACCCGCCCAGCCTGCCCTGGCCAGCCTGCCCCAGGCCCGGTTTGAGGCGCTGCAGCGCGAACTGGACGCTCTTGCCCCGCAGGACCCGGCGCGCGCGCGGGTTCTGGTGCGGCTGGGCCTGCTTGAGCAACAGAGCGGGCTGGACCGGCAGACCATCCATGACTGGCAGCAGGCCCTGGAACTTCACTTCACGCCTGAGCTTGCGCTGCAGATCGCTGAGCTGCTGACGCGCGATGCCGGCACCGTCACGCCTGAAGCACTGGCGCTCTACCACCGCGCGCTGGACGCAGCCCCTGCTGACGCGCCGTGGCGACTGGCCGTTGAAGCCCGCATCGCCACAGGCGAGCACGCCCTTGATGAAGCGGGGGGTGCTGCGCCCAACCCGCCTGCCCCTGAGCCACCGGTCACCAAAAGCCCCCGCTGATGCGCCCGCCTGCCAAATATCCGGGCCCGCCGCAGCCCCGGGCCGAGATCAGCTTCCTGCCCTGCCCCCATTGCGGCGCAGAGATCCGCAACACCGCGCTGCGTTGCCCTGCCTGTGGGGCGGAGAAGCATTTCGGCCCCACCCTGTATGAGACGGCTTTCTGCGCTCTGGCAGGCGCGCTGGCCTTGCCCCTGGCTGTCTGGGCTGTGACGGGAGGCGCACACTGGTTCTGGCTGGGAATCACTTGTGCGGCAGGCGCTGCGATGGGCGTGCTGGCAGCCCTGTTCCGCTTCAGCAGCGCGCGCTGGCTCAAGACCTGACGCCAACCTGAAGCGCCCAAGGGGCGTGACGTGGGGGACATAACGCGGCCGGTTCCGGTCAGCGCGGCAGCCTGTTAGGGTATCGCCGGAGCTGCAACTGCCGTTTTTACAGGATCCGTTTTCAGGAGAGTGCCTTGTCCGCTTCCGCCGTCCCCCCTGTTCCCGTCTCCCTGCGCGGCCAGGCCCTGCTGGCAGACCCCCGTCTCAACAAGGGCCTGGCCTTCCCGGTGGAAGAGCGGCGCACATTCGGACTGAACGGGCTGCTGCCGGTCGGGGAACGGACCCTGGAAGAGCAGGTGGCCCTGGCCTGGGCCGGGGTGGAGGCGCAGGAGACGCTCCTTGGCAGGCATGTCCGCCTGCGCCAGCTGCAGGATGACAATGAGACGCTGTTCTACGCTGTTCTGAGCGCCCATCTGCCTGCCGCCCTGCCGATCGTCTACACCCCTGGCGTGGGCGAGGGCTGCCTGAATTTCTCCAGGCTCTGGGAAAGGCCGCGCGGTGTTTTCCTCAGTGCCGAGCACAAGGGCGCGCTGGCCGCTCAGCTGGAGGCCGTCGCTGGCAAGGGGGCTGATATCCGCCTGATCATCGTCACTGACGGCGAGCGGATCCTGGGCCTTGGCGATCTCGGGGCCAACGGCATGGGCATCCCCATCGGCAAGCTTGCGCTTTACACGGCCTGCGCCAATCTGGATCCGGCCCAGCTGCTGCCTGTCCTGCTGGATGTCGGCACCGACAACCAGGCCCTGCTGGATGAGCCCGCCTATATCGGCCTGCGGCGCAAGCGGCTGCGCGGGGAAGCGTATGACGCGTTTGTGGAGGAATTCGTCAGGGCCGTGCAGGATCTCTGGCCCGGCGCACTGCTGCACTGGGAGGACTTCGCCAACCGCACCGCACCCTTTCTGCTGGAGCGTTACCGGGACCGGCTGCCGAGCTTCAATGACGACATCCAGGGCACAGCTTCCGTCGCCCTGGCCGCCATTCTGGCAGGGGTCAGGGCGCGGGGAGAGACCCTGGCGCAGCAGCGCATCGTCATCGCAGGCGGCGGGTCTGCGGGCTGCGGGATCGCCCTGCTGCTCGAGCAGGTCATGGAGGATGAGGGCCTCACCCCCGAGGCTGCGCGTGACCGCTTCTACCTGATCGACCGCCCGGGCCTGCTCACCGCTGACATGCAGAACCTGACCCCGGCCCAGGCCAGGCTGGCGCGCACCGATCTGGCCCGCACTGACGCCGGGCGCGACCTGGCGAGCGTGGTGGCGCGCATTCACCCCACCATTCTCATCGGTGTCTCCGGCCAGGCGGGGCTTTTCACCGAGGAGATCATCCGCACCATGGCGCGCCACTGCGAGCGCCCCATGGTCTTCCCCCTCTCCAACCCGACCCACCTTGCCGAAGCCACCCCGGCCGATCTCTGCCGCTGGACCGACGGGCGCGCCCTGGTCAGCACCGGCAGCCCCTTCCCGCCCGTCACCCATGGCGATCTCACCATGACGGTGGACCAGACCAACAACGCTTATATCTTCCCGGGCCTGGGCCTGGGCGTGCTTGCCTGCCAGGCCCGGGCGGTCAGTGACGGCATGCTGCAGGCGGCAGCCCGGGCCGTGGCGGCCCAGGCCCCGCTTCTGCAGGGCGGGCTCAACATGCTTCCGCCCGTGACCGAACTGCCCCAGGTCGCCCAGGCCGTCGCCCGCGCTGTGGCGATGCAGGCGCAGGAGGAAAAACTCTGCCCGCCCTTCACCGCTGAAGAGCTGGAGATCCGCCTGACCCGGATGCACTGGGCGCCGGTCTACCGCCCTTACCAAGCTGCGTGACGCCTGAAGCGACCCTGTTCCCGCCTCTCCTGCCCCAAGGCCCTGCCATGACCGACCCCACCGACGCTCCCGCCCCCTTCCCTGCCCGCAGCGCAGAAGCTCAGCAAGCCACAGCCGCCCGGACCCGACGGGAAGCCGACAGCATGGGGGCGGTGGAGGTCCCCGCTGACGCTCTGTGGGGGGCGCAGACGCAGCGCTCGCTTGAATTCTTCACAATCGGCCATGACCTCATGCCGCGCGAGATGATCGAGGCTTACGCGCTGGTCAAGCAGGCCTGTGCCGAGGCCAATGCCGCCCAGGGCCGACTGCCTGCCGCAAAGCGCGACCTGATCGCCCGGGTCTGCGGCGAGCTTGCAAGCGGAAAGTTCAACGACATGTTTCCCGTCCATGTCTGGATGACGGGCTCGGGCACGCAGTTCAACATGAATGTCAATGAGGTCATCGCCAACCGGGCCAGCCAGCTGAGCGGCGAGCCCCTGGGCAGCAAGAAGCCGCTGCACCCCAATGACGACGTCAACATGTCGCAATCCACCAACGACACCTTTCCCGCGGCGATGCATGTCGCAACCGTGCTGGCTGCCGACCGCCACCTGCTGCCGGCCCTGCGCGCCCTGCAGGCCTCCCTGCAGCGCAAGGCCGACCAATGGCGCGATATCGTCAAGGTCGGGCGCACGCATCTGCAGGATGCCGTCCCCATCACGCTGGGGCAGGAATGGGAGGGCTACGCCGGCATGCTGGCTGAACACATTCCCAGGATCGAGGCTGCGCGCGACGGGCTGCTGGCGCTGCCTCTCGGCGGCACGGCCCTTGGCACCGGCGTCAACACCGCACCCGGTTTCGACCGCCTGGCCTGCGCAGCGCTGGCCCGCCTGAGCGGCGGGAACTTCACCCATGCCGGCAATAAATTCGCCCTCATGGGCGCCCACGACACGCTGGTGGCTTTCTCAGCCGCCCTGCGCGGCCTAGCAGCCAGCCTCAACAAGATTGCAAACGACATCCGCCTGCTTGCCTGCGGGCCGCGTGCGGGCTTGGGCGAGCTGCACCTGCCCGAAAACGAGCCCGGCTCCTCCATCATGCCCGGCAAGGTCAACCCGACCCAGGCCGAGGCGCTCACCATGCTCTGCCTGCAGGTCATGGCCAATGATACCGCAGTGGGCATGGGCAACAGCGCCGGCATGCTGGACATGAACGCCTATAAACCGCTGATGATCCACAACATCACGCAGTCCCTCACCCTGCTGCATGACGGCATGGAGAATTTCCGCAAATTCCTGGTGGAAGGCACCCAGCCTGATGAGGGGCATCTGGGCACAGTGCTGGACCATTCCCTCATCATGGTCACAGCGCTTTCACCGGTCATCGGCTATGACCGAGCCGCACAGGTGGCCCATCATGCGCTGGCGCACCACATGAGCCCGCGCGACAGCGTGGAGGCGCTGGGCTTCATGACAGGCGAAGCCTATGACCGCGTGGCTGAGCCCCGGCTGATGCTGCACCCCAACCTGAAAGCCCGTCCTGCCAAGGGGCAGGGAAAATAATAAGGCCTGCCCGGAACCGACAGGCCAAAGCACCAAGGTAATAGGGCAATAAAAAACCGCTTCTCCGGTGGGGAGAAGCGGTTGATCGGTTCGGCTTGCACAAGGATGACAGGGCCGTCACTGCACCAGCTGGCCTTCCTGGTCCACCAGCTCGATCGGATATTTGCCGCTGAAGCAGGCGTCGCAGTAGCGGTTGCCGGCTTCACGCGCGTCCACATCGCCCAGGGCGCGGTAAAGCCCGTCACGGCTGACGAAAGCCAGGCTGTCGACCCCGATGGCCTCGCGCATCTGCTCCAGCGTGTGGGTGGCAGCCAGCAGCTTGCTCTCCTCAGGGGTGTCGATGCCGTAGAAGCAGGGATGTTTCGTCGGCGGCGAGGTGATGCGCATGTGCACTTCAGTGGCGCCGGCGGCGCGCACCATGTCCACGATCTTGCGCGAGGTGGTGCCGCGCACGATGGAATCGTCAACCAGGATGACCCGCTTGCCCTGCAGCACGGCCCGGTTGGCCGAATGCTTCATCTTGACGCCCAGATTGCGGATCTGGTCGGTCGGCTCGATGAAGGTGCGCCCGACATAATGGTTGCGGATGATGCCGAGCTCAAAGGGAATGCCGCTTTCAGCCGCATAGCCGATGGCCGACGGCACGCCTGAATCAGGCACCGGCACCACCACGTCAGCCTCCACCCCGCTTTCGCGCGCCAGCTCGCAGCCGATGCGCTTGCGGGCCTTATAGACCGGCTCGCCTTCGAGGATGGAATCGGGCCGGGCGAAATAGATATATTCAAAAACGCAGAAATTCTGGCTCTTGGTGCCGAAAGGCCTGATCGAGCGCAGGCCTTCCTCATTGATCACCACCATCTCGCCCGGCTCCACGTCACGGACATATTCCGCGCCGATGATATCAAGCGCGCAGGTCTCGCTTGCCAGGATCCAGCCGCCGTTTTTCTGGTCGCGGTCATAATCGGGCAGGCGGCCCAGCACGAGCGGACGCACGCCCAGCGGGTCGCGCAGGCCGATCAGGGCGTTGTCAGGCGTGAGCCCCACCAGGGAATAAGCGCCTTTCACCTGCTTGGCCGCATCGATCAGGCGCTCGACGACCGTGCCGTAAAGCGAGATTGCGATCAGGTGAACGAACACTTCCGAATCGGTTGCCGACTGGAAGATGCAGCCGCGCTGCACCAGCGCCTTGCGCAGGGTACCGGCATTGGTCAGGTTGCCGTTATGGGCCACTGCCATGCCGCCGAAGGCGTAATCGGCGTAAAGCGGCTGCACATTGCGGATATGGGTGCCGCCGGTGGTGGCGTAACGGTTGTGGCCGATGGCGGAATGGCCGGGCAGTGTCGCCATCACGCGGCTGTCGTCAAAGACCTCGCCCACCAGGCCCAGACCCTTGTGCTGGTGGAACGTTTCGCCGTCGTAGCTGACGATTCCTGCCGCCTCCTGCCCGCGGTGCTGCAGGGCATGCAGCCCCAGCGCGGTCATGGCGGCAGCGTCGGGAACGCCCCAGACGCCAAAAACACCGCACTCCTCATAAGGGCGGCTTGATGATTCGATCATGGACATGATGAAAAACGACCTGCTGGAAACGACCGGCGAAGGCAGTTGTCATGAACGCCCCGGCAGGGTGAGCCCATGAGATCTCATGGGGCTGCCGCGTTCATCATACCGGCCGGAAAGCCGGCACCGCCGCTGTGTCACTGGTCCAATGTCATTGAAAAATAAGGAACGGGTGATGACAGTAAACCGCAACCCTGTTTGGCACGCGCCACGAAGGTCACTTCAGGAAGCCTATATGGGCCCTGGCCAATCCGGTTTCAAGGCCGGCTTCTGAAAAATGCGGGGTGTTTTCAGCTTCAGGCGCCAGGGGGCAGTCCGGCCTGAAGCTGATGGGTCAGGCTGGCGGGCAGATGGCCCTGAACGAACGCCACGCCACGCAGGATCCACGGGCCGATCACGCTGCCGCGGACGAGATCGGCCAACCAGTCAGGCGCGGCCCAGGCCAGCACGAGAAACACCAGCACCAGGATCACATAACCGCGCAGCAGGCCGAAAACCGCGCCCAGAACGGCGTCCACCCCGCCTGACAGTACGCCGCGCAGCTGGCGCGCAACCAGCCGGGCGCAGATGCCCAGGACCATCAGGCTGACCAGGAAGACGGCAAAGCGCAGGGTGCCGTGAAAAAACGCCGAATCCCGCAACATGGGTGCAACGGTTCTGTCGGCCAGGGCCACGACCACGTCGCCGATGCGGAAGGCGGCCCAGATCGCCCCGATCCAGACCAGGACACCGCCTGTTTCCCTGGAGAACCCGCGCACCATGCCCCACAGCACGGAAAGCGCCAGGATGACCAGAAAGGAAATATCCACCACGCCAAGATGTTCCAGAAACCCAGCGCCCGGATGTCCGCCTGCGCCCAGCTGAGTCGTGTCCGACATGTCCGCTCTCCCTGCCGCCCCTGCCTGCAGCCGTAAGTCGTGCAATTTCCGAATGCGCCCTTTGCCGGCCGCGGCACACCGCTTCAGGGCAGTTTCGTCGAGCGGTATCCCTCTCCTTTACGCGCCCGGATGCCGCGTGCAAAGAGCTGGTGGGAAAGTTCCACCCGCGCTGTCAGCTCCTGGAAGACCTCGGCACTTTCCACCTCCTCCAGCTGCCACAGCCGGCCCAGCTTCTCGAGAAAGACAGCGCTGGCATGGGCAAGCTGGTCCGGATTAGCGGCAAGATAGGCATTCAGGCAGGCCATGGTCTGGCTGCCCAAGGCCCGCGTCGCTGCGCGCAGCACCGCTGTTTCCACTGTGCCGGTTCCTGCCTGCGCCCCGCTTTCTTCAGGCCTGTTTCCTGCGCGCGCCATTCAGGCTGCCGGGCGCAGGGCCAGTCCCTTTTCGCGCCACAGCGTGGCCAGGGCTGCGACCAGATCGTCAATCTGCGCCTCGGTATGCAGCGGGCCCGGCGTCAGGCGCAGCCGCTCGGTGCCGCGCGGCACGGTGGGGTAATTGATGGGCTGCAGGTAGTGACCGAAACGGGTGAGCAGTTCATCAGACAGCGCCCGGCAGGTTTTGGCATCCCCCACCATGACCGGCACGATGTGGCTGGGGCTGTCGATATAGGGCAGCCCGGCTTCATCAAGCCTGCGCCGCAGATAGGCGACCGCCCTTTTCTGCCCTTCCCGCTCTGTTGCGCTGGCGCGCAGGTGCCTGACGCTGGCAAGCACGCCCGCAGCGATCATGGGCGGCAAGGCGGTGGAGAAGATGAAGCCCGAACCGAAGGAACGCACGAAATCGCACAGTGCCCTGGAAGCGGCGATATACCCCCCCACCACGCCGAACCCCTTGCCCAGCGTGCCTTCAATGACCGTCAGCCGGTGCTCCAGCCCGCGTTCTTGGGCGATGCCGCCGCCCTGGGCGCCATACATGCCGACCGCATGGACCTCATCAAGATAGGTCATGGCGCCGTATTTATCGGCCAGGTCGCAGATCTCCTCGATCGGAGCGATATCGCCATCCATGGAATAGACCGATTCAAAGGCGATGATCTTGGGCACATCGGGCGGCAGTTCCTTGAGATGGCGCTCAAGGTCCTGCAGGTCATTGTGGCGGAAGATGCGCTTTTCAGCCCGCGAATGACGGATGCCCTCGATCATGGAGGCATGGTTGAGGGCGTCTGACAGTACCACGCAATCCTTGAGGCGCCCGGCGATCGTGCCCAGCGTCACCCAGTTGGAGAGATAGCCTGAATTGAACAGCAGCGCGCTTTCCTTGCCGTGCAGGGCCGCAAGCTCCTTTTCCAGCTCGACATGGTAGTGATGCGTGCCCGAGATATTGCGCGTCCCGCCCGCACCGGCCCCCGTTTCATCCAGCGCCTTGTGCATGGCCGCCTGCACAAGGGGGTGCTGGCCCATGCCCAGATAGTCATTGGAGCACCAGACCGTCACGTCACGCCCCGCGCCGTGGTGGAAGGCCTGGGGGAAATTCCCGGCCTTGCGCTCCAGCTCGGCAAAGTATCGGTAGCTGCCATCAGCATGCAGCCCGTCAAGGGCGGCCTGAAAGAGCGGATCGTAAGTGGCATTGTTCGGCGCGCTGCCAGGGGGAACTGAAAGCGGGGCTGAAGGGGCTGAGCCAGTCATCATCAAAATCTCCTCGGTCTCAATCTTAAAAACCCTCGTGGCGCGTGCAAGAAAAAAGGTGGACCGAACTTTGGGGATTTCCTGAGCGGGCAAACCCTGTAAACAGGAAAAGACTGTTCCAGTCCTGTATGAAAAGCCCGAGAGCCCCCAAGAGCCTATGCCGCCCCAGCCGCCTTCACCCCGAACCGCGCCTGTTCGAACTGCACATGACCGCACCCCCCCTGGCGTGCCGGGCTTTTCAGCGCTGCTGCCCTACTGGCCCGTCACGCTTGCAGCTCTGCTGGGCTGGTTCCTCGACGCCTTCGACCAGACGACCCTGCTTTTCACGATGCCTGACATCGCCCATGACCTCGGCTGCTCGCTGGCAGCCTTGGGCAGCGTGCTGATGGCCCAGGCGGTCGGGCGCGCCCTGGGCAATGCGGGATGGGGCTGGCTTGCCGACCGCTTCGGCCGCAAGCCTGCCTTCATGCTGGGCGTGCTGTGGTTCAGCGTCTTCACCGCGCTGACCGGGCTGAGCCATTCCCTGCTCATGCTCATGGTCGTGCAGTTCATGGGCGGCATCGGCTTCGGCGGGACCTGGACGGCTTCAGCCACCCTGCTGATGGAATCCGTGCCCGAGCGCCTGCGCCCCATGGCCTCGGCGCTGATGATGTCAGGCTATGAGCTCGGCTACCTGGTGGCCGCAGCAGCCCAGGCGCTCATCCTGCCCCATTACGGCTGGCGGGTGCTGTTCTTCATCGGGCTGCTGCCGGCCCTGCTGTCCTTCTTCATCCGCCTGTGCGTCAGCGAAAGCCCGGCCTGGCGCCATGTCCGCCAGGACCGGTCTGAGGCGGGGAAGGCTAAGACCGGAACTACAGGAAAACCGCGCCGCACCCCCCTGAGCTGGACGCCATCCGCCCTGCAGGCCGTGCTCTTCATGACCTTTCTGGAATTCCAGAAGGCAGCCATCTACACCTTCTATCCCACCGTTCTGCGCGGCACGCACCACCTCGATCCCCAGCAGGTTTTCTGGCCGGTCAGCCTCTACTGCGTGGGGTCTTTCCTGGGCAAGCTGCTCTGCGGCGTGGTGGCGACGCGCTTGGGCAACACGCGCGTCATGCTGTGCGCGCTGGGGCTGAGTGCAGCCATGATCTGGCCTTTCCTGTGCGCGCCTGACTGGCCGCTGCTGCTGGGCAGCGCCTTTGTCATGGGCATGGCCGCTTCAGGCATCTTCGCCCTCGTGCCTGACTGGCTGGCCGAGCGTTTCCCGGCAGCGCAGCGCAGTTTCGGCATGGGGCTGAGCTATGCCATCGGCTCGCTGGGCCAGGGTGTGGCCAGCAAGCTCATCCCCTATCTGGGCCGCACGCCCGCCACGCTGCCGCTGGTCGCCGTCGGGCTGGTTCTGAGCTCAAGTGCGGCGGCTGCAGTCACGCTGCTCTACCGCCCGCCACTGGCAGAGGAAGACGGCTCAGAAGAAGTTTCAGCGCCCTCAGGCTGGTAGCACGCCGCCACCCATTCGGCAGCGCGGATACCGTCAATGCCCGCTGACAGGATACCCCCGGCATAGCCGGCGCCTTCCCCGGCCGGAAACAGCCCCCGCAGGTTGGGCGATTGCCCGGCCCCGTCACGGGCGATGCGCAGGGGAGAGGAAGTGCGCGTCTCCACCCCGGTCATGACGGCGTCTTCCATGGCGAAGGGCGAGAGCTTGCGGGCAAAGACCTGCAGGGCCTCGCGCAGGCTTTCCACCACGACCGGCGGCAGGCAGGTCGCCAGGTCAGCTGGCGTCACCCCGGGCGTGTAGGAGGGCTTGACACTGCCCAGCGCTGTACTGGGCCGGCCAGCCAGGAAATCGCCCACCCGCTGGGCCGGCGCCAGGTAGTTCCCCCCGCCAGCCTGGTAGGCCGCGCGCTCCCAGCGGCGCTGGAAAGCGATGGCGTCCATGGGCGTGTCGGGGAAATCCACGCCCGGCTTCACCTCCACCACGATGCCGCTGTTGGCATTGCGCTCGGCGCGGGAATACTGGCTCATCCCGTTGGTGACGACCTGCCCTTCCTCCGAAGTGGCGGCAACCACCTGTCCGCCCGGGCACATGCAGAAGGAATACACCCCCCGCCCCGTGGCCGCGTGGTGGACGAGCTTGTAATCGGCAGCCCCCAGCAGCTCATGACCGGCCTGCGGGCCGAAGCGCGCCTCGTCGATCAGCGATTGCGGGTGCTCGATCCGCACACCGATGGAAAAGGGCTTGGTGCTCATCTCGACACCCAGGCCGTCCAGCATGGCAAAGGTATCGCGCGCTGAATGGCCCACAGCCAGGATCACGTCGCGCGCAGGCAGGCGTTCCGGCCCCTCGGGCGTTGAGAGCTCCAATGCCGTGATACAGCGTTCCGCGCCCTCGCCTTCGGTGCAGATACCGTCCAGCCGCGTGCCGAAACGGTATTCGCCTCCCAGCGCCTCGATCTGGGCGCGCAGGGACTGAACGACCGTGACAAGCCTGAAAGTGCCGATATGGGGCTTTGAGAGGTAGAGGATCTCCTCGGGCGCGCCGGCCTTGACGAATTCCTCCAGCACGTGGCGGCCCAGGTAACGCGGGTCCGACACACCCGAATGAAGCTTGCCGTCCGAGAAGGTGCCTGCTCCTCCCTCGCCGAACTGCACATTGCTTTCAGGCGTGAACTCGGATTTGCGCCACAATGCGAAAGTATCAGCAGTCCGCGTCCTGACATCCTGTCCGCGCTCAAGCACGATCGGCTTCAGTCCCGCCTGGGCCAGAGTCAGCGCTGCCAGCAGCCCGCACGGCCCCGCCCCCACCACCACAGGGCGCGGCCCCCCTGCAGGCAGCGTGGCCTGGGGCGGCTGCCAGCGCATGTCAGGCGCCTTGCGGATATGGGGGTCTTTTTCATGAGCCTTCAGACAGGCCGCTTCATCACTGACAGTGCAGTCCACCGTATAGACAAGCTGGATATTGCCGCGTTTGCGCGCGTCATGGCCGCGCCTGAAAACCGTCCAGCTCACCAGCTGATCAGGCAGCACGCCCAGCTTTTTCAGCACGGCCTCCTTGAGCGCTTCAGGCCCGTGCTCGAGCGGCAGGGTGATGTTGGTGAGGCGGATCACCGGCCTTCTCCCTCACGCCAGCCTTCTTCCCGCCAGCTCTCTTCCCTGTGGCCCTCCCTGCGCCGGGGCTCTGCCCGCTCAGGGGCGATCCAGCCTTCCTCCACCGCTTCAAGCGCCGTGATTTCCTGCGCCTGGGCGTTGGAGCCGGGGCATTCGGCCAGCCGCTCCATCAGGGCCATCAGAACGGCCGACACCACAAAGGCCATGTGAATGCCCAGGCTCCAGGCCAGCACGCGGTTGCTCAGCTCATCGACGCGCACGAAATCCGAGAGCAGATGAATGGCCGACATGGCGACGATGGAGGCCATGAGCTTGATCTTGATGTCGCTGAAGGTGACATGGCCCATCCAGCGCGGGAAATCCGTGTGCTCGCGCAGGTCGAGCCGCGAGACGTAATTCTCGTAGCCGGCGAACATGACGATCAGCACCAGATTGGCCAGCAGCGCCAGGTCGATCAGGTCCAGCACCTGCACCGAGACCTCATCGAAGCTCTGCGACCAGCAGCCGAACAACAGATGGACCAGCATCTGCATGAACTTGCCCACCACGATCACCAGCGCGCCGATCAGCCCGACATAAATGGGGGCGACAAACCAGCGGGTGCTGAAAAACAGGCGCTCAAAAAGGATTTCAAGGCGTTTCGCCCGTGAAACAGGATGCTTGCGACGCGGAAAATCCGGCGGCACTGCAGCGGCCTTGAGAGCGGCTTCATCAGCCTGGCGCTCGGGCCGGCTGTCGGAAGGCGTGTGTGAAGACTTGTTCATCCTTTTTCTTTAAGGCCCGCGCCCCGAAGGGAGCAAGCAAAAGTAAGGGCCTTGGTTCCCCGGGGATCTCAGGACAACGGATGTGCTTCACCATGGCTTCTCCCCCTTCACCCAACCGTGATAAGCAGGGAGCCCAAGACCCTGTTTCATGCTCGCTCTCCTTCATCCACCACTGCCGGTTCTCCATGCCCGACCACAGCTCCTGCGCCGCCCACGCCACGTCCCACACGCATGCGTCCCCGTCTCCTGGGCATGGGCATGGGCATGGGCATGGGCATGGGCATGGGCATGGGCATGGGCATGCTCACGCACATGGCGCAGGCGGCCACCACCATGCACCGGCGACCTTCGGGCGGGTCTTTGCCATCGGCATCACGCTCAACACGCTCTACATCCTGGCTGAGACCGCCTGGGGCTTTAAGGTCCACTCCCTTTCCCTGCTGGCAGATGCCGGCCACAACTTCTCGGACGTTCTGGGTCTCGTGGCCGCCTGGGTGGCGCAGGTACTGGCCCGCCGCGCGCCAACCCCGCGCTATACCTACGGGCTGAAGCGCGCGACCATTCTCAGCGCGCTGGCCAATGCCACCTTCCTCCTCCTGGTTACCGGGGCGCTGCTGTGGGAGGCGGTCCAGCACCTGTTCCACCCGGTAGCGGTGGGGGGTGAGGCCGTCAGCCTGGTCGCCCTGGTCGGCATCGCGGTCAACGGGTTCACGGCCCTGCTGTTCATGCGCGGCGCCAAGGAAGACCTCAACATGCGCGGCGCTTTCCTGCACATGGCTTCTGACGCGGCCATGGCGCTGGCCGTCGTTATCGCAGGCGCGCTGATCGCCTTCACGGGCTGGAACATCATCGACCCCATCATGTCCATTCTCGTCTCCCTGGCTGTGGTATGGGGCACCTGGTCGCTGCTCACGCAGTCCCTGCGCCTGGCGCTGGACGGCGTGCCTGTAGGCATCAACCCGCTGGAGGTGGAGGAAGGGCTGCGCGCCCTGTCAGGAGTGCGGGGGCTGCACCACCTCCACATCTGGCCCATGAGCACCACCGAGACGGCGCTGACCGTTCACCTCAACGTTGATCCGGCCCTGATGAATTCCGCCTCCCCTCAGGGGATCAGCGCCCTTCTGGCCCGCGCGCGCGCCATGCTGGCTGAAAAATACGGCATCCAGCACCCCACGCTGCAGATCGAAACCACCGGCGCGCCTGACAGCGCTGACGCCCCCTCTCACTGCGCGGCTCTGGCAGACACGCATGAAGCCGGCGCTTCAGGCAGCCCCGCCGGCTGCGGGGCCCACTGAGTCCTGAACCATGACATCACGAGCCATGAACCTGCGCCTCCGGATCGCCCGCCTGTCCATTCTCGTCAGCCTCGTCGTGCTGACGGTCAAATACAGCGCCTATGCCGTGACGGGCTCAGGGGCGCTGCTGTCTGACGCAGTGGAGACCCTGCTGAACGTCATTGCGGCCTTCGGCACCCTCTGGGCCGTCGCCTGGGCGCGCCGCCCCGCTGACGATGATCATCCCTACGGCCACGGCAAGGCGGAATATCTCTGGTCGATCATCGAAGGCACGCTGGTCATCCTGACCGCTTTGGTCATCCTGTTCATCGCAGCAAATGACCTGCGCCATCCCCACCCCCTCCACACCGCGGCACTGGGCGTCGCGCTCAACGGGGCGGCCGGCGTCATCAACTGGGTCTGGGCGCAGATCCTGCTGCGGAGCGGGCGGCGGCACAATTCACGCGCCCTGATCACCTCGGGCGCGCATGTGATGAGCGATGTCTGGGCCAGCGTGGCGCTGGTTGTGGGCGTTGCGGCCATCCCGCTGACCGGCTGGCTCTGGCTTGACCCGCTGCTTTCCACCGCGGTGGCGCTCAACGTGCTGTGGAGCGGCTTCGGCATGGTGCGCGAGTCCATGCCCAGCCTGCTGGACGCAGCGCCCGACCCACAGGAGAAGGAGCGCGTCTGGCAGACCATCGAGGCCCATGGCGCAGGTGCGATCGAAGCCCATGACCTGCGCATGCGCAAGGTCGGCGGCGAAGCTTTTCTGGATTTCCACCTCGTCGTGCCGGAACACATGCAGGTCATCGAGGCGCATGAGATCTGCAACCGGATCGAACGCGCCCTGCGCCAGCAGCTGGGGCGGGCGACCATCTCCATCCACATTGAGCCCCCGCACCGCAGCAAGCACGATCTTCCCCCGCCTCCGCGGCCGGACCGGCCGTCATGGCGACGGGAATACCGCCTCCTCACGCCCCAGCTCCAGGCGCCTTCAGACCGGCGCTGAACCAGAAGGTGAACTTGCAGGGGCAGCCTGCGCACCTGCCGACAGATCAAGCACGCCCACATATCCCTCTTCGGTGCCGAACATCAGCATTTCCCCGCCTGCTGAAAAAGCCAGCGTAGAGATGGCGCCACGCGCGACCCCGCCACTGCGCGCGCCCTGGCACAGGGGCAATAGGCGGGGCGTGTCGTCATCAGGCAGGCCGGCGGTTTCAGCGAGGACGAGCGTGCCGTCCTCATAGCCGATGGCCAGGATCTCCTCGCGCGGGTGGGCGGCCACGCAGGTTACGAACAGCCCGGGCAGGCGGGCGAATTCCGCCGGGGGCTTGCCCATCGGGCCGCCGCCGAAGAACGGCCACAGGATGGCACTGTCAGCCCCTGAGGTCGCAAGCCACCGCCCCCTGGGCGTGAAGCTCATGGAACGCACCTGGCGCGGATAACCGCTCATGCGCATGTTGTGCCCGTCAGGCAAGCGCCAGCCATGCAGTTCATTTTCCTGCATGCTGGTCACGACCGCCTCATCCCTGGGATGGATGATCAGGCCGATATGGCTGCCCTTCCACTCCAGCAGCCTGGGCTTGGCATCACGCGATTTCACGAACCAGAGCGAGACGCCATTGTAGTGGGAAGCCGCCAGCCTGCGCCCCTTGGCGTCAAAGGCCAGCCCGCTCAGGGCGGAGGGATGGGGCAGCACCTTGAGGGTCTCATCCCCTGCGGCGTTGCACAGATGGACGTCCTTTTTGACCGAGAAGGCGATGTTGCCCGGCGTGCTGGCCACGCAATCCACCCAGCCGCGCCCCTTGTGCAGCTCTTCAGAGCGTCCGTCCGCCTGCAGGCGCATGACCCGCCCGTCTTCACCACCGCTGAGGAAGCTGCCTGGCTGGCTGTCGGTGGCCAGGCAGATCCCGCCCTCGTGCAGCTCAACCACCTGCCATTCCTCAGACTGGCGCAGTTTTTCACAGTTGACCAGCACCGCCTCACCATCGGCGGTCAGGGCGCACAGGCTCTGGCCGTCCCGGCTGGCAGCGGTAGCAACGATCGGGCTGTCGTAACGCCGCTCCGCCCCTCTGTGCTGCAGCAGGGAAGGCGGGGCAGAAGGCGTGTCAGGCATTGAGGGCATTGATGGGGCGGGCATGGGTTATGGGTCCTGATCGGTCCAGCGGAACTTTTATTGTTATTGTTTCAGGCTGCCACGCAGCGCTCAAAACCGCGCTGGAGCTCAGCCCCGTTGAGATGGCGGCCGATGAAGACCAGGCGTGACGTTTCATCCCCGCCCTTCCCGCCTCCCTTGGCAGGCGGCAGGAAACCGCCTTCAGCCATCATGTGCACGGCCTGGAAAACGAAGCGTCGCGGCTCTCCCCTGAAATGGAGGATGCCCTTGGCACGCAGGATGTCAGCGCCCTTCTCCTGCAGCAGCAGGCCGATCCAGGCCTGAAAGCGCTTTTCATCCAGCGGCTCGGTAAGCGTGAAGGAATGGCTGCTGATGCCTGAGTCGCTGATATGGTCATGGGCGTGATCATGGTCCTGCGTGCAGCCATGGGCCTGACAGTCATGGTCGTGTTCATGATCATGCGGGGGCTCGTGGGCGTGGTGATGCGCGCCTTCCCCCTCCTCGAGAAAGGCCGGCATGTTGGCAAGCGCGCGGTTGAGGTCGAAGCCCCCGCGGTCAAGCACATCGGTCAGCCGGACATCGCCGCGCACGGCCTTGTGCACAGGGGCCACGCTGTTGAGCTGCCGGATGGCGCGGAACATCGCCTGCTGCTGCGCTTCACTTGCGAGATCGCATTTGTTGAGGATGATCACATCGGCAAAGGCGATCTGGTTGATCGCTTCAGGCTGCTGCTTGAGCGTCTCCAGCCCGTTGACGGCATCCACGACCGTCACCACCGCATCCAGCCGCGCCTTGTCGCGGACCGTTTCATCAACGAAGAAGGTCTGGGCCACCGGGGCGGGGTCTGCAAGGCCGGTCGTCTCGACGATGATGCCGTCAAAACGGTCTTTCTTGCGCAGCAGGCGCCCCATGACACGGATCAGATCGCCGCGCACGGTGCAGCAGATGCAACCGTTGTTCATCTCGAACACTTCCTCATCCGCATCGACAACGAGGTCATTGTCGATCCCGAGCTCGCCGAACTCATTGACCACCACGGCGTATTTCCGTCCATGCTCGGCGGTCAGGATGTGGTTGAGCAGCGTGGTCTTGCCCGCCCCCAGAAATCCCGTCAGCACGGTGACAGGCACCTTGCCCTCCGCGGAAGCGAGGGCCCCGCTCTCACCAGAGGTTTCTGAAGAGACAGTTTCTGAAGGGGAAGCAGAGGGGGAAGTCATGAAAAACCGTCTCCTGTTTGAAAGGGCCCCTTGAAAGCCCCTCTGTGAAAGCGCCTGGACAGGTCACAGTCTCACACGTCCTGAACCCGGCTGCATAGCCGTCGCGCAAGCGGGAGGGGAGAAAAATCTCTTCGCCCGCTTGCGTTCAGAACGCGGCGGTCCAAACTCGAAAGGGTCACCACGTTATCGCTTTCCCACCCTGACCGTCTCCACAAGCCCCGCTTGCAAGACGGCGACCTCACATCAGAAAGCCAGACCAGAAAGCCAGAAAGGAAGATCCCATGGACGCCAATAAGATCATGATCCGGGGGCTCGACAAGCCCGTCACGCGCGTTGCCCTCGGCACCTGGGCCATCGGTGGCTGGATGTGGGGCGGGCCCGATGACGAGGCCGGCATCCGCACCATCCACCGCGCGCTTGAGGAAGGCATCAACCTCATTGATACCGCGCCTGTCTACGGCTTCGGTCATTCGGAGGAAGTCGTGGGCCGTGCGCTAGCCGATGTGGCTGACAAGCCCTATATCGCCACCAAGCTCGGCCTGAAATGGGACAACGGCAAGGTCTGGCGCGATTCAAGCCCGGCGCGCATCCGCCAGGAGGTGGAGGATTCCCTGCGCCGCCTGCGCGTTGACGTCATTGATCTTGAGCAGGTCCACTGGCCTGATGCCAACACGCCCATCGAGGAGACGGCCCGCGAGCTCCAGAAGCTCCACGAGGAAGGCAAGATCCGCGCCCTGGGGGTCAGCAACTACTCCCCCGAGCAGATGGACATCTTCCGGCAGGCAGCGCCGCTTTCCACCGTTCAGTCGCCTTTCAACATCTTCGAGCAGGCCACCAAGCGCGAGATCATCCCTTACGCTGAAAAACATGACATGGACGTCCTGTGCTATGGCCCGATCTGCCGTGGCCTGCTGACCGGCAAGATGAACAAGGACAGCCGCTTCCCCGATACCGACCTGCGCTCGGGTGACCCGAAGTTCCAGGCGCCGGCTTTCGCGAATTATCTCGCCGCGGTGGACGCCATCAAGGCGCTGGCTGACAAGCGGGGCGTCTCGGTCATGGCCTTCGCCATTCGCTGGGTGCTCGACCAGGGCCCTGACATCGCTCTCTGGGGCGCACGCAAGCCTGAGCAGATCGACGGTGTCGCGCAGGTTTTCAACTGGACGATGACCCCTCAGGAGAACCAGGCTGTCGAGGAGATCGTCCGGAAATACGTCCCCAACGACATCGAGCCCACCTTCATGGCCCCGCCGAACCGCAGCCAGGGCTGAACGCTGAAAGCAACCCGTCGCCTGAAGCGAGGCAGGGGAAAATAAAAATCCGGTGTGGGGTCCTGACCATACCGGTCCTGAAACGTGCGGTTCCGCGGAGCCGCCCGTTCTCTATGTAAGTATTGCGTAGAAAGCTGCCTGAGGCCGCTCCGGCTTGTCAGGCCGCTTTCCGCTGGCAGGCAGGGCTTGACGAAGGGGCTCTTTCCCCGCCTTAGTCACCCTTTAAAGAAACTGCAATGAAGTCTCACTTCAAGCCCGCTGCCCGTATCCTCAGAGCAGCCCAACCGGAGAACGCTGCATGACGGCCCCCAGCCTTTCCAAGCCCCACCGCCTTTCCACCAACCGCTCAACCCTGCCGGGCGCAGGACTGCCGGGGCTGGGACTTGCTGGGCTCGGACTGGCCGGCCTGGTGCTGCTGCCCGGCTGCACGCCCCAGCCGCAGCCCGCCGCTGCGCCAGCGCGTACGCCCATGGCGCAGTACAGCAACGGCGCGACAGGGGCTGTGGGCTACAGCCAGCGCGTGCCTGATTTCGCCACGCGCAACTTCACGCCTTTCAACCGCCAGGACGCCGCGGCCATCGCCCTGCGTGAATGGCGGCTGTTCGGCACGCCCGTGGCTGATGAAGACCCCCATAACCGCCCCGAGCCCAGCACGCCTGCCATGAAGCCCGAGCGCCTGCCGGGGCTGTGGCAGCGTGTGGGTGAATACTGGTGGATCGGCCAGGACCCTTACGAGAATGAAGCCAGCTACACCGGCCGCACCACGGCGGACGGGCAGCTTTTCGATGCCGCGCATGACGGCAATTACGCCTGGTCGGCAGCGTTCATCTCCTATGTCATGCGCGTGGCCGGCGCCAATGACCGCTTTGCCTATTCCCCCAACCACGCAACCTACATCAACGCGGCTGCCAGCGGCAGCGTGCCGGGGCTGGGCGCGCAGAATCCCGCAACCTATGCGCCGCGGCTGGGTGACCTGCTCTGTGTCGGTCGCGGGCGCAGCGCCAACATCACCTATTCCATGCTGCCCACGCCCTACGGCTTTCCCGCCCATTGCGGCATCGTGGTGTCCGTCAATGAAAACGGTCCGCCCTTCGGCCGCCAGCTGAGCATCGTCGGCGGCAATGTCGATGACACCGTGGCCCTCACCCACGTGCCCACAGATGGCGCCGGGCGCGTCAGCGATGCCAACGGGCAAAGCTATGACAGCCGCTATCCCTGGCTGACCGTCCTGACCCCGGGTTATGAGGCCGACCAGGAACCTGACAGCGGCTACTGAGCCCGCCCGGCCGCAACAGGCTCGCGGAGAAAGCGGAGAAAGCCATGACTGATCCGGTGAACACGTCCTCCGCCCTGCCTGCTGAACGCCCCTTGCGGGTGGGGCTGGCGGGCTACGGGTTTGCCGGCCGCACCTTTCATGGGCCCCTGATCGCCGCTACTGACGGGCTGGAACTGGCCGCTGTCTCTTCGCGCCATCCCGAAAAGGTTGCCGCTGATTTCCCTGACGTGCCCGTGGTGCCCACGCCTGAGGACCTGTTCAGCGATGAGACGCTTGATCTCATCGTCATCGCCACCCCCAACGACACCCATGCGCCCCTGGCCCAGGCGGCGCTTAGAAGCGGCAAGCATGTGGTGGTCGACAAGCCCTTCACCCTCGACCTGGAGGAAGGCCGCGCGCTGATCCGCACGGCTGAGGAAGAGGACCGGCTGCTCTGCGTCTTCCATAACCGGCGCTGGGACAGCGATTACCTGAGCGTGCGCAAGGCGTTGGAAAGCGGCGTGCTGGGCGAGGTCAGGACCTTTGAATCCCGCATTGACCGCTTCCGCCCCCATGTGCGCGACCGCTGGCGGGAGCGCGACGTGCCGGGCGGCGGCATCTGGTATGACCTCGGCCCCCATCTCATCGACCAGGCGCTGCAGCTCTTCGGCCTGCCTGACCGCGTGCAGGCCAGCCTGGCGACCCAGCGCCCCGGAGGGCTGGTCGAGGACTGGGCCGACGTGCTGCTCAGCTACGGCGAAAGGCGCGTTCTGCTTCATGCCAGCATGCTCGTTGCAGGCGGCTCGCCCCGCTTTGTTGTGCATGGCACGGCAGGCAGCCTGGTCAAGCAGAAACCCGACCAGCAGGAAGCCCAGCTGCTGGCCGGTATGACGCCCGGCGCCCCGGGATGGGGCGAAGACGCAGACGCGCCGGTCTTTCACGACGGCACGGCTACCAGCCGTGAACTGCCCGTCTGCAAGGGGGACCAGCGCCGCTTCTACGCCCAGCTGGCAGCCGCCCTGCGCCCCGGCTCCCAGGCCCTGCCCCCTGTGACGCCTCTGGAGGCGCTGGCTGTCATGGACGTGCTGGAGACCGCCCTGCGTTCAGCCCATGAAGGCCGTGCCCTGCCCCTGACGCTGACACCTGGCGAGCGCGCCGCCTGGAAGAAACGCTGAGCTTCAGATCTCCGCCCTGTAGGGAAGCGAGGCACGCCAGCCCTCGCCCCTGCCAGGCGCGCCTTCAAAGCCGTCAATGATGTTGAACACCTGGTCGTAACCCAGTTTCTGCAACTCCAGGGCGGCGGCCAGAGAGCGCACGCCCCCGCGGCAGAGAAACAGCAGCGGCGTCTGCCGGTCCGCCACGGCATTGGCAAGCGTCGTGGCAAAAGCGGCCTTCTGCTCAGCGCTGCCTTCCTGCGGCCAGGTTAGAAAGAGGGTTTTGCCGCCCAATGCCGTGAGATCAGGCATGCCAACGCGCTCCCATTCCTGGGGGCGACGCACATCCACCAGCCGCACGGTCGGATCCTGCTCAAGCATCTTCCAGGCCTCGCGGGCCGTTATGTCTTTCACGCTCATATCGCTTTCATGTCCTCAACCATATCCTCAGGCCTCTCCATGCCAGGCAGGATCATTTCCTGACCAGGCGGGCGGCAAAGAAGCCGTCCATGCCGCCGCGGTCCTCCCAGAGGCCCGGATGGGTGCGGAAATACCCTTCCTGCGTCCGCGCTTCGGGCATAGAGGCCAGTTCCTCAGGCGTGAAGGGCGCCAGCGCCCAGCGCCCGCTGGCAAGCGCTTTGGCGATGCGGTCCGGTCCTTCCTCATCCTGCAGCGAGCAGACAGCATAGAGCAGTTTCCCGCCGGGCTTGAGCATCTCATGGGCGGCATCAATGAACGCGTCCTGCGTTTCAGCCAGGCCCTTCACATCCCTGGGGCGCTTGTTCCACAGCACGTCGGGATGGCGGCGCAGCGTGCCTGTGGCCGAGCACGGCGCGTCAAGCAGGACCGCATCAAGCGGCTGCTGCGGCTTCCAGGACAGCGCCTCCCCTTCCACCACCTCAACATTTCCAAGGCCCAGCCGGGCAAGATTTTCCCGCAGGCGCGCCGCACGCGGCGCTTCGCGCTCCACCGCCGTCACATGGGCAGCCCCGGCATGGGCCAGCTGAGCCGTCTTGCCGCCAGGCGCCGCACACAGATCAGCCACGCGCTGGCCGGTCAGGTCGCCCATCAGCCGCACCGGCATGGCGGCTGCGGCGTCCTGGGCCCAGAACTGCCCTTCCTCATAACCTGGCAGACCCGTCATGCGCGTGCCAGGGGGCAGGCGCACGCTGCCGGTCGGCAGAAGCGTGCCTTCCTGCGGCACTTCAGCGCCGGGGCGCAGGGTCAGGTCCAGCGGGGCCTCACGGTAGAAGCCATGCGTAATGGCGCGGGCGCGGGAACCCCACGCGCTCCACAGCCAGGGCGGCACATCCAGCCGTGCCTCGTCCAGCCCTTCCCGCAGGGTTTCCCCTTCACGCGCCACCCGGCGCAGCACCGCATTGGCAAGCCCGGTGAAAGGGGCCAAGCCGCGGCGGCGCAGCAGGTCCACGATCGTGCCGACAGCAGCGTGGGGCGGCGTGTCCAGGTAGAGCAGCTGCGCAACCCCCAGGATAAGCGCGCAGCGTACAGGCGCTGGCGGCTCGCGTTTCAGGAAGGGCTGCAGGATTTCCCCAATCGTGCCCATGTGGCGCAGGGCCGTGGCTGCCAGCCTGTGGGCCGCAGCGCGGTCGCGCCCATCGCCGCCCGGGTGGCGCTCCAGGGTGGTTTCAAGCATGCGCCGGTCTTCGACCACGCCGCAGAGAATATCAAACGCCAGGTCGCGCACCACATCCGGCGCCGGTCGACGCCCCCCTGAACGCGTGCGCCTCGAACGGGCGGGAGAGGACCTGCCGGAAGCGGCCCCAGAAAAAGCTGAGGAAGAAGCTGCGGATGAAGTACCCGACTGCGGGGCACCCTCTGGTCTGGAATGGGTCATGATTTGAAATTGCACCTTGTCGGCACAAGCGCAATGGTTTCATGCTCTCCCCCATGATGACACCGACTTCTTCCAGCCCTCAGCCAGCCAGTCCCGACATTGCCGCCAACCTGCAGGCAGTGCGCCACACGATCAGGGACGCTGTACGGAATGCCGGCCGGAAGGCGGGAAGCGTTGAGCTGGTGGCTGTCAGCAAGTTTCAGCCTGCAACATCCGTCGAGGCTGCGCTGCAGGCAGGCCAGCGCCTTTTCGGCGAGAACCGGGTGCAGGAAGCCGCAGCGAAATTCCCGGCCCTCCGCCAGGCCTGGCCCGATCTGCAGCTTCACCTGATCGGCAGCCTGCAGACCAATAAGGCCGTGGAAGCCTGCAGGATCGCCGACATGATCGAAAGCCTGGACCGCCCTGCTCTTGCCGATGCGCTTGAGAAAGCCGCCCAGAAGACAGGCCGCCTACCTGACCTTCTGGTGCAGATCAATACCGGCAGTGAGCCGCAGAAATCAGGTGTCCTCCTTTCAGAGGCGGATGCTTTCATCGATATGTGCCAGCAGCGCTTCGGCGACAGATTGCGGGGCCTCATGGCCATTCCGCCCGCTCATGAGGATCCGGCACCGCATTTCACCTGCCTGGCTGAACTG
This sequence comes from Oecophyllibacter saccharovorans, assembly GCF_006542375.1. Lineage (GTDB taxonomy): Bacteria > Pseudomonadota > Alphaproteobacteria > Acetobacterales > Acetobacteraceae > Oecophyllibacter > Oecophyllibacter saccharovorans. The sequence continues at coordinate 1,387,964 of NZ_CP038143.1, read as the reverse complement.
GGGCGCCGGCACGGGCTGGACACGCTCTCCATGGGCATGTCGGCTGACTACCCTGCCGCCATTGCAGCAGGGGCGACACTGGTGCGGGTCGGCAGTGCGATCTTCGGCGCGCGACCGCCACCCACTTCCTGAAACCAGGCGCGCACTGCCGGGCCTGAACCGTGACTGAATTGGCGTGCGGCTTGCATCCTGCGCCCAATTTCTGCCATGACCCTATACTGGTGGAAACGCCGCCCCTGAACGTACCCCCAGCCTTCCAGGCTGCCATTCACACAGGAAGCCCCCATGTCTGAACAGGATGGCATGTCCTTACCGGACACTTCACCCGACGCCAGTTACCCCAATTCGCTCGGCAAGCCGACCGTTCATCCGACAACGGAGAACCCGGCTGACAAACCGCGGGGATGGGGGGCGTTCCTGGCGGTGCTGGGCGTTGTCTACGGCGATATCGGCACCAGCCCGCTCTACGCGCTGCAGGCTTCCGTCCACACGGTCGGCTCCGTCAGCCATCCTGCCGCCCCCTGGGAGGTCATGGGCCTGACCAGCCTGACATTCTGGGCGCTGATGCTGGTGGTAACGATCAAATACGTCATGCTGGTCATGCGCGCCGACCACAATGGCGAGGGCGGTATCATCGCCCTCATGTCGCTGGCGCAGCGCGTCGTTTCCAATCCGCGTTTCAAGTGGCTGATCGCCATGATCGGCATTGCGGGCACCTGCCTCTTCTTCGGCGACAGCGTGATCACCCCGGCCATCTCCGTGCTCTCGGCTGTTGAGGGCATCGAGGTCTCGCTTCCCCAGGCCAGCCATTTCGTCATCCCGCTGGCCATCATCGTGCTGATCGGGCTGTTTTCGGCCCAGGCGCTCGGCACAGGACGAATCGGGCGCGCCTTCGGTCCCATCATGCTGGTGTGGTTCCTGGTCCTGGCCATTTTAGGCATTCACGGCATCTGCCTCTATCCCAAGATCCTGCTGGCCCTCACCCCCTGGATGGCCATCAAGTTCATCGCAGCCCACGGCGCCCTGTCCTTCATGGCCCTGGGCTGCGTCGTGCTGTCGGTGACCGGGGCGGAAGCCCTCTATGCCGATATGGGCCATTTCGGGCGCACGCCCATCCGGATCGTCTGGCTCGTTTTCGTGCTGCCGGCCCTCACGCTCAACTATTTCGGCCAGGCCGCGCTGATGATCGTCGATCCGCGCACCCTGACCAACCCCTTCTACCTGCTCGCCCCCCACTGGATGCAGATCCCCCTGCTCCTGCTCGCCACCATGGCAACCGTGATCGCCAGCCAGGCCGGCATCTCAGGCAGTTTCTCGCTCTGCCGGCAGCTCATCCAGCTGGGCTACCTGCCGCGCACGCGGATCGTGCATACCAACCCCCATGAAGAGGCGCAGATCTACCTGCCTTCGCTGAACTGGATGCTGGCTGTCGGCGCGCTGATCCTGGTGCTGGCCTTCCGCTCCTCGGGCGCCCTGGCAGCCGCCTACGGCATTGCGGTCACCGGCACTTTCCTGTGCACCACGCTGCTGTCAATGGTGGTGTTCAGGCGCATCTTCCACTGGGCGCCGTGGCTGGTGGCACTGGTATGGGGCTTCTACTTCCTGCTGGACGGGACGTTCTTCTCAGCCAATGTCATGAAGATCCCCGAAGGGGGCTGGGTGCCGCTGTGCATCGCGCTGGTCGCCACCGTCATCATGACCACCTGGCAGCGGGGACGCCTGCTGGTGAAGCAGCGTGAGCGCGCCGATGCGGTGCCGATGGCCTCCTTCCTGGCGCGCCTGACGCAGTCGCAGACCACCCATGTGCCGGGCATCGCTGTCTTTCTGGCAGCAGACCCCGATTACGTGCCCAACGCCCTGCTCTACAACCTGCGCCACAACCGCGTTCTGCACGACCACACCCTGTTCGTGACGGTCCAGACCCTGCCGCAGCCGGAAGTCAGCGCCGATCAGCGTCTCACCGTTCAGGAGCTCGGGCCGCACATGCACAGGGTCATCCTGCGCTACGGCTTCATGGAAATGCCCAACCTGCCTGTCGCCCTCACGCAGCTGAGCCGGCTTGGCGTCTGCTTCGATCCCATCCAGGCCTCCTATTTCGTCTCGCATGACCTGGTCTTCCGCTCGAAAGTGCCGAAAATGTCACTGTGGCGGATGTGGATCTTCCTCTACCTGCTCCACAACGCCACGCCCATCACGGAGTTCTTCCGCATTCCGCCCGAGCGCGTGGTTGAATTCAGCGTAAGAATTGCGATCTGACGGCGCGCCGGCCACGCCGCTCACGCAGGGAGACACCCTCCCCGTGAGCGGCGCGCCCCTGGCTCTCTACATTCACTGGCCCTTCTGCCTGGCCAAATGCCCGTATTGCGATTTCAACTCGCATGTCCGCACGCCCTTGCCCCAAATGCGTTTCGCCCACGCCCTGCGGCGCGAGCTTGCCACCGAAGCGCAGCGCCTCAATGCGCAGACCGATCCCCGGACCGGGCTCAGGGCCAGGCGGCTCACCTCCATTTTTTTCGGCGGGGGCACGCCTTCCCTCATGGCGCCGGAAGCGGTTGCAGCCCTGATCGAGGAGGCGTGCCGGCTTTTCACCCCGACTGAAAACCTGGAAATCACGCTTGAGGCCAATCCGACCAGCGTGGAGGCAGGCAGGTTCCAGGCCTTCCGCCAGGCAGGCATCAACCGGGTCTCGCTTGGCATCCAGAGCCTGCGTGATGAAGCGCTCAGGGCGCTGGGGCGCCAGCACACGGCCAGGCAGGCGATAAGCGCGCTCGAGCTGGCGCGCAAACTGTTCCCCCGCATTTCCTTTGATCTCATCTATGCCCGCCCTGGCCAGACAGTAGCAGACTGGCAGCAGGAACTCCGCCAGGCGCTGGGGCTGGCAGCTGACCATCTCTCGCTCTATCAGCTGACCATCGAGCCCGGAACCGCTTTTGAAAGCCGTTACCGGCAGGGACAGCTGGTCCTGCCCCCCGATGAGCAGGCTGCCGAGATGTATACGCTGACAGCCCAGGAAGCCGCGCGCCATGGGCTGGAGGCCTATGAGGTCTCCAACTACGCCCTTCCCGGCAGCGAGAGCCGCCACAACCTCGCCTACTGGCGCTATGATGACTATCTCGGCATCGGCCCCGGCGCCCATGGGCGCCTGACCCTCAACAATACCCTGCTGGCCAGCCGCCGCCACCGCGCCCCTGAAGCCTGGGCCGACCTGGTGGAACGCGACGGGACAGGACTGAGGCAGGAAATGCCCCTCTCCACCCAGGAGCGCGCCCGTGAAGCCCTCCTGATGGGACTACGCCTGAAAGCGGGCCTTGATCTCGCCCATTTCCGCCAGCGCACAGGCCAGACCCTTGACGAAAGCGTGGACCACACCATTCTTGAAGCCTGCCTGGCAGAGAACTATCTGCAGAGAACCCCGAGCGTGCTCAAGGCAACGGCGGAAGGCCGGTTGCGCCTAGAAGCGCTTCTGAGCCGGCTCGTGCTCTGAAGCCGCACCCGCGGCAGGCAGGACCGCTCACCCGAGGACCGAGGCTTCAATGCTGCACATGATCAAACTCGCCGTGACCTGCACGGGTCTGCAGGACCTGCGCCAGTGGCTGGCCCAGCAGAAGCGTGCTGAAGGGCTGAACTACGTGCCGACCTGGCTGATGCCCAAACGCACTGAAGACCTGCTCGGCGGCTCGGTCTACAGGGTCATCAACGGTCTTATCCTGGGCAGGCAGCCCATTACCGGGTTTGAGACCGTAACGCGTCCTGACGGGCGGAAGGGAACGCGGATTCTGGTCACAGGCGAGGTCATCGCCGTGCAGCCCACGCCCCGCAAGGCCTTTCAGGGTTGGCGCTACCTGCGCCCTGAAGACGCCCCGCCTGACCTGCAACCCGGAGACGCACAGGCAGCAGCCAGCCTGCCGCCTGACCTGCAGCGCCGCCTGGCCGAGCTCGGCATTCTCTGAGAAGGCCCGCAGGAAAAAACTTCAGCGGCCTGTCAGCGGCCTGAAAGAATGCGCGTGATGAGTTCCTTGACGGTGGGAACATGGCCGTTGGCATAAAAAGGATCTGTCCCGAAACGCCAGGCATTCGTCCCGCCGAACATCAGGTTGTGATCCATGACCCGGTCCGCCTCAGCCGGCGTGGCCTCAGGCGGAATATGGGAGACGGCCTGCAAGGTCTTCTGGATGCAGAAGGAGCGCGGGTCCGCCCGCTGGCCTGTTGAGAAGGCCGGGCCTTTCTGCGACCAGTTGGAGAAGTTGCACTGGGAGAGACAGCCCATGCAGGCCGCCTGGTCGCGCACCACTTCCCGCCCTTCTTCAGGGGTGACAAAAACCAGTGTCTGATCCGGGGTCCGCAGAACTTCCGTAAAGCCTTCCGCCTGCCAGTTCCCAATCTTGCCGAGGTCATCAGGCGCCACAAAAACCTCGCGCCCCCGGGCGCCGACCGCAACCGGAGCCGTCAGGCCCTCTTCAGGCGCGCTGCGATACGCCACCTGCCGGTCTGAGCGCTGGCGCAGACGCTGCAGGAAAGTGTTGTTGACCGCAGAGGAGTAAAAGCCTGTAGGCGAAAAGCGGTTCAGATAGACATCGCCTTTCTGGAGATGGAGCAGGCGCTGCTTCCAGGCCTCGGGAATGGGGCTTTCGCGGGTCAGCAACGGGCGCGTGCCGAACTGGAAGGCGATGGGCCCCAGCTCCGGATTGTCGATCCAGTCTTCCCATTCCTCCAGCCACCACACGCCGCCCGCCATGATGATGGGCGTCTCATCGAGACCATATTTCCGCATGACGTTCCGCAGCTCGCGCACGCGGGCGTAAGGGGCCTCGGGCGCCAGAGGATTTTCCGTGTTGGACAAACCATTATGGCCGCCGGCGCGCCAGGGATCCTCATAGACCACGCCGCCCAGAAGATCGGCCGTGCGGCTGTAGGAACGCCGCCAGAGCGCATTGAAGGCACGGCCCGAGGAGACGATCGGATAATAATGCACGCCGAAACGCGCTGCGATGTCTGAAAGACGGTAGGGCATCCCTGCCCCGCAGGTCAGCCCGTGAATCAGCCCGGGCGCGCCGGCCAGAATGCCCGTGACGACTTCCTCGGCAGCCCCCATTTCCCACAGGAAATTGGCATGGATACGCCCACGGCCTCCGGCGATGTCATGGGCGATCCTGGCCTGGGCGATGCCGCCCTCGATCGCGTAGCGCACCAGCTCCTGCTGGCGCTCGCGCCGCGTGCGGCCGTGGTAGATCTGCGGAATGATGTTGCCGTCCGCATCGTAACTGTCGGCATTGACGAGCGAGACCGTTCCAATTCCACCTGCAGCCGCCCAGTGACCGGCTGACACACCTGTAGAAATGGAGACACCCTTGCCCCCTTCAACCAGGGGCAGCACGTCCCGACCGGACATGCGGATGGCTTTGATCGGCTTCATAGAGGCAGCAAATCCCCGTTTCTTACCAGTCTAACCAGCGGTTGGTGACGAGACACGTTTCAGCTCCTCCCCAAACGCCTCCCCGGAGCGGGAAACGTCGGGATGGAAAACGGCGCCTGCCCGCAACGGGGCAGGCACCAGGTCAGCGAGGCGCACGCGGCGTCTTTTCGCCGACGCTGTCCGTGATGTCGTCGCCCGTTTCCTGGTCGACCACGCGCATGGACAGCTTGACCTTGCCACGGTCATCGAAGCCCAGCACCTTCACCTTCACCTGATCGCCTTCCTTCACCACGTCCGTGGTGCGGCCGACGCGGCCCGGCGCAAGCTCGGAAATGTGCACCAGCCCGTCCTTGGGACCGAGGAAATTCACGAAGGCGCCGAAGTCAGCCGTCTTGACGACCTTGCCGTCATAGATCTTGCCCACTTCCGGCTCAGCCACCAGGCCCTGGATGCGGTTGATGGCCTTCTGCGCCTGGTCGTCATTCGTGGCGGCGATCGTCACGGTGCCGTCTTCGCCGATATCCACCTTGGCGCCGGAATACTCGACGATCTCGCGGATCGTCTTGCCGCCCTGGCCGATGATGTCACGGATCTTCTCCTTGGGCACGGCCATGGTCGTGATCTTCGGCGCATTGCCGGAAACGCCTTCACGCCCCTGCGCCAGCGCCTTGGACATCTCGCCCAGGATATGCAGGCGCCCGTCACGCGCCTGCTCCAGCGCCTCTTTCATGATTTCAGGCGTGATGGAGGTGATCTTGATATCCATCTGCAGGGCAGTCACGCCTTCAGAGGTGCCGGCCACCTTGAAGTCCATGTCGCCCAGGTGATCCTCATCACCCAGGATGTCGGTCAGGATGGCGTGACCGCGGTCTTCCTTGATCAGCCCCATGGCAATGCCCGCAACCGGGCGCGGCAGCGGCACACCGGCATCCATCAGCGCAAGCGAGGTGCCGCACACCGTCGCCATGGAGGAAGAGCCGTTGCTCTCGGTGATCTCAGACACCACGCGCATGGTGTAGGGGAAGCTCTCCTTGGCCGGCAGGAGCGGATTGAGCGCGCGCCAGGCCAGCTTGCCGTGACCGATCTCGCGGCGGCCCGGCGAGCCCATGCGCCCGACTTCGCCCACGGAATAGGGCGGGAAGTTGTAGTGCAGCATGAAACGGGAGCGGTATTCACCCTCAAGCGCGTCAACGATCTGCTCGTCCTGCCCGGTCCCCAGAGTGGCGACAACCAGAGCCTGGGTTTCGCCACGCGTAAACAGCGAGGAGCCGTGCGTGCGCGGCAGGGTGCCGACTTCAGCGGTGATCGGGCGCACGGTCGTCAGGTCACGGCCGTCGATCCGGGTGCCGGTCTTGAGGATGGCGCCACGCACCACCTGCGCTTCAAGATCCTTGATCATCGGCTTGGCCTTTTCGGGGTCGAACCCTTCCTCGGTCAGCGTCTCGACGATCTGGTTGCGCACTGCGTCCACCTTGTCATGGCGCAGCTGCTTCTTCTGCTCCTTGTAGGCTTCAGCCATCGGCTTGGCGCCGATCTTGTCGACGCGCTTGCGCATCGCGACTTCGTCCTTGGAGATCTCAGGCAGCTCCCACGGCTCGCGCGCAGCCACTTCCGCCAGGGCGATGATCGCGTCAATAACCGGCTGATAGGCGGCATGGCCGATCATCACCGCTTCCAGCATCTGGTCTTCAGGCAGTTCCTGCGCCTCGGATTCAACCATCAGCACGCCTTCGGAAGTACCGGCCACCACGAGGTCAAGCTTGCTCTGCGGCAGCTGGCTCAGCGTCGGGTTGATGACGAACTGGCCGTCAATCTTGCCTACGCGCGCCGCAGCCACCGGGCCGAAGAAGGGGATACCCGAAAGGGTCAGGGCAGCAGAGCAGCCGATCAGCGCCACGATGTCGGGATCGTTCTCCATGTCGTGGCTGACGACAGTGGCGGTCACCTGGACTTCATTGCGGAAATTGTCGGGAAAAAGCGGCCGGATGGGTCGGTCGATGAGCCGGGAGGTCAGGACCTCGTTCTCAGAAGGACGACCTTCGCGCTTGAAGAACCCACCGGGGATCTTGCCGGCGGAATAGGCCTTTTCCTGGTAATTGACCGTCAGGGGGAAGAAATCCTGGCCGGGCTTGACGCTCTTGGCGCCGACGGCGGTGCACAGCACGCTGGTGCCGCCATAGGTCACCAGAACAGCGCCATCCGCCTGGCGGGCGACCTTGCCGGTCTCGAGGATCAGCGGACGCCCGGCCCACTCGATCTCCTTGCGATAGTAATTGAACATCTTGTTTTTGCCGTTTTCAGAAGCGGCAGGAACGGGTGCTTGTTTCGTCATGGAATGTCAGGTCTTCTCTTCTCATATGGATGCCGGTCAGGGCGGCTGGAGACAGGTCAGCGTTTCGGACGGCATGGCGGTGGTAAATGGCTGTCATCTGGCTCGGGCGCCGCGTAATGATGAGCCAACAGGCATGAACATCAGTGCCGCAGATCAAGCGCTCGAAGTCAGCATTGCCAGACACGACACCATGTGGCCTGAAACGCCGCTGGGTCCCTGCTCCACAATCTGGGGATGCAGGCCGGAAAGGGCAACTCCCGATCCGGCTTTCCTGCCCCTGCTTTCAGCGCAAAGGCCGAAAAGCGAACGGGACACTCCGCCAACAGGGCTGGAGTGTCCGGGCCTTCTCAGCGACGCAGGCCGAGACGGGTGATCAGATCCTGATAGCGGGTCTGGCTCTTGCCCTTCAGGTAATCCAGCAGGCTGCGGCGGCGACCGACCAAGATCAGCAGGCCGCGGCGGGAATGGAAATCCTTCGCATGCGTCTTCATGTGTTCGGTCAGGTTGTTGATCCGTTCAGTCAGCAGGGCCACCTGCACTTCCGGCGAACCGGTATCGCCAGGGGTCTGCTGATACTGCGAAATCAGCTCAGCGCGGCGTTCGGGGGTAATCGACATCGTCAATCTCCAAAAAACAAATGGTTTTCAAGCATACGCACCGCCTTCACCTGACCGTGATCGACACGGCAAAGGCCCAGCACGTGCCCCTCCAGGCACACCCGCCACAAAGGCTGATCGTTCAGCGTTTCGACAGGCCGGTCCAGCAGCGACAGGGTTTCAAGCCGCTTGCCGCAGACCAGGCGCTTCCCCTCCTCGCGTGTCACGGCCAGCGCCGGGATGTCGTCCAGCGCGGTCGCCACCGGCCAGAGGGGAACCGGAAGGACCCCTGCCTTGTCTCCACTTTCAGCCATTTTGTCCAGCTTTAACTGACCTTCAGCGTCAAGGGCAGGAACATAAGCCTGTGAGATCTCAAAAGGCCCACATTTCAGGCGCCGCAGCACACTGACGTGACCGACCGTGCCGCAGGCCAGCGCGATATCGCGGGCCAGGGCGCGCATGTAGACCCCCTTGCCTGACTGCACCTCGAACACTGCCGTATCGCGGTCGGGCCGGCTCACCAGAGTGATCGAATCGATGCGTGCGGGGCGCGTGGGCAGGTCAGGAGGACGGCCAGCCCGCGCCAGGTCATAGGCCCGCTGCCCGCCCACGCGCAGGGCCGAGTAGACTGGGGGTACCTGCATCACCTCCCCGCTCAAGCGCGGCAGCACGGCCTGAATGGCCTCATCGGACGGCCGATGTTCCGAGCGGGCAAGAATTTCCCCTTCAAGGTCATCGGTCGTCCGGCTTTCACCAAAGCGCAGGGTGAAGCGGTAACGCTTGGTGGCGTCCATGATATAGGGAATGGTCGCAGTGGCCTTGCCAAAGGCGATGGGCAGCACGCCTGAGGCCAGCGGGTCGAGTGTGCCGCCGTGCCCCGCCTTACGCGCATCAAGCGCCCAGCGGAAGCGGTTGACCATGTCTGTCGAAGTCGGGCCCAGAGGCTTATCGAGTATCAGCCAGCCATCGAGATCACGTCCGCGCCTGCGGCCCATCCTCGGTTACTCCTTGCTGTCCGGCACTGGCCCGAGCGTGCTCAGCTGCCCGTACAGGGTAGCCCTGCCAGGTCTGCCGGCTTTCAGGGCCAGCCGCTTTCAGGACTGGGGATCGGCGCTGCCCAGATCCCTGCTGACTTCCGGGGAGCGCAGCAGCGTGTCCACCTCCATCGCGTGGTCAAGCGATTCATCAGACTGAAAGTGAAGATCAGGCACGCTGCGCAGGCGCAGCTTGTGGGCCAGCTGGGTGCGCAGCCAGGGGGCGACACGCTTGAGAGCCGGCAGGAGCGGGGTGACGTCGCTGCTGCCCAGACCAAGGCGCGACACGAACACTGTCGCGTGCTTGAGATCGGGCGAAACCCGCACTTCCGTCACGGTCAGCTGCACATCATGCAGCTCCGGGTCGCGGAACTCCGTCCGGCTGAACAGCTCGGCCAGGGAACGGCGGATCTCCTCGCCGATACGCAGCTGGCGCGTGCTGGGCGCGCCAGTAGGCCCGCTTTCCCTGTGAGAGGAAAAATCAGATGGCTTGCTCACGCCGGCACCTCTTCCATCTCATAGCATTCCACCACGTCGCCCTCACGCAGGTCGTTGTAGCCTGCAAAGGACAGGCCGCATTCATAACCGCGGGCGACTTCGCGCACATCGTCCTTGAAGCGCTTGAGCTGGCTGAGCTCACCTTCGTGGATGACCACGCCCTCACGCAGCAGACGCACACCGCAACCGCGCTTCACCACCCCTTCGGTCACGTAGCTGCCGGCAACCTTGCCGACGCGCGTGATGTTGAAGACCTGGCGGATCTCGGCATAACCCAGGAACTTCTCGCGATGCTTGGGCGCGATCTTGCCGCGCACCAGCTGTTCCACATCATCGGCCACCTGGTAGATGATGGAATAATACCGGATCTCCACCCCTTCACGCTGCGCCAGCTGACGGGCCTGGGTGGTGGCGCGCACGTTGAACGCGATCAGGAGGGCATCCGAAGCCTTGGCCAGCTGAACATCACTTTCCGTGATCTGTCCCACGCTGGCATTGAGAACGCGCACGGCCACCTCTTCGTGCGACAGCTTCTCCACGGTCGCGGCAATGGCTTCGGCCGAACCCTGCACATCCGCCTTGATGAGAAGGGCAACCTGCTTCTGCTCCCCGGCCTGGATGCGGGCCAGCATCTGGTCCAGCGTGCCGCGTGCAGCCACCTGCAGGGCATTGGCTTTCTCACGCTGCTTGCGCTGGCGGAACTCGCTGATCTCGCGCGCCCGGTTATCGTTCTCAACGACCACGAAGGACACGCCGGCTTCAGGCACGCCGGTCAGGCCCAGGATTTCAACCGGGGTCGCAGGAGCAGCTTCCTTGATCTGCTTGCCGCGGTCATCAAGCAGGGCGCGCACCCGCCCCCATTCCGTGCCGGCCACGACGATGTCACCACGGCGCAGGGTCCCTTTCTGGTCCAGGACCGTCGCCACAGCGCCACGCCCGCGGTCAAGGCGACTCTCGATGACCGCCCCTTCCGCCGGGCGATTCGGGTTGGCCTTGAGGTCAAGGATTTCCGCCTGCAGGAGAATGGCTTCAAGAACCTTGTCCAGCCCCTGCTTCTTGAGCGCAGACACCTCGACTTCCTGGGTCTCGCCACCCATGCTCTCGACCACCACGCCATGCGTCAGCAGTTCGCTGCGCACGCGATCGGGATTGGCGCCGGGCTTGTCCATCTTGTTGATGGCGACGATCATCGGCACTTCAGCCGCCTGAGCGTGCTTGATGGCCTCAATGGTCTGCGGCATCACGCCGTCATCAGCGGCAACCACCAGCACCACCACATCCGTGACTGAAGCACCGCGGGCGCGCATGGAGGTGAAGGCTTCATGGCCCGGCGTGTCGATGAAGGTGACCTTCTGCTTGGAGGGCAGGGTGACCTGATAGGCACCGATATGCTGCGTGATACCGCCTGCCTCGCCGCTGGTCACATCTGTCGTGCGCAGGGCATCGAGCAGGGAGGTCTTGCCATGATCGACATGGCCCATCACGGTGACGACCGGCGGGCGCGCCTTCAGGTCTTCAGGCCTATCCTCGACGCCCTCAATACCGAGCTCGACATCGCTGTCGGCAACGCGCTTGACGCGGTGGCCGAACTCATTGACCACCAGCTCAGCGGTATCTGCATCAATGATCTGGGCTGCGGTGGCCATGACGCCCATCTTCATGAGGGCCTTGATAACCTCGCCCTGACGGGCCGCCATACGGTTGGCCAGCTCGCCGACCGTGATCGTCTCCGGCACCGTCACGTCACGGACAACGCGCACCTGGTCGGAACGCAGGCGCTCCAGCTCGGCCTGGCGGCGTTCGCGATCACGCTGCCTGCGCACCGAAGCCAGGGAGCGGGTTTTGCCGTCATCCCCCTCAATGGCCGCGCGCACGTCGATCCGGCCTGAGCGGCGCTCATTGCCCCCGCCCTTGCGCGGCGAAACCGCACGGCGCTGCGGCGTAGCACCGCGGCGTGCAGCCCCGCCGCCACGGCGCGGCTCCTCATCACCGGGCCCTGCAGGAGCCGCTGGCGCACTGCGCCCACGGAGGTGCAGGGTCTCGCTGCTGCGACCCGGAACACCGCCACCTGCCGCACGCGCGCTGACCGGACGTTCGGGCATGATCGCGCGTTCGGCCAAGGGGCGCAGGCGCTTGACGGGCTCGGCCAGCTGAACACCGCCCAGCTGCTCAGCGCCGCTCAGCGGCGGCGGCTCGGCAGGCGCCGCTGCAGCAGCTGGGCGCTGCGCAGCCGCTTCCTGAGCCCGTTCAGCGCTTTCACGGGCTTCGTTTTCCCTGGCGATGCGGGCTTCCTCAAGACGAGCGGCTTCCTCTGCCTTGAGACGTGCTGCCTCCTCGGCTGCAGAACGGATACGGATCTGCTCGGCCTCTTTCTGCTCAGCCTCTTCAGCCGCGCGACGCTGCTGCATCTCCATAAGGACGCGCTGGCGCTTCTCCTGCTCGGAAGCCGTGAGACCACGCGCACCGACAGGACCGCGGCCGACACGACCGCCGGCACCGGGATTGCTGCGCTTGGGCTTGCGCACTTCCACCCGCACTTCCTTGGAGCGCCCATGGCTGAAGCTCTGGCGCACGGAACCAGCCTCCACGGTGCGCCCGCCTTCCGCGCGTCCGCCCGGGCGCAGCGACAGGCGGCCGGACCGCGCCTGACCCGGTTTTGCCGCGCCTTCCGCAGTGCCGGCAGCCGTCTGCTTGCCTTCCTGTTTGCCGTCTTCGTTGCGCTCGTTGCCGTCGCTCATAGTTTCGCCTGTTCCTTAGCTGACCCGTGCCGGCCTGACCGCCGGGTCCGGGAGCGCGCCTTCGGCCACTCCCCAAAATCTTTCACATTCGGTCTTCAGCCGCCGCGCCAGCGCCCCTGGCGCCACGACAGCGTAAACCGCCCGCCCCCGCCCGAAAGCGACGGCCAAAAATCGTTCCGGCACCCGCATCACCGGCAAATCCCGATGACCTGACAGCAGCCGGGCCAACTCATCCTGGCTTGCCCCCTCAGCGCAGAGCAGCAGACCCGCCCTGCCGCCTGTGATCATGTCGCGGCATTTCTGAAACCCGCTGACCGCCTCTCCTGCACGACGGGCAAGACTGATACCATCCTGAACGCGCCTTGCCAGCCCTTCGCAGACAAGTTTAGCGAAATCTTCAGGAAGTTTCACCTCCCTTCGCATCGCGCGTGCCATGGACTGCGCCAGTTTCGGCGCTTCCACCACATCCCGCCGGGCCGCCAGCCACATCCCGCGGCCAGGCAGGCGCGCGGCCAGATCAACCACAGCTTCACCGCCCGGCCCGATCACCAGGCGCAGCATGCGCTCGGGCGCCTCCTGCTGGCGGGTGACGATGCAGCGCCGCTGCGACCCTTTCCTCAGCTTTCCAGGGCCCTCATCAATTTCAGGCGCTTCGGTTTCTGCAGCAGCATTTGGCAGTCCGGCAGCCCTTCTCTCGTCAGCCGTTGGTCGACCCTCCTGCTTCGCTGTTCTCAGCCGGCGCTTCAGCCTTGACCTTGACCTTTCCCGGTTCGGCTTCCGGTTCCGAATCGGCTTTTTCCACCCCATCAGAAGCCGCAGAAGCTTCAGTGCCGGAGGGCGCTCCCTCTTCATCTTCAAACCAGTGGGCGCGCGCAGCCATGACGATCTCGTTGGCTTCCTCTTCCGTCAGCAGCTCCGCGCCCAGCATCTCGACCAGCTCCGCACCGGCGAGATCGGCCAGATCATCCAGGGTCTTGATGCCCTTCTCGCCCAGCTCCACCAGAATGCGCGGCGTGAAGGCTTCCAGTGCCACCAGATCATCGCTCACCCCAAGCGCCTTGCGCTTTTCGTCAAGCTGGCGTTCGATTTCGAGCAGATGGGCGTTGGCGCGCGCCATCAGTTCTTCGGCCACACCTTCGTCAAAGCCTTCGATATCGTGCAGGTCCGCAGGCTCGGCATAAGCCAGGTCCTCAACGGTATGATAGCCTTCCGTCACCAGCAGGCCCGCGATCACCTCATCCACATCCAGCGCGTCGATCAGGAGCTGGCTGCGTTTGCGGAATTCCTCCTGGCGACGCTCCGATTCCTCGGCTTCAGTCAGGATGTCAATGTCCCAATGCGTCAGCTGGCTGGCCAGGCGCACGTTCTGGCCGCGGCGGCCGATGGCCAGCGAAAGCTGGTCGTCTGGCACCACCGCCTCGACGCGTCCTGCTTCCTCATCCATGACCACCTTGGTCACTTCAGCCGGCGCCAGCGCATTCACCACGAAGGTGGCAGGATGGGGGCTCCAGGGAATGATATCGATCTTTTCGCCCTGCAGCTCGGCAACGACCGCCTGAACGCGGGAGCCGCGCATGCCGACGCAGGCGCCCACAGGATCGATGGAAGGGTCATTGGAGACCACAGCCATCTTGGCACGCGAACCCGGATCCCGGGCCACGCCCTTGATCTCGATGATGCCGTCATAGATCTCGGGCACCTCCTGGGCGAAAAGCTTCGCCAGGAAGCCCGGATGCGTGCGCGACAGGAAGATCTGCGGGCCCCGCTGCTCGTCACGGACATCGTAGATATAGGCGCGAATCCGGTCTGAATTGCGGAAGGTCTCGCGCGGGATCAGCTCGTCGCGCCGCAGCAGGCCCTCAGCCGTTCCCAGCTCAACCATGAGGTTGCCGTATTCAGTCTGCTTGACCGTGCCGTTGATGATCTCGCCGACGCGATCCTTGAATTCGTCATACTGCCGCTTGCGCTCGAACTCGCGCACGCGCTGCACGATCACCTGCTTGGCGGTCTGGGCGGCGATACGACCGAAATCGATCGGCGGCAGGGGGTCGATCAGGTATTCACCCGCCGTGATCTCAGGTTGGAACTTGCGGGCGATGTTCAGGGCGATCTGGGTGGCCTCGTTTTCGACCTCATCGACCACTTCCGTCCAGCGGCTCAGCCGCACTTCGCCGGTTTTGCGGTCAATGGAGGCGCGGATGTCCTTCTCATGGCCGTACTTGGCCCGGCCGGCTTTCTGGATCGCCTGTTCCATGGCCTCCAGGACCTGGTCGCGATCAATGTTCTTTTCCCGCGATACCGCATCTGCAACCAGCAGCAGTTCGGGACGCATTACCGATGTATCCATCTGTTCTGACCTCCAGCCAGAGACGCGCAGGGCGCGCCTTCAGTTCTTCTTGCTCTTGCCCGGCTTCTGCGGGTTCAGTTTCGGGATGCGGGGGTTGTTTTGCCCGTCCGCGCTTCCCGGGGCCGCACTGGCCTCGATCAGCGCGTCGGTCAGAACCAGGCGCGCCTTGCGCATCTCGCGCAGGGGCAGGGTGACCTCCTCATCGCCCTCCATGCGCAGCACCGCCGCTTCATGGCCCTTGTCTCCGCGCAGGCCTGTGATGGTGCCGGCAAAACGCTTGCGGCCGTCAATCGGCACGTCCATCTCCACCTTCACCAGGTGACCTGCAAAACGTTCCCAGTCGCCCACACGTGTCATGGGGCGGTCAATGCCTGCTGAAGAGACTTCCAGGGTCCAGGCGCCGGGGATGGGATCGTCCACGTCCAGCACGGCGCCGACGGCGTGGCTGATCTGCTCGCAATCCTCAACGGAGATCTGCCCGCCATCGCTGCGGTCGGCCATGATCTGCACGGTCGGCGTCTCGCGCCCCAGAACAGCCAGCCGCACCAGCGCGAACCCCATATCAGCCAGGGTCGGAGCGATGCGGTCGGCAATGCGGGATTCAAGCCCGGTCAGCCGCAGGATACCGTGCTCTGAGGCGCCGGCACCTGCCTGTCCTACTTCATGGGAAGCCCCGGCAGCAGGCGTATCAGTGGGAATCTGGTCCAAAACAAAAAAGGCGGCCCGTCAGGGCCACCCCCCAATACTGATGGAAGATGAAAGTGAAACTCTGTCTTCTCTAGGCGCTCCTGGTGGGGAATGCAAGCGTTCGGGTTCTCAGCCCGCACGCCAGCTGTTACAGCTCTGAAGAACCCCGCTGGCGCGCAAACCAGACAGTGTCCACTGAGTTCGTCCAACTGAAGGGCCCTGCATGAAACAGCCTCACCCCCTGCTTTACCGGGCGATGCCTTACATGGTGCTGGCCTTCCTGATTCTTTCGGCCGTCCAGGTAGCGCTTCTGCTTCATGGGCTCCATCCCGTCTCTTCACCCGCTTCCTGGAAAAGCGGGCTGCTGGCTTCAGGAAGAAAAGCGGTTTTCGGCCTGATTGACAAAGGACGGCCCTGGTATCTGCCGCTGGGGCTGCTCGGGCTGGGGGCGGCCCTGGCCGGGCTTGTGTTTGAAAAACGGGGCGACCGCCTGGCAGCGCGCGGCCTGCAGCGCAGGCGGACTGTTCTCACCCGGCTTCTGGAGCGTTTCACCCGTCGCCGCCATGTCGAAGCGCAGCTGCTTCGCAGGCAGCACGAGAAAACCCTGCAACCGGGCGAGCTGGCAGCCGCCCTGCAGGCCCGCGTGGACGGCCACCGGGAAATCTGCGAAGACGTGGCCCGCTTTCTGCGCCACCGCCTGGCACGCCAGGCACCGTTGTCCCAGGTTTCCCGGGGAAGCGTTATGGCCGGCGCTACGGAAAGCAACGCGCATATCCATCCGGTCGCCGTGTTTCTCTTCAGTGGCCCTGCCCATACCGGCAAGGGCTGGTTTGCCCGCCAGCTGGCCACCCTGCTGCACCGCCCGCTGCTGACGCTCGACCTGCGCCAGGCCCCTGCCACGCCTGACCCTGCTGACAGCAGCGATGAAACCCCCTTTCTTCAGCAGATCGCTGATGCTCTGCGGCGCAATCCTGCCAGTGTCCTTCTGCTGGACGGGCTCACCCCGACCGGAAGCGACCCGCTGCGCAACCCGGCCCTTCATTTCCTGCAACGCGCCTGTGAAACCGGACAGATCACCGATCCCCGCACAGGTGAAGAGCTGCCTGCAGGCGAGGCCATCTTCATCCTCAGCGCTATCGTGGACAGGCAGCCGACAATTGAACCGGTAGCTGAAACAGGCACTCCGGACGCAACGGAAGCCGCTGGATCTTCCCGAACGCCCGCTTTTCAGCAGGAAGAAGTCTGGCAGAAGAGCGGGCTGGCCCCAGCGCTGCTGGCTCTTGTCGATCGGGCTTATTTCTTTGACCCCCTGCAGGGGCGTGACCTGGCGCAACGCCTGGCCCGCGAGGCCGAAGCCCTGGTGGAAAGCTACGGGCTGCATCTCCCCCCAGGCGGCGTCGACCCGGCGCTGATATACCGCCTTATGGAACAGCTGGGGACCATGACCGATGGCAAGACGGTGCTGAACAACCTGGACAGCCTGATCGGCGACGACCTGATCCTGGCACGCCAGCAGGGCTATGACTGGGTGGAGCTCATTGCAGCCCCGCCCCAAAGCCCGTCTGATGATGACCGCTCATTCCGCCTGCAGGTCGTTCCGAGCAGCCTGCAGGCCCGTCGCCTGGTCACAAAAGGGGTATAACCGCCCCCGGCTTCAAGACTGGCAGAAATGTGGGGAAGAACATGAAGGAGGAGCGCATGAGCGCTTTCGGACAGCTCTGGAAACGGGCGCCTCTCTGGCGGCTCTCCCTGCTCGTCGGGATTGCGGGGCTGGGGTTGGCGGCGTTCTTTCCCACCCCTTTCCTCAAGGCCCAGTGCCCCTGGCTGCCCGGCTCTGCCGAATCTCTTGAAAAGACGGGCCCCGCAGATTCCGCTGCGGCCGTCCCGCAGGCGCGCTTCACCTATCCGGACCTGCGTGAGAGCCTTCAGGGTTCCGTCCCGCTGGGGGCTTTTGTCCTTCCCCTGCCTGAAGGGACCTGGCACCCCCTGCTCGCCGCGCAGACGCCGCCGCCAGCCAGCTTCTCCTATCTTGCCTTTGTCCGCCTCACCGGCCCGGTCGGAACAGGCGGAAAGGTGACCGGCCTGCTCGTCGTACAGGTGAGTCCCACGCCGCTTCCCCCTGCCATTGCCGATACCATGATGGCAGCCTGCCATGATGACCGGAACTACATGACCCAGCTCAGGGAGCTTCCGCGTGAAACGCAGTGCACTTTTCTGAGCCCGACCCTGCTGGGCCAGCAGACGGTCAGCTTCAATCCACTCATCACTGAAACCATCGCCCGCCTCCACGCCCTGGACATGCCCCTGCCGCCCCTCATGATCATGTCAGGCTGGCGCCTGTTCCGCCCCCAGACCGCTGAAGATGGCGCTGGGGCTTCCAGCGCTTCCCTGCCCCCGGCTCAGGTGATGACCGTGGACCTGCTGCTGGCGCCCACAAAGCCCGGCACCACCCACCTGCTGGCTCCCCTGCAGGGCTGGGACCGGCAGGAGATCGGTCATGTCGCGGCAGCGCGCAGCTACGTCACGGCGCAGAAAAACTGGACGGGGCAATGGGTCGCGCGCCTCAACCAGGGCTTTCACATCCCGGCGCTGGAACCCTCACCCACCCCGCGCGACCCGGCCTTTCACGGCCCCTGAACCGGAAGGGGGCCGTTCAGCTCAGTGATGGCCCTGGCGGATGGCCTTGCCCAGCCGTTTTTCAGCCATGCTGGCCAGGCGCACAAAGGGCAGGCCGATGAGGATATAGGCCGCGCCGACCATCAGGCCGGGACCCACATAGTCATAATAGGTGGAAGACAGGCGGATATAGGTCTGGCTGAGCTCGGTCAGGGTGATGACAGAGACAAGGGAGCTGTCCTTGAGCAGCGAGATGAAGTCATTGGTCATGACCGGCACCACCGTGCGGAAGGCCTGCGGCACCACGACCAGACGCAGTGCCTGGAGATGGGTCATGTTGAGCGCCAGCGCCCCTTCCATCTGCCCCCTCGGCACTGACAGGAGGCCGGCCCGGTAATTCTCCGCCTCATAAGCGGCGTAATTCAGTCCCAGCGCCACGACGCCGGCCAGGAAAGGCGACAGCTGGATCCCGAAAGACGGCAAGCCGTAGAAGATGAAGAGAATCTGGATCAGCAGCGGCGTGCCGCGGACGACCTCGATATAAGCCCCTGAAGCCCAGCGCACTGCCCGGTGGCCGTAATGGCGCCCCAAAGCCAGCAGCAGCCCAAGCCCCACCGCCAGCACCATCGCCAGGGCCGAAACGGCAATGGTCATCAACGCACCCTGGCCGATAAGGGGCAGGAAAGACACGTAGCGGTGAAAGCGCGCCATCAGCCCGCCATCGTTGAGGGTGGCCATGGTGCGGCGGTACTGGTCCCATTCCACCGGCACAATGTGGGGAGTGGAGTAATCCCCCGTGTATTCCGCCATGCGCGGCGTCCAGAGGTCCCAGCGCGCCAGAATGCGGTGAAGCGTGCCGTTTTCGATCAGGGTGGTCAGCGCCGCGTTGACGGCATCGCGGATCTGGGGGTTGTTCTTGGCGAACGCGATACCGTAAGCCACCGTGCCGATCGGCGGACCGGTCATTTTCATGTCGGAGGTCAGGTAATACTGCGCGATGGGCTCATCGATCAGGATGGCGTCCAGCCGACCGTTCTGCAGGTCGCTGAACATGTCGGTCTCTTCCTCATAGGCGCGCAGGCTGGCCGGGTCCTGGTCCAGCAGCAGGCGTTCGGCCGCCGTGCTTTTGATGGTGCCGACCGTATGGCCCTTGAGCGACTGCAGGGTATCAAAACCCTTCTCGTTGCGGCGTACCA
Organism: Oecophyllibacter saccharovorans; assembly: GCF_006542375.1. Lineage (GTDB taxonomy): Bacteria > Pseudomonadota > Alphaproteobacteria > Acetobacterales > Acetobacteraceae > Oecophyllibacter > Oecophyllibacter saccharovorans. The sequence continues at coordinate 1,368,507 of NZ_CP038143.1, read as the reverse complement.
CGATCCGGTCGGAGGTCACGTAATAGGGACGGGTGAACAGCACCGCCGCCTTGTGCTCGGGCGTCATCTCGATCCCGTCAACGACCATGGCGTAAAGCCCGCGTGACAGGCCAGGGATCAGCCCGTCCCAGCCGTTCTGCACGAAGCGCGCCTTGCGGTGCAGCAGCGGGCCGATGGCGTTCATGATGTCATATTCAAACCCGGTCACGCGCGCTTCATGCGCCGGGTCATGAAAGACATAGGGAACATTCGCCTCCCCGTCGGAAGCCCAGGGCAGGTCATCAGCCGAGCGCGCGCCGGTCACGGCTGCCTGCGGCACCACCAGCCCGGCCACTTCTTCGGCCTGCACACGCGGGACCAGCAGGACCAGAAACACCAGCGCCAGCACGCCCTTCAGGGCGCGGCTGAAGGCAGGACGCTGAGGGGCAGAAAAACGGCGCAGCTTTCCAGCTTCCCCGCCCGGGCAGGGGCGGGGAAGGCTATCATCAGGGGTCATTACGGTCATGCCAGCAAGGTCCGGAGGAAACGGCGGGTACGGGGGTCTTCAGGAGAGGCGAAAATCTTTTCAGGCGATCCGCTTTCGACAATTTCCCCGCCTTCAAGATACAGGACGCGGTCTGAAGCGGCGCGCGCGAAACGCATGTCATGCGTGACGACGATCTGGGTCATGCCTTCCCGGTCAAGAGCACGCATGACTTCCAGGACCTCCTCGGAAAGCTCGGGATCAAGGGCTGAGGTCGGCTCGTCATACAGCATGACCGAAGGTTTCATAGCCAGAGCGCGGGCAATGGCCGCACGCTGTTTCTGGCCGCCTGACAGGCGATCGGGGTGGCGGTCCATCACCTTACCCAGCCCGACCTTGTTCAGGAACTCCGTCGCAATTTCCTGGGCCTGTTCACGCGGCATGTTCTTGACGTGCATCGGCGCCATCATGACGTTCTCCAGCACGGTGCGGTGGGGAAACAGGTTGAAGTCCTGAAACACCATGCCCACATGCGCGCGCAGCTTGTGCGCCTGCGCTTCCTGGCGCGCATGCCAGTGCACCGTTCCTTCAAGGGAGACATCCTCGACGCGCACCTTGCCCGAATCGGGATGTTCGAGAAAATTCAGGCAACGCAGAAAAGTCGACTTGCCGCAGCCTGACGGGCCGATGATGGACACCAGCTCGCCGCGCTCGACGTCGAGGGAGAGGCCATGCAGGATTTCATTGCCGCCCAGATTCTTGCGGATGTTTTCTGCTTGTAGAACCAGATCAGACAGTTCGGTCATTCCTTCCGGCGCGCTGCTTTCCCAAGCGGAAAGCAGAAAATGAGGGCTGGCTGCAGGTGAGGCGACATTTTCCTCGAACACCTCTATCCTGGCGGAAAATGCAAGACACTTCTCATAACCAAAACCTTACGTCAGGCAAACCGTTCCAGCCCTCCCGGGGCGGAGTTTTTTTGCCGCCTGCTTTTCAGCCAGAAGTTCACCAGTCGGACCACGCCCAACCGGAACAGGGCCAGCCCTTTCTGGAACTGCAGGATGTTTCAGTCCGGCGTGGCGGGCGCAGGTTGCTTACAGGTCTCACCCTCACCCTGGCAGGCGGTGACTCTCTGCGCGTTCTCGGACCCAACGGGGTGGGCAAGTCGAGCTTCCTGCGTTGCGTGGCCGGGCTGTGCCCACCCGATAGCGGCCTGCGCCGGTGCCGGGTGAAGGTCGGCTGGTTGGGCCATGCCAATGCCCTCAAGCCCGCTTTGAGTGTTGAGGACAATCTCCGCTTTCCCTGCGCCCTTGGCGGCCAGGAACTGAGCGCGATTGCGCAGAGCCTGCAGCAGGTCGGGCTGGGGGGAATGGCGCGCCAGCCCGTGCGCCTGCTTTCAGCAGGGCAGAAACGGCGCGCAGCCCTGGCAGGGCTGCTGCTGACGCGCGCGCCCCTCTGGCTGCTTGACGAACCCGCAACCGGCCTGGATGCGCAGAGCGTGGCCCTTCTGGGCAGATTGATGCAGGCTCACCTGGCCCAAGGGGGCGCCCTTGTGACCACCAGCCACGTCCCCCTTCCCCTGCCACCGGGCAGGGTGCTGACACTGTCAGCGCCTGCTACAACAGAACCTGTGGGGCCCGAAGCCCCAAGAGGGGAAAGCACACTGAAACAAGCCACGGACTGGTCGGCATGGAATGCGCCCACATGACCGGCAGATCTCAGTCCAAGCCCAGAGAACTGGCGCTTTTCGGCCATGTGCTGAGGCGCGATCTTCTCATGGCGCGTCGTTTCGGGGGCGACACGCTGGCTGGCGTATTGTTTTTCGTGCTCTGCGCCAGTCTCTTCCCGCTCGCCCTCGGCCCCTCACCCGCTTTGCTGGCAAAGACAGCGCCCGGTCTGATCTGGGTCTGCGCCCTGCTCGCTTCCCTGCTCTCTCTGGAGAAAATCTTTCAGCCTGACCTGGAAGACGGCGCGCTCGACCAGCTGATGCTCAGCGGCCTTTCGCCTGCAGCCCTGGCTCTGGCCAAGATCACCGCGCACTGGCTCTGCAGCGCGCTGCCCCTGCTGGCAGCCGCCCTCCCGCTCCTGCTCATGTTCGGCCTGCCGCTGAAAAGCGCGCCGCTGCTCCTGGGCAGCCTGGCCTTGGGAACGATGGGGTTTTCCCTGCTTGGCGGCATGGGCGCTGCCATCGCCCTGGGCGCGCGTTTCAGCAGCGTGCTCCTGCCGATGCTGGTCCTGCCGCTGTGCACGCCACTGCTGATTTTCGGAACGATCGCCTGCAGCGCGCCGCTCCAGGGTCTCTCCCCTACGACGGGGCTGGAATTCCTGGGCGCTTTCTTCTGCGCCGCCCTGCCGCTGTGCCCCCTGCTGGCCGGGATCGGCCTGCGGGAAGCCTGTCGCTGAAAAACGTCCGGTTCTTAGAGAATCTCTCTTAAGCCAGCCCTTCTTAAGCCGTCAGTTCAGGGGCAGGCGGCGCATCAGCCGCGTTTTCACGGGCCACGAAATCTTCCAGCCAGTGAATGGTGTAATCGCCCTGGCGGAATTGCGGGTCAGCCAGGATCTTCTGGTGCAGGGGAATGACGGTTTCCACGCCGTCCACCACGCATTCCTCCAGTGCCCGCTGCATGCGCGCAATCGCCTGGGCGCGCGTCGGCGCATGAACGATCAGCTTGGCGATCATACTGTCATAATAAGGAGGCACCCGGTAGCCCGCATAAAGCGCGCTGTCCATCCGCACGCCGGGACCGCCCGCTGCGTGATAGACACGCACCTGGCCGGGATTGGGGATGAAGGTGCGGGGGTTTTCCGCATTGATGCGGCACTCGATCGCATGGCCGGTCATGCGGATGTCCTCCTGACGGTGGGAAAGCCTGCGCCCCGCCGCCACCAGGATCTGCTCGCGCACCAGGTCGACCCCGCAGACCATTTCCGTCACCGGATGCTCAACCTGCAGGCGCGTGTTCATCTCGATGAAGCAGAACTGCCCGTCCTGGTAGAGAAACTCCAGCGTGCCGGCATTGCGGTAGCCCATCTGCGACAGGGCCTTGGTCACGGTCGCCCCGATCTCGTTGCGCTGCGCCTCTGTAATGACCGGAGAGCCCGCCTCTTCCAGCAGTTTCTGGTGGCGGCGCTGAAGCGAGCAATCGCGCTCGCCGAAATGCACCACATTGCCGAAATTGTCGCCCATGATCTGCAGCTCGATATGGCGGGGGCGGTCGAGATATTTCTCGAGATAAACCTCGTCATTGCCGAAAGCCGCACGCGCCTCTGTCCGCGCCACCTGCCAGGCTTCTTCCAGCTCATCAGCCGTGCGGGCCACCTTCATGCCCCGGCCGCCGCCGCCTGCTGCCGCCTTGATGAGCACCGGATAACCCACGCGCTCAGCCACTTCACGTGCCGTGTCCAGGTCCGGGAGCGCCCCGTCCGAGCCGGGCACCAGGGGCACCCCCAGGGCTTCCATCGTGGTCTTGGCGCTGATCTTGTCGCCCATCGTGCGGATATGCTCAGCCGTCGGGCCGATGAAGGTCATACCGTGCGCTTCGACCGTCTCGGCAAAATCAGCGTTTTCCGACAGGAAACCATAGCCTGGGTGAATGGCCTCGGCACCTGTCATGGTGGCCGCCGACATGAGGGCGGGCACATTGAGATAGGAGTCGCGCGCACTCGGCGGACCGATGCAGACCGCTTCGTCAGCCAGCCTGACATGCATGGCGTCGGCATCCGCAGTGGAGTGCACGGCGACGGTCTTGATCCCCATCTCCCGGCAGGCCCGCAGGATGCGCAGGGCGATTTCCCCGCGATTGGCAATCAGGATCTTGGAAAAAGCCGGCTTCTCGCCGTCAGTATGATCTGTCACGCAGCCTCACTCGATAATGGCCAGGGGCGCGCCGAATTCCACCGGCTCACCGGACGACACCAGGTAACGCACCAGCGTTCCCGAACGCGGCGCCTTGATCTGGTTGAAGGTCTTCATGGCTTCGATCAGCAGGAGCGTCTGCCCGGCCGCCACATGCGCCCCTTCCGCCACGAAGGGCGGAGAGCCGGGATCAGGCGTCAGATAGGCAACGCCCACCATGGGGCTCGGCACCACGCCGGGATGGTCAGCCTCGCTGCCCGCAGCCCCCGGCGCTGACTTGCCGCTCTCTGCCGCACCGCCCGCAGGCTGGGAGGCAACAGGGGCCGGCACGGCGCCCACCTGCGCTGTGAGTTGACGGGCCACCCGGATCCGGCTGTCCGCTTCCGCGATTTCAATCTCGGTCAGGCCGGTTTCCGTCAGGATATCGGCAAGAGCGCGGATTGCCTCCTTGTCCACGAGCATACGGCTCATCCTTCATCTTCGATCATGTCTGATACCGCCTGCAGCGCATGGGCGTAGCCCCGCGTGCCCAGTCCGCAGATCACGCCGCGGGCCACCTGAGAAACATAGCTGTGATGGCGAAACGGTTCCCGGCGGTAAATGTTGGAAATATGCACTTCAATGATCGGCAGGTCCACTGCCTGCAGGGCATCAAGCAGTGCTATCGACGTGTGGCCATAAGCTGCCGGATTGATGACAAGGCCGTCAGCCCGCCCTCTGCATTCCTGCACCCAGGAGACGAGCTCTCCTTCCCCGTTGGTCTGGCGGAAATCAATGGTCACGTCCAGGCGCTCGGCGGCCTGCAGGCAGATCTGCTCGACATCATCAAGCGTGTCATGGCCGTAGACGTGCGGCTCCCGCAGGCCGAGCATGTTCAGGTTGGGTCCGTTGAGCACGGCGATGAGAGGACGTTTCATGCGAGCGGCTGATACCATTTTCCCCCTGCGCCGCAAAGGCCCGGCTCCCGGCCGGGCCGTGACAGATCTGTATGGGGAAACCACACGCAAACCACTCTTGAGAATCCGCGACACGGCGCGGAAAACCGGGCGCGCAGCCCGGACACTAACTTTTTGCCACAATCTGTGATATAAAGCCTGTCATGATGAACACGTCTTTCCTTTTCCGATCGCATTCCAGGCGGTCGCAGGCCATCAGGACCGGGCTCATGGGGCTTGCGGTTCTCATGGGCACGGCTGCCTTGGCGACTCCGCAGGGACGGGCGTCAACACGCACGGCCGCACGCAAGATCTTCAAAGCCCATGCGGCGCGGGTTCAGTATTTTCCGGGACCTGACGACCGGATCGATATGAGCGGCATGAACGGCACTGCCGGTGAAAGCGTTGATGACAGCGACGCGGCTGACGGCAACCTGTCAGGCTTCGCTGCAACCGGGCTTCCGCCAGGCACGCATATTCCGGGTCCTTCTGAGCTGCGGAACCGCTTTCCAGTCCAGACCGGCATGGCCAGCTGGTATGCCGCCGGCCGCAATGCCGGCACGCGGACGGCCGTGGGCGAGACTATGAATGACGATGCCATGACAGCCGCCCACCGCACCCTGCCCTTCGGCACCCGGCTGCTGGTACATGCCCCGCGCACGGGCCGCAGCATCATCGTGCGCGTCAATGACCGCGGCCCTTACAGCAAGCATCGCATTCTCGACCTGTCCCGCGCTGCCGCTCAGCGCCTCGGCATCCTGAGCGCCGGGGTGGCGCAGGTCACGATCCGCGTTATTCCGCGCGATCTCGTCAAACGCCGCCCCCTGCTCCGCGATGCCGGCATGATGGCCGAGCAGGATCCGCAGAGCGAAGTGGCGTCCCTGCCCCGCTGAGCTCAGCCAAGCGCCTACAGAAAACCCCCGCGCCCGTAAAGGCGGCGGGGGTTTTCTGTAGGGACCGCCCGGAAGCGTCAGCCTTCCGGCGGCACAGCAAAGCCCTCGCTTTCGAGCACGGCACGGCCGCGCTCCTCGATTTCGGCATCCACTGTCGCGCCGAACAGCACCACATAGGCACTGACGAACATCCACATCATCACGGCCGCCACTGCTCCCAGCGGCCCGTAGGTGGTGCCGTAACTGGCGAAATGCGCCACATACCAGGAAAAGCCGAGCGAGGTGATGACCCACATGACCGTGGCCACGATGGAGCCGGGCAGAATCCAGCGCCAGCGCGTCCAGCTGCGGCAGGGGGCGAAGCGGTACAGCAGGGTTACGGCCGTGAACACGAACAGCACCATGATGATGGGCGCCAGCCAGTGAATGAGCACCGGTGTGCCGCTCTGGACGAGAAACTGTACGAAAGCGGGTGCTGCCGAAATATTGACCCCAAGCTGGGCCAGCAGGCGGGGCAGGTAATCGACGATGGCCGGGGCTGCCACCATGAGCGCCAGGGTCAGGCACGCGCCGATGATGCCGGTTATCGTGACAGCCAGCGCCATGAGCTGGGAATAGAGCACGCCGCGCGTCTCGCGCGTGTGATAGACCATGTTGAGCGCCTGCAGGATGGAACGGCTGCTGGCTGAAGCGGACCACAGCACGATCGTCAGCGAAAAGACCAGCCCCAGTGTCAGCGAGGAATGCGGCTGCATGACAAGGGTATGGATGGAATTGGTGATCAGCGTATAGGCAGCCGGGGGAAGCAGGTTCTTGAGCACTTCAAGCTGCGGCTCGATGGTCTGCAGGTCGAAGACCAGGCCATACACGGAGATCAGCGCTGTCAGGGCGGGGAAGAGCGAGAGCGTGGCAAAAAAAGCGCAGCCCGCAGCGGCAAGCGAGGTGGTGCCGTCACTCATTGCAGCGATGATGCGGCGCAGGAGCGATTTCCACCCTCCGGTCACAGCCGGCGTGCTGCTTGCCCCGTCACTGCCGGAAGCAGTGGCAACATCAGACACATGAGAAGCGGATTGTGGGGAGGACGTCTTGGGCCTTGATTCAGCTCCGGTCGAAAAGGTCACGAATTCTCCCCTTCACTTGCTCATGTCATGTTCATGGTAAGGCTCAGGCCTGCTCCCCAGCCGGTTCATCTGCCAGCCCACTGCCTGTGACAGGCCGCTTGGTGACAGAAAGTCCTTCCGTTTTAGCCCCTCCTTCCCCGCCGGCAACGCCTGAGGCCTGTTTTCCGCCTCCCACCGCACCGTTTCCTGTCCGGTCGTGGTATCTTGATCACTCCGGCGCGCCAGACTGAGCCTCCTGTGACCCTGCCTGGGAAGCGTCTACAGCCTCCCGTTTCGGACGATCCGCCTTTTCCAGCGTCTGCAGGGCGACCAGACGACGGTAAATGCCGTCACGCTTCATCAGCTCGGCATGGTCGCCATCCTCGACAATGCGCCCGTGTTCGAAGACCAGAATGCGGTCAAGGTCACGCACGGTGGAAAGCCGGTGGGCAACCACGATGACGGTCCGCCCTTCCATCAGCCGCGCCAGCGCCTCCTGCACCAGGACTTCCGACTCCGAATCCAGGCTGGCGGTCGCCTCGTCGAAAATGACGATCGGTGCCCGCGACAGGAAAGCCCTGGCAATCGCAACGCGCTGCCTTTCCCCGCCTGAAAGCTTCACGCCGCGTTCACCGACCAGGGTGTCATATCCTTCAGGCAGGCGCTCGATGAAGGCGCTCGCATGCGCAAGGCGGGCCGCTTCGCGTATTTCCTCCATGCTGGCGTCCGGACGGCCGTAAGCGATGTTCTCGGCCAGGGAGCGGTGAAACAGCACCGGCTCCTGCGGAACCAGGGCGATATTGGCACGCAGGCTGGCCTGGCTGACAGCGGCGATGTCCTGGCCGTCAATCGTGATCCTGCCGCCCTGAATGTCATACAGGCGCTGCAACAGACGGGTCAGCGTGGTCTTTCCCGAGCCGCTCGGGCCCCACCAGGGCCAGGCGCGTGCCCGGCGTGATGTCGAGTGAGAGATGGCGGTAGATGGGCGTTTTCTGCGCAGGGTAGCGGAAATCGACATCCTCGAATTTTATCTCACCCCGCTTCACCTGCAGCGCGCCGGCATGTCTGCGGTCCTGCACGGCCGGTTCCTGAACGAAGAGACCCACAAGCTCTTCCATTTCATTGACGGCGCGCTGGACCTGGCTCACCTGCTGCCCCAGGTCGCGCAGATAGCCCTGAATCAGGAACATCATGGTCAGCACGTAGGCCACATCGCCCGGCCCCATCCTGCCCTGCCACCACATCCACACAGCCAGGCCGATCAGCAGGACCCGCATGATCAGCGACAGCGAGGCCTGGAGGTTGGCGCTGTTGGTGCCCCGAATCCAGCTCCGCAGGGTCCGGCGGCTCCATTGGGACGTGATCCTGTTCAGCCGGGCTTCCTCACGCTTTTCTGCCCCGAAGGATTTGACGGCCGCATTGCAGGTGATGCTGTCGGCCAGGGCGGCGCCCATGCGCGTGTCCCACTGGTTGGCGCGACGCGAGGCAGGCGCCACGTAGTTCAGCGCCAGGCGGATGGAAGTGAAAGCGAAGATGGCCACCGAGCCTGCCAGCACGCAGCCCATCAGCAGCGAATGCGCCATCAGCACCAGGGTGGTGCCCAGCAGAACGATAATTTCAGGCAGGATCAGCAGCAGCAGCGTGTCATCAAGCGAATCAATCGCCCACAACCCGCGGGTCAGCCGCCGGACGGTCGAGCCCGCGAAGGTGTTGGCATGCCAGTCGGAAGAGAATCGCTGCACGCGTGCAAAGGCCGCATCCAGGACCTGGCGCATGATGGCGAGGTTGAGATGGCTGAGACCGAGATAGGAAGAGCGCCGGCCCACCACCCCGATCACGCCCAGGCCCAGCAGGGCGCCAACCATCAGCAGCGCATCATGAAGGGCGCTGAGATGCGCAGCTCTCACCCCCGCCCCTGCACCGCCTGAACCGGAAGCTACGGGTGCCGCGATATCGGCGATCAGCCGGCCGGCCGCCAGAGGCGTGACGATATCGGCGATCGTCGCCACCCCTACCCCGCCGAGCGACTGGGCCAGCAGCCATGGATGGGCCGCCCAGCGCCGGAAGACAAACTGCAGCACCTCCATGAAGGACGGCAGGGGCTTTTCACCGGAAAAATCCGCGTCAGGGGACCTAGTGCCCGCTTCCCCGGGAGGTGTGGAAACAGAAGGGGTGTCAGGAGAGGGTCGGGAAGTCATGCAGGCTCACAACAGAATCCACCGGGAAAACTGGAAAATCATCGGTCAGAATCACTGGTCAAAATTATCAGTCCGTTAAGGGATACCCGCGCCAGGGCACACCACCCTACCCGCCGGAACGAGCCAAAGGCCAGTTTCCGGGGAAAGGACTGGCCGGCAGCATACAAGCAACCAACAACAAAGAATGAAGGTTTCAGGAAAGTTTCAATACGCTTTCAGACCTCCTATCCTGCCCTCCGCCCCTTCCCTGCCCGGAAAACGCTTTCATGACCGCCAAAGAGCCGAAAACTTCCGAAACGCCCGCTTCAGCCGACAAGCCGAGAATGATGAGCCGTCCGGCCGTGCGGGCTTTCATGCACAGGCTTTCGGAAGTTTTCCCCAATCCGCGCACCGAGCTGGTCTACCGGAACCATTTCGAGCTGCTTGTCTGCGTCGTGCTGTCCGCCCAGGCAACAGATAAATCCGTCAACCAGGCGGCTCCGGCCCTTTTTGCCGCCGCGCCCACGCCTGAGGCCATGGCAGCACTGGGGGAAGAGGGCATTGCGCCTTATATCCGCAAGATCGGGCTCTGGCGCGCAAAGGCCCGCAACCTGGCACTGCTGGCCCGCCAGCTGATTGAACGCCACAACGGCGAAGTGCCCGACACGCGACCAGAGCTGGAGGCCCTGGCAGGCGTGGGGCACAAGACGGCAGGCGTCATTCTCAATGTGGCTTTCGGCCAACCGACGCTGGCGGTGGATACGCATATCTTCCGGGTCAGCAACCGTACCGGGCTGGCGCCGGGCAAAAACGTGCTGACGGTGGAAGAGGAACTCCTGGCGCGCATTCCCCCTGACCAGATTATGCCGGCCCATCACGAGATCCTGCTGCTGGGGCGCTATATATGCAAGGCGCGCACGCCCGAATGCTGGCAGTGCCCGACCGCGAAATGGTGCCTGTTTTCCGAGAAGAATCTCTCCCCTTCCGAAAAACTGCGGGAAAGCTCGGGCCAGCAGCTGGCAAAGGACCTGGCCCATGTCCGCCGGGTTGCCGATGAGTCGGTCGCAATCGAGACCGTGACAGAAGTGACAGAAGTGACAGAGAAAGTAAGAGTCACCGGGGAAGCCGACCCACCTGCTGCCAATCAGGAAAACCAAGAAGACTGTCAGGAAAGCTGAGAGCTCACTCGGCCCTGGCCAATGGCAGACCCGGCACGCCTTCAAAGCCTGGCGGCCCGACCCAGGGGCGGTTTCCACGCCAGAAACGGTCGGATACCAGGCGCAGGACGGTTTTTTTCACCCGCTTCTCATCCGCCGCCCCTGCAGCGGTCCCTGACATGCCCGTGGCATAGACCGCCCACGCGCCGTCACGCCGCGTTGAAAGCCGCGTCAGGTAAGGCACGCCCGGGCACGGCCTGCGCGCAGGCACCAGGCTGACCGCCAGCAGGACTTCCCGGCACATCTCCGGTTCCGGACTTTCATTCGGCGTGGTGGTTGTCTGCCCGCGCGCCTTCAGGCGGAGATGCACAAGCTGCGTCGACCTTCCGGCAAGCGGGAGAATACAGCTGCCTTCCTGCCGGCATGCAGCCGGCAGCGCGGCGGCTGTATCAAAGCCTGTTTCCTCGCCCCAGCTGGCCCGAAGCGCCTCATTGCGTCCCGGCCCGGCCCCAAAAGCCTGTTTGGCGGTATCGCGCACAGCGATGAAACGACCGTCAGGAGCCACGATCAGCACAGGGCGTGGCGTAGTCAGCCCCAGAGCGAGGCCGGCGGCAATCAGAGGCACCCCCAGCCAACGGATCCGCCCCTGCCACAGGCATACAAGGCACAGCCCCAGCAGGCAGCAGGCCACCGCCCCGCCGCTGAAAGTGCCTGTCGGCACGCTGGCTGCCGGCAGCGCCGCCACACCGTGCGCCAGAGCGCGTATCACGGCAATCCCCCAACCCATCGGCACCAGCGCCAGATCCGCTAATGGAACCAGGCCTGAAAACGGCATGAGAACCAGGCACAGCACTCCGAGCGGCATGACCCAGAGCCCCATCAGCGGGACGGCAATGAGATTGGCCACAATAAACCAGGGCTGCAGGCGGCCGAAATGCGCCATGGTAATCGGCAGGGTGGCGCCCCCGGCCAGCAGTGAGGTCAGACCCAGGCCCAGTGTGGCTGAACCCAGGCGATGCCACAGGGAAAGCCCGCGCAGCCGGTGCAGGCTTTCCGCCCAGCGCTCGTAGCCGGCAATCAGGGCCATGACGGCCGCAAAGGACATCTGGAAGGAAACATCCAGCACCAGGACCGGACTGATGACGAGCAGGGCGAGCGCGACCAAGGCAAGGCTGCGCATGGAAACCGCCTTCCGCCCGGCCAGCAGCCCCAGCACCGCAAGGGCGGCCATGCCCAGGGCCCGCACGCCCGGCAGATGGGCCCCTGTCAGCCCCACATAGACAGCCCCACTGAGGAGAGCTGCGCACAGGGAGAGATCACGGCAGGGCCAGCGCAGCGCAGGGCCTTCGAAAAACGTGAGCAGCCGACGGCAGGCCCAGGCGCATACCACCATCACCATACCCAGATGCAGGCCGGCCACCGCCAGAATATGCGCAAGCCCGGAGGCTGCGAATTCCTGGCGCAAGGTGGGGGAAATGCCGCCTGTCTCGCCCACGAGAAGCGTTGCCGCCACTGCGCCGTCAGGACCTGGAAGGACGGTCATGATCCGCTGCGCCCAGCTGAGGCGCAATTTTTCAAGCGTCCATGCCAGCGCCTGCAGTTTCCTCTGCCCGCGCGCGCCTTCCGGAAATTCCACCGCCCCGTAACCCGTGCCGCTGCCCGCAAGACCGGAGAACCACGCCTCGCGCTGGGGGTCACGCCCGCCGGGCATGAATGGAGGTGACGGCGGGTGCAGCAAAGCGCGCAGGCGCAGCAGCCCGCCGATCTGCGTGGCTGGGGAAGAGAGCTTTCCCTCAGGAGATACAAGACCGGGAAACTGGCGAGGCTGCACCGTGACGCGCACCTGGCGGCTGAGCGGCGCATCATTGAAATACCAGGGCGAATCGAACACCACCTGCGCCAGCGTCAGCCGCAGGCGCGCCTGCTGCCCCTTCTGCCTGGGCGGCAGGGTCACCGCCTCAGTCAGCCGACCTTCCAGCCAGACCGCTTCATGAGGCAGATCCGGCATCGGAGGTTGGCGGTGCGCCTGCCAGGCGGCCAGGAGAAACCCGCCAAGCCCCGCCATGACCGCCCCTGCCAGGCAGCGCTTCAGCACAGGCAGGGCGCTGCCCGGGAAGCGGACATACAGGCGGTGATTTCTCCAGCGCTGCAACAACCCTGTCCGCCCAGCTGCCTGAAAGAGGATCAAACCACCCAGCACGAGCGCCAGAGTCAGGAACTCTGCCCGGTCCGGCTCGCAGCGGAGGGTGAAGTACAGCGCGCTTCCCAACGCCAGGAAAACAGGCAGCCAGCAGAAGCGCCGCCGCCCCTGGCGCGCCAGGGCCGCTTCCAGCTTTGAAGCCAGCTTTCCTGCAAGCGCGCTGACATCGCCACGCGGCTTTTGCTCACCCTGCTTTCTCAACCCTCTTTCCCTGTTCTTCCCTGTTTCGCAGCCCTGCGTTCGCGGTTATAAGATAGCCTCATGAAAATCCGCACCCGCTTCGCGCCTTCGCCCACCGGACTGCTGCATATCGGCAATGCCCGGGCCGCCCTGTTCAACTATCTCTTCTCCCGTCATCACGGTGGTGAGTTCTTCCTGCGTATCGAAGATACCGACAGGGAGCGCTCCACCCAGCAGGCGGTGGATGTCATCTTCGACGGGCTGAGCTGGATGGGGCTGGACTGGGACAATGAGCCCGTTTTCCAGTCAACGCGCCAGGGGCGGCATGCGGAAGTGGTGCAGGAGCTGCTTGAAAAGGGCCAGGCCTACCGGTGCTACTGCACGCCCCAAGAGCTCGAAGCAATGCGCGAAAAGGCGCGAGCGGAAAAGCGTCCGCCACGTTATGACGGCACCTGGCGCGACCGTGATCCGGCTGAAGCGCCCCAAGGCGCGCCTTATACCGTCCGCCTGAAAGCGCCGCGCGAGGGCGAGACGGTCATTGACGACCTGGTGCAGGGCGAGGTGCGGGTGGCCAACGCTGAGATGGATGACCTGGTTCTCCTGCGCTCCGATGGCACGCCGACCTATCTTCTCGCCGTCGTGGTGGATGACCATGACATGGAGATCACCCATGTCATGCGTGGCGATGACCACCTGACCAATACCTTCCGCCAGGCCATGATCTACAGGGCCATGGGCTGGGAGCTGCCCCGCTTCGCCCATCTGCCCCTCATCCACGGCCCTGACGGCGCCAAGCTTTCCAAGCGCCACGGCGCGCAGTCGGTCGTGGAGTTCCGCGATGAGGGCATCCTGCCTGAAGCGCTGTGCAACTACCTGCTGCGCCTGGGCTGGGGGCACGGAGATGCCGAGGTCCTGTCAAGGGAAGAGCAGATCGACCTCTTCGACATCGATGGCGTGGGGCAATCCCCCTCGCGCATGGATTACACGAAGCTCGCCCACCTCAATGGCATCTGGATGCGGCGCGCCGATGACAGCCGCCTGACCGCCGATGTCATGAACCGCCTTGAAATCCAGGTGCGGGAAGGACGCGGGGACCTGAAGATGACGCTTGCCGTGCACGGACGCATCCAGCGCCTGATGCCCGGGCTGAAGGAACGCGCAAAAAACATGGCTGAGCTGGCGGAAAACGCCTCCTTCACGGCTAAATCCCTGCCGCTGGAATTCACCCCGAAAGCCCGCAAGCTGCTGGGTCCTGAAGGGCGCACGGTGCTGACCGAGCTGAAACCCGTTCTGGAAGCCCTTGACCCCTTCACGCCTGAAGCCATTGACGGCGCCCTCCGCCATCATGCCGAGCAGCATGATCTCAAGCTCGGTGCGGTCGCCCAGCCCCTGCGCGCCGCCATGACCGGCACCACCACTTCGCCCGGCATCGACCTGACCCTGGCCGCCCTGGGCCGCGACGAAGTGCTGCGCCGCATCGACAGCGCCCTTGAGAATGCCGACGCCGAGGCCGGCCCCGATGCAGCAGGTGCCCGATGAGCGCAGCGGCTGCCGAACCGGAGTCCTCTCCTTCTTCAAGTTCTTCAGAACCCCGTTTCACCGCCCTTCCTACCGGTCCACACCTGCTGGGGCTGGAGGGGACGGGCCCTGAAGAGATCACCCCTTTCCTCGACCTGGCCGAAAGCTATGCCCTGCTCAGCCGGTCGCGGAAAACGCCCCGCGATGTCCTGCAGGGGCGCACGCTTATCAATCTCTTTTTTGAAGACAGCACCCGCACCCGCACCAGTTTCGAGCTGGCCGGCAAGCGGCTGGGGGCCGACGTGGTCAACATGACCGTGGCCACCAGCTCGGTCAACAAGGGCGAGACGCTGCTTGACACCGCCTCCACCCTGAACGCCATGCGCTGCGACCTGCTGGTCGTGCGCCACCGTGAGGCCGGCGCGCCCGCCCTGCTGGCCCAGAAGGTCAATGCCAGCGTGGTCAATGCCGGCGACGGCATGCATGAACACCCGACGCAGGCCCTGCTCGACGCCCTGACGATACGTCGCCATCTCGGCCGGCTGGACGGGCTGGAGATCGCCATCTGCGGCGATGTGGCCCACAGCCGGGTCGCCCGCTCCAACCTGCATCTGTTGCGTGCCATGGGCAGCCGTATCCGTCTCGTCGGCCCGCCTACCCTGGTGCCGTCCGCCTTCGGCGCGCTGGAGGGCGTCACGCTTTACGACAACATGGAAGACGGTGTGCGAGATGCAGATGTGGTGATGTGCCTGCGCGTCCAGCGCGAGCGGATGGGAGGTGGGCTCATCCCGAGCGCGCGGGAATATTTCTCCCTGTTCGGTCTGGACCGGGCGCGGTTGCGCCTGGCCCGTCCCGGTGCGCTGGTCATGCATCCCGGCCCCATGAACCGCGGGGTGGAAATCGCTTCTGACGTCGCCGATTCGCCCCAGAGCGTCATTACCGAGCAGGTCGAGATGGGGGTTGCCGTGCGCATGGCAGTCCTCGACCGGCTGACCCGCCAACGGGAGAAGGCCGCATGACCGGGAAATCCGCAAAAAAACCTGCACCTGGCCCAGACACCCCGATTCTTTTCACGAATGTCCGGCTGATCGATCCCGCTTCCGGCCGTGACGGACCCGGCAGTCTCCTGGTAGAGCACGGCCGCATCAGCGCAATTGACCCGAGCGGGAGTGCTGTGCCGGCCAATGCCCGCCATGTGGACGGCCAGGGCGCCGTTCTGGCCCCGGGCCTGGTCGATCTGCGCGCCTCGCTGGGCGAGCCAGGTGCGGAATACCGCGAAACCCTCCGCTCCGGCTCAGAAGCGGCAGTTGCAGGCGGGATCACCAGCATCGGCGTCATGCCCGATACCGACCCGGCCATCGATACCCCAGCCCTGCTGACGGTCATCCGCCAGCGCGGCGAGGAGATCGGGCTGGCCTCGCTCTATCCCCACGGCGCCCTGACGCGCGCCAGCAGGGGCGAGGAAATGACCGAAATGGGACTGCTGCAGAAGGCAGGCGCGCTGGCCTTCACGGACGGAGTGCATGCAATCGGCAACACCAAGCAGATGCGCAATCTCCTCTCCTATGCACATTTTCTTGATGCGCTGGTCATGCTTCATCCCCAGGACATCGACCTCTCGCGGGGGGCCTGCGCGACTTCAGGCCTGCAGGCCACGCGCCTGGGGCTGCCGCAGGTCACGCCGGCCGCTGAAGCAATGATGGTCGCCCGCGACCTGCGCCTGGCTGAGATGACAGGCGCGCGCGTGCACCTGACGAATATTTCCACTGCCGAAGCGCTCGACCTCATCCGCGATGCCAAGGCACGGGGGCTGCGCGTGAGCTGCGATACCGCACCGCCTTATTTCAGCCTGACGGAAGAAGCCATCGGCGATTACCGCACCTACGCCAAGCTCACCCCACCCCTGCGGCTGGAGAAAGACCGCCAGGCCGTTCGCGCTGCCCTGGCTGACGGAACGATCGATGCGGTCACCTCCGATCATTCCCCGGCCGATGCCGACGACAAGCGGCTGCCTTTCGCCCAGGCGCGCGCCGGGGGCACAGGGCTGGTCACCCTGCTGGGCGTCACGCTGGCTTCCGGCCTTCCCCTGCTTGACGCGCTGCGGTTGCTGACGGTCAACCCAGCCCGCCTGCTGGGGCTGGAGGCGGGAACCCTGTCCGTGGGTGCGAAAGCCGATCTGTGCCTGTTCGATCCTCAATCCGAATGGACGGTGCATGCAGGCGAGCTGCCCGGTCTGGCCCAGAACACCCCCTTTGACGGCTGGACCCTCAAAGGCCGCGTTCTGAAAACCTTCAGGGAGGGGCGTGAAGTCTATACGGCCCCCGCAACAGCTTCCGGACACAGCAGCAGCACATGACCCTTTCCACATCCGGCGCGCTGCTGCTTACGGCACTCATCGCCTATTTTCTGGGCAGCATTCCCTTCGGCCTGATCCTGACACGTCTTTCAGGGGCCGGAGACATCCGCCAGATCGGCTCAGGGAATATCGGCGCCACCAACGTGCTGCGCACCGGGCGCAGGGGAATCGCCGCAGCCACCCTTTTTCTGGATGCCTTCAAGGGTCTGGCCGCCGTCACGCTGGCACGTCTGGTCTGGCCGGTGGCTGAGGGACCGCACCTGCTTGAAACAGCCATGGGAATCGCTGCCATCTGCGTGGTTCTGGGGCATTGTTTTCCTGTCTGGCTTCACTTCCGCGGCGGCAAGGGCGTGGCCACCGGCATCGGCGCGCTCTGGGGGCTGTGCTGGCCGGTCGGGCTTTCGTGCACGCTGATCTGGGTTCTGGGCGTGAAGATCAGCCGCATTTCCTCGGTCGGCGCGCTCGGGGCCTTTCTGGCCGCTCCCCTGCTGACGGTCCTGTTCTGTGGCCAGCCCCCTCTCTCACCGCTGGCCCTGTCTGTGGACGTGCTGGCGCTGATCGTGCTCTGCCGGCACAAGGACAATTTCCTGCGCCTGGCCCGTGGCGCGGAACCCCGTGTCGGACGCGGGCCTTCCGATCCCACCCCGCCGGATGCGTAAACGACAGCCGCCGGGCAGAGACAGAGCATGAACAAGGTTCCCCCTCCCTCTCAGGAACGTCTGGCGCTGCTGCGCCTGGCGCGCACGCCGGGCATCGGGCCCATGAATTTCTCCCGTCTGCTGGGCCTTTACGGGAGCGGCATTCAGGCGCTGGAAGCCTGGCCTGCACGCCAGAAACGTGCCGGGCGTGAAGCGCCGGCCATTCCCAGCGCGGCTGAAATGGAAGACGAGATTGCAGCCCTGCAGAAGACGGGCGCACGCCCCCTGCTGCGTTGCGACCCAGATTATCCGCTGCTTCTCACCCATGTTCCCGATGCTCCGCCGCTCCTGTTCATACGCGGCGACAGCGCCCTGCTGTCCCGAGGGGGTGTGGGCATTGTCGGCGCGCGCAATGCCTCGGCTGCAGGCATCCGGCTGGCGGAGAGCCTTTCAGCTGAACTGGCGGCTGCCGGGCAGTGCGTCGTCTCCGGTCTGGCGCGCGGCATTGATACCGCCGCCCATGAAGCCGCCCTTTATCCCGGTCTGACAGTCGCAGCCCTGGCAGGCGGGCTGGACCAGGTCTATCCCCCCGAAAACGCTGCCCTTCAGGAACAGATTGCTGAAAAAGGCTGCCTCATCACCGAAGCGCCGCCCGGCACAGTCCCGCAGGCACGGCATTTTCCGCGCCGCAACCGGCTCATTGCCGGCATTGCGGCAGCGACCCTGGTCATTGAAGCCGCGCAGAAATCAGGCACTCTCATCACCGCCCGACTCGCCACCGAATACGACCGCGTAGTCATGGCCGTACCAGGCACCCCGCTCGATCCGCGCTCACGTGGCGGCAACCAGCTGATCAAGCAGGGGGCGGTGATGGTTGAAACAGGGACGGACATTCTCCAGGCCCTGCCGCAGCATCTGCCCCACCGCCAACCGGCCCCCTGGCAGCGCCGGACCCCAGCCCCGCTCTTTGAGCAGCCGGAACGCACAGACCAAGCAGCCCGACCCGAGAAAATACCTGCGCCCCAGCCTGCGCGGCCACACATGGTCGCTGCCCGGCAGCCGGCCTCTTCCCCGGCACCTGCAGCAGAACCACAACCCCCCCTGCCCCTACGCGACCGGCTTCTAGACCTGCTTTCGCATACCCCGATTGCGGTTGACGAGGTGGTGACACGCTGCCAGTTCTCCGTAGCGGCAGTGACAGCAGCGCTCGGCGAGCTTGAGATGGAAGGGCTGATCAGTTGCCTGCCGGGCGGTCAGGTCGTAAGGCTACCAGATGAAGCCTGAGCATGGGCGGCGTTGTTGAGGAGACGCTGACGGGTGGCGCTGCAGGGAATCGCCCGTTCGTGAAAACCGGAAGCCAGGAGCGAGAGAGGCAATGACGACAAGCGTTGTGGTGGTCGAAAGCCCGGCGAAAGCCAAGACAATCAATAAATATCTGGGCAGCAACTACACCGTGATCGCCTCCGTTGGGCATGTGCGCGACCTGCCGCCCAAGGACGGCAGCGTTCTGCCTGATGAAGACTTCAAGATGTTCTGGCAGACCAGCGAGGGCGGCGCCAAACAGATCAACCTGATCGCCAAGGCCCTCAAGAATGCCGATGAACTGATTCTGGCTACCGACCCCGACCGCGAGGGCGAGGCCATTTCCTGGCATGTCCGCGCGGCCCTGGAAGAGAAGAAGGTTCTCAAGAACATCCCGGTGCGGCGGGTCACCTTCAACGAGATCACCAAGCACGCTGTCACCGAGGCGATGGCCGCCCCCCGCGAGCTGGACCAGCCGCTCATCGACGCTTACCTGGCCCGGCGCGCGCTGGATTATCTCGTCGGCTTCACCCTCTCGCCCGTTCTGTGGCGCAAACTGCCCGGCAGCCGCAGTGCCGGGCGCGTGCAGTCAGTGGCACTGCGGCTGATCTGTGAACGCGAGGCGGAGATCGAGGTCTTCAAGGCCCGCGAATACTGGAGCGTGGGGGCGCGTTTCCTCACCGCCCATGATGCCGGGTTCGACGCGAAACTCACGCATCTGAACGGTGAAAAGCTCGAGCAGTTCAGCCTCAATGACGAAGCCAAGGCTTTCCAGGCCCGTGACCTGGTGCGCAGTTCTGATTTTTCCGTGCGCGCGATCGAGCGCAAGCGCACGCGGCGCAATCCCGCCCCGCCTTTCACGACCTCCACCATGCAGCAGGAAGCGTCGCGCAAGCTGGGCATGGGCGCGCAGGTCGCCATGCGCACCGCCCAGCAGCTCTATGAGGGCGTCAATATCGGCGGCGAGACGACCGGGCTCATCACCTATATGCGCACAGACGGGGTCACGATGGCCAAGGAGGCCGTGCAGTCCATCCGCCAGCATATCAACCAGGCCTTCGGCAGCCAGTACTGCCCTGACACCCCGCGGCTCTACAACACCAAGACCAAGAACGCGCAGGAAGCGCACGAGGCCA
This sequence comes from Oecophyllibacter saccharovorans, assembly GCF_006542375.1. Taxonomy (GTDB): domain Bacteria; phylum Pseudomonadota; class Alphaproteobacteria; order Acetobacterales; family Acetobacteraceae; genus Oecophyllibacter; species Oecophyllibacter saccharovorans. Next base: position 1,348,599 of record NZ_CP038143.1, on the reverse strand, counting down.
TCCGCCCCACTGATGTCTCCCATACGCCCCAGCAGGTGGCGCCTTACCTCACGCACGATCAGAAGCGCCTTTACGAGCTGATCTGGAAACGCGCCGTGGCAGCCCAGATGCAGTCGGCCGAGATCGACCAGACCGGCATCACCCTGGGCAACAAGGGCGATACCGCCCTGCTGCGCGCCACCGGCTCCGTGATCGCCTTTGACGGCTTTCTCAAACTTTACATGGAAGGCCGCGACGACGGACGCGGCGATGATGACAGCCGCCTCCTGCCCCCCATGGAGGAAGGCGAAGCGGTCGCCACGCAGGATGTGCTGGCCGAGCAGCATTTCACCCAGCCGCCGCCGCGCTACTCCGAAGCTTCCCTGGTCAAGACCATGGAGGATATCGGCATCGGCCGCCCCTCCACCTATGCCTCCATCCTGAGCGTACTGCGTGACCGCCATTATGTCCGGCTGGAAAACCGGCGCTTCATGCCTGAAGACCGCGGCCGCCTGGTGACGGCCTTCCTGGTGTCCTTTTTCGAACGCTACGTGGACACCGGCTTCACCGCCGATCTCGAAGAGCAGCTTGATGACATCTCGGGCGGGCGCGCTGACTGGCACGAGGTCATGGCCGCTTTCTGGAAAAGTTTTTCGGAGACGGTCAGCAAGACCCATGACCTCAAGATCTCCGATGTCATTGATGCGCTGGACCGCGACCTGGGGCCCCATTTCTTCCCGCCCCGCGCAGATGGCAGCGACCCGCGGCTCTGCACCACCTGCGGCACGGGGCGGATGGGCCTGAAGCTCGGGCGGCACGGCGCTTTTCTGGGCTGCTCCAACTATCCGGAATGCCGCGCCACCCGTCCGCTTGTGATCGATGAAGGCGAGGTCGTTCTCAAAGAGGGCATGCGCGTTCTGGGCACTGATCCCGAAAGCGGTGAGGAAGTCACGGTCCGGCGCGGCCCTTACGGGCTTTATATCCAGCGCGGCGAAGCGGATCCCGACAATAAAAAGATCAAGCCTAAGCGCGCCCCCATCCCCAAGCATCTCAACGGCATGGAAATCAACGGCGATGACCTCACCCTTGAGCAGGCGCTGGGACTGCTCTCCCTGCCGCGCACGGTCGGCGCGCATCCGGAAACGGGTGAAGCGATCCAGGTCGGGCTGGGACGGTTCGGGCCTTTCGTCAAGATGGGCAGCATTTACGGCACGCTCGACAAGGACGACGACATCCTGTCGGTCGGGCTGAACCGAGCCATGGATGTCCTGAGCAAGAAGCTCGCCAATATCCGCACCCTTGGCCCCCATCCGCAGGACCAGGAAACGGTCATGGTGCGCAAGGGGCGGTTCGGCCCCTATGTCCAGCACGGGCAGATGGTGGCAACCCTGCCGCGCGACCGCGTGATGGAGGAAGTGACTCTCGAGGAGGCGGTGGGCCTTCTGGCTGAGAAGGGAAAACCCCTGAAAGGCGGCGGCGCCAAAAAGACCACCCGCAAGACAACCTCCAAAGCCGCAGCCAAGAGCAGCAAGACAGGCGCGAAAGAAACGGCTGCCAAAACACCTGCCAAGAAAGCCGGAACAGCCGCCAAGACAGGCCGTGCTACGGGTAAGAGCACCGCCACTAAAAAGGCCGCTGCCAAGCCTACCGCCAAAACGGCGGCCAAGAGCAGCAAGACGACAGCACGCAGCAAAACCACTAAGACAGCACCGAAGGCATCGAAGAAGGCAACCACTTCTTCTGCTTCCCCTGCTGCCGCGCCCTCTGCGGGTCCTGTCGTTGAACCTTCTGACGAGATGCCCTTCTGAACCTGCCTCTCCGCCCTTCGACGCTGCAGAAACCGGCAGCGCCGGAACGAGACCACAAAGCCACAGTTTCGCCACAAAATGACCTGCAGCTTGCGTATTCATGCCTGCAGATGTTGTGGACAGCCCGGCAATGCCTGCATACTCCCCCCGGTTCAGATAGCCACTTCAGGTAGCCGCCTGAAGAGTGGTTCCAGCTGACTGGCACGAACTGTTTTCACCTGTTGGAATCTGGCGCGATCCAAGGGCGACCAGAGGCGCAAACATCCCTGATGCCCAAGGCTCTGCCTGTCCTCGGAGAGGGCCGGGCTTTTGACCCCGCCATGTCTTTGAGGGGTTTCTTTCCCTGAATGTCCTTTGCCGTGTCTCAACCGTGCACCTGCCTTGACGTTCCCCGCCGCGCCACGTTTTCGCACAGCAGTGCCCTGTCGGCCCGTGCGCGCCTGCAGGCCTGCGCCACGGCACGCATCGCCATGTTTCTGGCCCTCTCCCTGGCGGTCGCCATTTCCCAGGCACAGGCAGCCCCAAGACCCCTGAAGTCTCAGAGCCCCCCTCCGAGCCCGCCCCTTCTTTCCGCTGATGCGTCTCCGTCTGTACCGGTTCAGGCGGCAAACCGGGAGGGCGCGGAGACAAGCCCTGTTCTGCCCGCGGCACAGGCGGCCATGATTCACAATGTCATCGCCTCTGCCTTGAGCTTCATCCAGCCACGGGCCCTGAAAGCCTATACCTACCCCCAGCTCTGCCTGTGGGGACTGCAGAGCCTGACAGCCCTGGATCCCGGGCTCGGCATCCATCTCGGCAACGGGCAGCTCATCCTGACCCAGAACACCCCCCTTGCGCCAGGAACGATCCTGCTCACGCGCCCAGCCCCGCCCGCCCAGGACCTGAAAGCCTGGGTCAATACTGTGATGGTCACCCTGCAAACCGCCTGGCAACATGCGCCGCTCCTGCGCCAGAAAGGCGTGTCGGCGCTGCTGCCAGCCTTCTTTCAGGAGATTTTCAGTCATTTCGACCCCTATTCCCGCTATCTTTCCCCCCAGCAGGCGCATGATGAGCGGGCCTATCGCCAGGGCGATGATTACTCGATCGGGATCAGACTGGCGGAGCGTCCCGGCCGCTCGCCGACCATAAGCGCCATCAACATCAACAGCCCTGCCTGGGAAAATGGACTGGATATCGGCCAGACCGTCATCATGGTGGACGGCCGCTCAACCCGCAACGTGCCGCTCGATACCGTCCAGAACTGGCTTGCAGGCGCTCCCGGCAGCAATGTGACCCTGACGGTCCTGCAGGAAGGACGCAGAAAAACCATCACCCTGCCGCGCCTGCGCCTGCCGCCTGAAACGGTCTTTCCAGACCGCCAGGGCCCTTACACCGTCCTGCACATCACGCATTTCTCCAGCCAGACAGCTGAAGAGGTGAGTTTCTACCTGTCCAACCTCCTGCCTGCGGCCGCACAAGGCGATGATGGCGACGTGGACCGGGCACTGGCTGAAAAAAAGCTCCGCATTCCCGGCCTGATCATTGACCTGCGGGGCAACCATGGCGGCACCCTCCAGCAGGCCGTCATGACAGCGGCCCTGCTCCTCGATAACGGAATCGCCGCCACCACCGAAGGGCGCGACCCCGTGGCCAATCACGTCTGGTCCGTCCAGGGAGGCGATATGCTTTCCGGCAGTCCGGTCGCCGTCGTTGTGGACGGCGGTACCGCCAGCGCTGCGGAAGTTCTGGCCGCAGCGCTGGCTGATCACCGCCGCGCCGCGGTGGTCGGCACCAGCACCTTCGGCAAGGGGCTGGTTCAGATCATCGGCCAGATGCCCAATCACGGCGAAGTCTTCGTCACCTGGAGCCGCAACTTCGCCCCGCTGGGCTGGCCGATACAGGGCTTGGGCGTGTTCCCGCAACTCTGCCTGAGCGCGCCCGGCCTGCCAGCCGAGGCCCAGCTTGCCGCCCTGGCTCATGGCCGCAACCTGCTGGAAGTCCCGCTACGCCAGTCCCGCGCTGTGCGGGTTGAAACACCGGTTTCCGAGGTCCTGAGCATCCGGGCCCTCTGCCCTGCCTCCGGCGCCGACAGGGACGACCTGCACCAGGCGGCCCGGCTTCTCAGCTCCAGCCAGGCCTATCAGGCAGCCCTCGCCGGTATCCCTGATGACCTGACTTCCCCAGCAGCACCAGCAGCTGCCCCCTGAAAGCCTGCCCATGACATTTCCCGCTGAGTATCAGGCTCTCAAATCAGGGCTCTGGGTTCGCGCTCTTCTGCGCCAGGCAGCGAGTCGGAACGAGACCGGGATGGTCCTGCGCAAGGGCGATGAGGATGCAGGGGCCATCATCGTGGTGCTCACCGACCGCCATGGCCGGCTCGCAGCCCTGCAGGAGAGACGACAGGGCTGGAAACGCCACGACTTCACGCCGCTTCCGCCTGAGGGGGGCTCTGAAACAGCTGCTGGTGCCGACGCAGCTCTGCAGGAAAGACGTCTGACTGAGCAACGCCTGGCCACCTGGCTGGAACGCCAGAGCAATACTGATCCTGATCTGTGGGTTGTGGAGCTCGAACTTGAGGATGCCTCACAGCCGCTGGAGACGACCCTTTCCCCGCGCCGCGCCACAATGTGAAAAACGCCTCTCAGGCTTCTGAGCCGCGCTGTTTTCTCTTGAAATTTCTGCGGCGAAATTGTCACGCCAGGGGCCATTTTTCCCCCGATACATTGCGTTGCCTGCGCCTTTCAGCGAAAAGAGGAGCCATTGCCGCTCGCCGCTCCGGCCGGTGTTCCGATTCACCACAGCTTACGGCACTGAAGCTTTCGCCCCTGTGCTTGGAGAAACATCTATGACGCAGCGCTCCACCATCATGGCCCTGCTGAGCCGAAGCAGCGCCTTGCTGAGTCGTGGGGGCGCTGCGGCCCGTTTCTCCCTGCTCGCCGGCGCCGGCATGACAGGGGCGCTGAGCGGGGCACTGCTTCTCGGCCTTTCAGCCGGGACGGCGCAGGCCCAACCCGTGCGTGGCTTCTACGTCGGCGGCGGAGCGGGCGCGAGCTTCAACCAGGCCCAGACCGTCAACCCGCATACCAAGCTCTTTCCGCGCGGCCGTGACGGTTTCGACCCGGGCATCGCCGCCTCGGGCAGTTTCGGTTACGGCCTCGACAACGGCTTCCGGGTCGAGATGGAAGGCGGATACCGCAATAACGGTTACGGCAATTTCCACGATCCGGGGTTCAAGAACAGCGTATCAGGCCACCAGCACACCTATGACGCCATGGCCAATGCCCTGTTCGACATGGATATCGGCGCCAACTGGATCTATCCCTATTTCGGCGCCGGCATCGGTTATGGCTGGCAGCGCATGCGCACCAACATCAACGGGCGCGGGGCAGGTTATTCCAACTACAAGGAACATGTCGGCGGCACGAGCGGCGGATTTGCCTATCAGGGCATTTTCGGCCTTTCCTTCCCGGTTCCCTGGGTGATCGGCCTCTCCACGACGATGGAATACCGCTTCTTCACCATCACCGGGCACCACAAGCACACCTCCATCGCAACCGGTGGCCCGCCGCCTTACGTGGGGGGGGACGGAGGCCTGGTGGAAGGCCACCGCAATACGCGCACCGATTTCAACCATTCGCTCTTTCTGGGCCTGCGCTATGAGTTCGACCCCGCCCCGCCACCGCCCAAGCCGATCCCGGTCGCAGCCCCCCCAGCCCCCTCCCCGACGCGGACTTATCTGGTCTTCTTCGACTGGAACTCAGCTGATCTGACGCCCCGTGCCCGCGAGATCGTCGCCGTGGCGGCGCGCAATTCGACAGCCGTGCAGTTTTCAAAAATCATGGTCGCAGGTCATACCGACACTTCAGGGGCACCAGGCCGGCGGGGACAGCTGTACAACCAGGCCCTCTCCCTCAAGCGGGCTGATACGGTCAAGGCCGAGCTGATCAGGGACGGCGTGGCGGCTGGATTGATCACCGTCAGGGGCTACGGCTCTTCCCAACCCCTGGTTCCGACCGGCCCGGACGTGCGCGAGCCCCAGAATCGGCGCGTTGAGATCGATCTCCAGTAAAGCACCATGGCCCGGCTCTTTGCCGGTAGATATATCACCCGTCCCAAGGGCCCTGACGGGACTTCCTGCCTGAATATCCCGCTTCAGTGATTTTCCGCATTGCTCAAAACCAGGCCGAATTAAAAAAAGGCAGCGTTCCCGTTAGGAAACACTGCCTGATAAGGCTTCAACTGTGCCGGAAAGCTCAGCGCCTCCTGCGCACGACCCGGCGGTGTACCACGCCTTTCCTGCGGGTTACCGCCTTATGGGCGGTCGTCTTGGCAGGTTCTTCAGCCTTGGCTTCAGGCTTCTTCTCCGTCTTGGCCGCTGCAGCTGAAGCCGGGGTCGCGGCGGCACCGACAGCCACAACCGTGACCTTCACATTCAGCTGACGACGGGGCTGGCCTTGACCGGGAATCAGCGTGACGCCGAACTGGTCGGGGCCGCTATAGGCTGTTGCCGCCGTGTAATCGACATAGGTGTGGCCGTAATAGCTGTAGAGGAAGGCATGGCCGTGCTCAGGCGGCGGAGACACACCGAAGGAGGCGTAGCTGCCCCCATGGTCCTTTGTCAGGGGGATGGCACACAGCCCGTCATCGCTGCCGACTTTCATGTCGACATCCATCACGCCCGATGGCTGCACCGTGATCTTGCCGACCTGGCAAAGAGAGGAGACCTTCATATAGGCGAACGGTCCCGTGGCGACCACAGGCGCAACCTTCCTGTGTGCACAGCCGGAAAGAGAGAGGAGGACCGCGAAAGCCGCCCCCGTAGTGCTGATGACAGAACCTCGCAGACGCACGTGCAACTCCAAAACAGTCTGGCAGCATAAATACTGGCAGTGGAAACAACAGTCACGAAAACCAGCTGCCCCGCAGCCGAAGTGACAAACGACCATCCCTCGCCACCGGATATGCAGCACGGTATCGGACAGACTGCTCTCTCCCTGGACCCCGACGGGCCCAGCAACAGTGCGGCCGGGATGGGTGACAGGACTTTTCTATGGCGGAGGATAGTCGCCAGAGCAATGAAAGAGAACGCACCGAAGCAATTTTTTATGCATTAGGCGATGTTTCGCTGCAATCACTCATGGTAAGAGGCAGGATCACACGTCCTCCGGAGAGTATGCCGATGCCTGTTCTGGCCCGCGTTTTATCGTTTTCGTCCCGTCGCACCTCTGCCCCTGCCACCCAGGGAAGAGCGCGGCACAAGGGCCAGAAAAGTTTTCTGGCAGCCTCGCTTGCTGCGGCCTTCGCCTTTGTCGGCGCCCTTCCGGCGGTCCAGGCTGCCGGCTGCAAGACCAACCCCGAGGTTCACGATGCCTTCGATATCGCCGGTCTGCGCTCTGAACTGATGGTGACGGCGCTTTCCTGCAAGAAGCAGGACAATTACAACGCGTTCGTCAGCAAGTTCCGCCCTTCCCTGCTCAAGGCAGACAAGCGGCTGCAGACGTATTTCCAGGCGACCTACGGCCGCCAGGGGCAGAAAAAGCGCGATGATTACGTCACGCAGCTTGCCGATGTGCAGTCCCTTGGCGGGCTGAAATCCGGCACCATCTTCTGCATGCAGCGCGTGCCGATGTTCGATGAGGTGAACGCGCTCGATACAGACACCGACCTCGCCCATTACGCTGAAGCCAAGGACATCCTGCAGCCTTCCTCCTATGAAAGCTGCGAAGCCCCCAAGGCCTCCGGTGCGGAGCTAACGCGCAAGATCTCCCACCGGCGCGGTCGCGGCCACACGGTCCGCCGCCATCGCCGCTGAAAACAGTCAGGGAAGAGGGGCACGCTCTCTTCCCTGACTGAGGCATCTGGGGAGTGCGGCATCCGGCAAGGTTCTTTCTCACGCCCCGCCCCACCAGTGGCGACCTGAATTTCAGAATTGGCAGGATCACGAGCAGGATCACGAATGGACGACATGTTCTCGCCCGCGTCCTCCTCCACCCCCGCTGGGGACGCTGAGAAGAAATCCGCAAAAAAGCCTGCGCGCCGACGCGCAGCCCAGGCGCCCGGCCCAGCCGGCCCAGAGCTGCGGCCCGCATCCTCTGAAGGCTACAGCGCAGACAGCATTGAGGTGCTGGAAGGCCTTGAGCCGATTCGCCGGCGGCCGGGCATGTATATCGGCGGCACTGACGATACAGCCTTCCATCACCTCGCTTCTGAAATTCTCGACAACGCCATGGATGAGGCGGTGGCCGGACATGCCAGCATTATCGACGTAGCGCTGGAAGGGCCGCGCACGCTGCTGGTGCGTGACAACGGGCGCGGCATCCCGATCGATCCCCATCCCCGTTTTCCCGACAAGTCTGCCCTCGAGGTCATTTTCACCACCCTGCACGCAGGCGGGAAGTTCTCCGGCAAGGCCTATGCCACGTCAGGTGGGCTGCACGGCGTCGGCAGCTCTGTCGTCAACGCCCTGTCAGAAAAGCTGGAAGTCGAGGTCGCCCGGGACCGGACGGTCTGGCGGCAGGAATTTTCACGCGGCCTGCCCCTGACCCCTCTCGAAAAAGTCGGTGCTGTCGCCAACCGCCGGGGCACGACAGTCCGTTTCACGCCGGACCTGGAGATATTCGGCAAGCAGAATTTTTCACCTGCGCGCCTGTTCCGGCTGTGCAAAAGCAAGGCCGCCCTTTTCCGCGGGGTCACCATCCGCTGGTCCTGCGCGCCAGAGCTTCTGAAAGGCGAGGATGCCCCTCCGGCAGAAGCGGTCATCAACTTTCCCAACGGTCTGGAAGATTCCCTGCAGCATGACCTGGGCCAGACCCCGGACCTGCTTGCACCTCTCTGGGCCGGCGAAGCCCCCCTGCCGCAGACCGCAAAGGGGGAAGAAGGCGGCCGGATCGAATGGGCACTGGCCCTTCTGGGCTCAGGGCCGTCAGGGCTGGTGTCCTGGGCCAACACGATCCCCACGCCCCAGGGCGGCACGCATGAGGCTGGATTGCGGGCAGCCCTGCTCAAGGGCTTCAGGAATTGGGGGGAGCAGCGCAAGATCCGCCGTGCCAGCGCCATCACGGCAGAGGATATCCTGGGCAGCCTGAACGGGCGTCTCTCCGTTTTCCTGCGCGACCCCGAATTTCAGGGTCAGACCAAAGACAAGCTCACCTCGCGTGATGCGGCCCGGCTGGTGGAAGGGGCGCTGCGCGACCGCATCGACCACTGGCTGGGAGGCAATCCCGCCCAGGCCGATGCGATCGTCTCCCACATGGTGGAGCGTGCCGAGGAACGCCTGCGGCGCCGCGACACCAAGGAGACCGCCCGCAAAAGTGCCACCCGCAAGCTGCGGCTGCCCGGCAAGCTGACCGATTGCGCTTCAACCCGAACGGAGGAGACAGAGCTCTTTCTGGTGGAAGGCGAGTCAGCGGGCGGTTCAGCACGCCAGGCCCGTGACCGCGAGATACAGGCTGTCCTGCCCCTGCGCGGCAAGATCCTCAACGTGGCTTCCGCAACCCAGGACAAGCTGCGGGCCAATCAGGAGCTCCGCGACCTGACCGAAGCGCTGGGATGCGGCAGCGGGCGCGAGTTCAGCCTGTCCAACCTGCGCTATGGCCGCATCATCGTCATGACGGATGCGGATGTAGACGGCGCCCATATCGCTTCGCTGCTGATGACATTTTTCTACCGTGAAATGCCCGGGCTGATCCGCAACGGCCATCTCTACCTGGCCCAGCCGCCCCTCTATCGCCTGACCCATGGCGGCAAGAGCGTGTATGCCATGAGCGATGACGACCGCGACCACCTGCTGAAAACCGCCTTCAAAAAGGGCGCGAAGGTGGAGATCTCACGCTTCAAGGGCCTCGGCGAGATGCCTGTCTCCGACCTCAAGGATACGACCATGGACCCGCGTCACCGCACGCTCCTGCGGGTCACCCTGCCGCCCCAGGACGCCACTATGACCAGTAACCGTGTTGAAGACCTGATGGGCCGCAAGCCTGAGCCCCGTTTCCGGTTCATCCAGGAACATGCAGGCATGGTCGAAAACCCCGATATCTGACATCTAATATCAGACATCGGGACAGACATCGGATCAAGCAGCGGGAGAGGTGGACTATTTCCCTTTGGGCGCAGGCACACTGACCGCTGCAGCCGGCGCACCCTGGTAGAAGATCGGATTGAGGGCACTGCGCTCAGCAGGGCTCATGGCCGATTGCGGTTTGCAGGGATAAGTGGCGCCCAGGGCCTCAGCGACGAAGCCGCTGGCGCTCTTGTGAAGCTGGTCAGCATGATGGGCGGCATATTCCATAACGCCCAGGATGTCTTTCTGCAGCGTTGCGTCACGTGGCGTGCAGACCGGCGGGCCGAAGCCTGCGACAAACTCACGGGCCTGCGGCGTATCCACCTTGGTGAACTGGTCTGTCAGCCGGGAATAGATCACGCCCAGGTTCTTCTGGTTGTTGACAGCCATGTAGACCATGCCGACGCACATGCCCATGCCGAGATTGTTCAGGGCCACATCAGGCGCGCTCTTGCCCTTCTCCATGCCGGCCGACTGCTTGAGCTCTTCGGCACAGGCACCTACGAGATCCTTACCCGTGAACTGCCCGAGCGGGGGTGCGGCCCGGACCGCTGTACTGCCCAAACCGATGCTCGCCGCCAGACCCAGCCCGACGGACATGATCGCTGAAAAACGCATCTGAACGCTCCTTTGCGTAATCTTCCGCATGATCTGCCCATAATAGGCACATCCCATCCTTAAGGGGGTAAAAAGTTAGTCCCCTGCAATCAGCGCTGCCCTCTCGGCCGGCTGCCCTTCACCTCCCGGCCGGTATTCGCCACAATAGCGCCTGCCGGAAGGCACGGCAGGAGTAATCAGTTTTCCCACTGGCTTGGCGAGGAAGTGAAGCGACAATGTCTGAAAGAGGCGCCTCTTTCCCCGCCCTCCAGCAAGGGTGGCATCTGACAGGTGGGCCGCTGAGACAACAGCTTTTCGCTTCCCTGCGGCGCGCAGCCAGCAGTCCAACGACCCCTTCCCCCACTGCCCTGTGGATATTCTGTCTTTATATGCCCTCACGAGGCCAGCGCTTTGCCAGCAGCTGGGTCGCCTCTCCCACTCTCCAGACCCTGGAGCCTGCTCTGTTAGGCCAGTTCAGCAGCCTGATTGGGTATGGCTTGCCCCAGGAAGCAGCCGCTTACGGCACTGCCTTGCAGGAGCGCGCCACAGCGGAACCACCCCCTAGCGTAAACGTTTTTGAAGCCCTGAGCGCTTTCCTGACAGTGCCGGAGCTGGATATTGAGGCGCGCCCTGCCACCCCAGCTGAAATGCAGGAAATGCTCCTGTGCACGCGCCCCGAACCCGTCTGGGTCTTTCCTGCCGATACCCACAACAGCCACGACGCCGGTAAGCCTGTTTCAGAACAGTCGCTTGGAGATCTCATGACCACCGGCAGGCTGGTAGAGACTTTCCTCCGTAACCTGCTCAAAGCACAGGCGGAAGCGCCGACAGCCGAAGCCTGTGGCGAGGAATGCGCCGCCTGTTGCGAAGAGATGGCCAGGATATTCAACGGCTCTGCCCCACAGGAGACAGGCTACCGGCCCCTCAAAGATTGGCATGGCGCAACGCTTGCGGCGGCCATGACCGACAACGCCTTCCTGACAGTACCGGCCCAGCCCGACCCGCAAGCCACGATGACGGTGTTTTTCATGGCTGCCGGATTGCAGGCCCTGGAGCTCTTCCAGGCACACGAGCAGGGCACTCTGTCTGACCAGGCGTTTCAGGACAGGTTGGATGGATTGCGCAAAACCCTTACGCTGTTTCTCTGCAACCGGCTTTCGGGGCAACAGGGGGAAAGCCCATAAAGGACATGACACCCTCCACAAAGCGCGCTTAAAAAGATTGTTCCCGCTGGCTAGCTCGCAGGCTCTGCTGGCAGCCCGCAGGCGGCTGAGACAAATCTCTATTTTCAGGAAGCAACGCCATGGCGGCAGCCGCCACGCAGTCCACAAACCCTGCACCCTCCGAGCCTCCCCAAACGGCGCCTGCTGCTTCCGCGGCACCGAAAGAGACGGCGAGCGCAGCTGCAGCGCCTGCGGCCAACCCTGTCACGATGTGGCACCGGTTTCTCTACGAGATCTACGCAGCCCTCATCTGCTCCGTTTCAGCAGGAACCACCGCCTGGTTTCTGGCGCCATGGTCCGGTTTTGATGTCACGCGCTGGGAGGCCGCCAAGAACATCTTCTGCGCAGCGCTGGTTCTGCACATCATGAGCTGGCTCAGCTTTGTGCTTATTCCCTCAAGCTGGCGCCAGTAAACGCGCTCTGGCCTCCAGGGGCCCATATTCCTGAATATGAAAAAGGCGCTGTCTGACCAGGTCAGGAGCGCCTCTGGGACCCGGCCGCGCAAGCGAAGCCGGGCCTGGAGCCGGAAATGTCTTATTCCTTGGTGAAGTCGATGACCATACGGCCAGTGACCTTGCCTTCTTCCATTTCCTTGACGATGTCCTGGATGTCCTCAATCCGGCGCAGCTCCACTTTCGGATCCACCTTGCCTTCAGCAGCGAACTGGAAAGCTTCGGCCAGATCGTAGCGGGTGCCGACCAGGGAGCCGACCACCTGAATGCCGTCCAGAACCAGACGGGGGATGTTCAGGTCCATCGATTCCGGCGGCAGGCCGACCGCAACCACGCGCGCACCGGCACGCACGCACTCAACGGCGGAATTGAAGGCTGCCTTGGCCGTAGCCGTCACGACAGCCGCATAGGCCCCGCCATCGGTCGCTTTGATGATATCTTCAACCACCTTGTCCTTGATGGGGTTGAGGACCAGGTCAGCGCCGAGCTTCTTGGCGAATTCGAGCTGTTTTTCGTTGACGTCCACCGCGATCACTTTTGCGCCGAACACGTTCTTGGCGAACTGAAGCGCCAGGTTGCCCAGGCCGCCCAGGCCGAAAATCGCGATCCACTGTCCCGGCTGGATGTGGGATTCCTTGACCGCCTTATAGGTGGTCACGCCCGCACAGGTGATGGAGCTCGCCTTGGCGGAATCCAGGCCATCGGGCACTTTCACAGCGTAATCAGCCGGCACGATGCATTCTTCAGCCATGGCACCGTCTACCGTGTAACCGGCGTTCTTGACGCTCCGGCACAGGGTTTCACGCCCGGTCGTGCAGTATTCGCAACGGCCGCAGCCCTCATAGAACCAGGCGATACTGACCCGGTCGCCGACTTTCAGGGAGTCAACGTCAGGTCCGACCTCCGTGACACGACCGACACCTTCATGACCCAGGGTCGTTCCGGCCTTGTCGCCGAAATCACCGTGGGCGACGTGGATGTCAGTATGACATACGCCGCATTTCTCGACCTTCACCTTGGCTTCGCCGCTTTTGAGCGGGCGCAGCTTCTTGTCAACGATGCCAAAACCACCCTGTTCGGTGGCAACAACTGCTTTCATGGAAGAAACTCCTTTTAAAGCGTGCGGCGCCTGCCGGGTTCCGGGCCTCCACCAAGGAAAACAACCGGTCTGACAGGCGCCCATGACTTCATCCATACCACAGCCCTGACTGTAGGCGTGGCACTTTCAGTGAGGTCAGTCGTTCACAATTGGGGGACGGGCATTGGTCTGTGCCACTTCACGTCCCCAGACAGTCAGCGCCTCGGTGCAGTCATCCTGCGGGATGCAGCACTGGATCAGGGTCGGGCCTTTCTTGTTGGCCAGACCTTTCTTAATAGCCTCAGCCATTTCACCGGCCGTTTTGGCAACCAGACCCAGCCCGTGGCCCTTCTCGCCGTTGAAGGCGTCCATCAGGGCGGCATAGTTCCAGTTCTGGATATAGTTGTAAGGACCGTCATGAATGGCGATTTCGATGCCATAGCCCTTGTTGTCGACCAGGAAGATGATAACCGGCAGCTCGTAGCGGATCATCTGGCCGACTTCCTGCGCGGTCAGCTGGAAGGAGCCATCACCGCACATGATGAGGTTGCGGCGCTTGGGCGCACCCACTGCACAGCCGAAGCCGGAGGGAATGGACCAGCCGATATGGCCCCACTGCATCTCTGATTCGACGCGACAGCCATTGGGCAGGTTCATGCGCATGGCATTGAACCAGGAGTCACCGGTCTCGACCATCAGGGTGGTGTCAGGGGTCAGCAGTTCCTGGATCTGACGGGTCATCTCATCATTGGTCAGCGGCGCGGACGGCGCGGCAGCCGGGATCTCCAGCTTCGGCGCGGTCGTGTTCTTGGTCGTCTCGGGCTTCGGCGTCACGACCTTGCTGAGCTCGCTCAGGAACTCGCGCATCGGGAAGCCGGCAAAGCTTTCATTTTCGACCAGCACGCGATCAGGCTCGACCTGGAGCACCCGCTTGCCGCGCGGCCAGGCGCGCCATCCCACCGTGGCATAGTCATTCCAGTTCGGACCGATGGTGATGAGCGCATCGGCGCTGTCCACCAGCTCCTGGGCGCCGGGGCTGGAGACCACGCCCCAGTAGACGCCGCGGAAACCGGGGTGCTGCTCGGGGAAATAGCTCTTGGCCGCTGCCATCACCGTCACGGCACAACCCAGCTTGTCAGCCAGCTCGACAGCCTGCTTCTCGGCATCGGCAGGACGCACCTTGGAGCCGACCAGAATCACGACGCGTTCCGCACCCTTCAGGAAATCGGCAGATTTCTTGACCGCGGCGTCAAGGCTGGTCTTGTCGGTTTTCGGCTCGGCCAGCAGCGTGGAGACCGGGCCGGGGGCCGGGCATTCCTGCGCGGAGATGTTGCAGGAGATCTCCAGGTAAGCCGGTTTACGCTCACGCAGCATGGTACGCAGAACGTGATCGATCTTCTGCGGCGCTTCGCTGGCCTGGGTGATGCGCTCAGCCGCACAGGTGACCTGTTTGGCCATTTCCATCTGGTAATCGTAATCGGTCTTGCCGGTCGTGTGGTGAAGGATGTGCCCGGACCCGTAATCATTGCTGTTGGGACCGCCGGAGACCATCAGGACCGGCAGGTTTTCCGCATAAGCACCGCCGAGCGCCGAATTCATGCCGGAAATCGCACCGACGCTGAAGGTCACAACGCATACACCTGCCCCGTTGGCACGGGCATAGCCTTCTGCTGCAAAGCCGCAATTGAGCTCATTGCAGTCATAAATCTGTTTGAGGTTTTTATTATCAAGAAGCTGGTCAAGAAGAACCAGGTTATAGTCACCAGCTACTGCGAAGTGATCTTTTATTCCGATCTGTTCAAGACGTTTCGCCAGATACTTGCCAACGTTATAAGACATGATCTTAACCCTCCTTTTCTTTCATTGGAGGAAAGCTGCGCCATTTTTTGGCAAGCGTCCAGCCTCACGCTTTCTTGAATCGATTTATTTATTGCACACCAATGTTGCAGGGGGCGTATACCTAAGCAGGACTTCTTTCATCCTGTTTTATAAATAACCTTTAACATATTTTAAAAACCCTGCTTATAACTGGCCTGCACGTCTCCGAGACTGATTTTGACCCTGTTTTTCCAGCCCCTGCCGCTTTTGAAAAAGCCTCCTCAGGGCCAGCAGCTCTACAAAAGTTAATTTGATCCCTTTCTGAATCCGGCCTTAGCCTGAAAGTTCCCTCAACTCTCAAAAAAGCCCCTAAGGACTTTGCGGGCCACCCACTGCTTGGGCCCTGACAGCTCATCTGAAGGGTAAAAATAAAACGGCCTGCCTGCAGGCGGCGCGTCCCCGGCTGTTCAGAACGGGGTGCGCCGCAGTGGCCTTTGCAGGCAGCAGCGGTAAAAAACGCTTTCTGCCACGAAACACACAGGACCCAGGCAAGGTGTCTGCCCAAAGTTTCTGTTAAAAAGATATCAGGGAAATAACATAACAAATGCACTTGTTTGGCACCCTGGACTCACCTTATGTGCGGCGCACAGCCATTTCCCTGGAGCTGTTGGGCGTTCCATTTGAACTCGAGCCCATGTCGGTATTCAGCACCTTCGAGGCCTTCTCCCGTATCAATCCCGTGGTCAAGGCACCGACCCTGGTGCTCGATGACCATACCGTGCTGATGGATTCAACGCTGATCATCGAGTATTTCGAAACTCTCAGCAGGCCTGCTGATAAACTGCTGCCCCAACAGCCCCAGCCATTGGCCTGGGCCCTGCGCACGGTCGGTCTGGCATTGGCTGCCTGTGAAAAAGCCGTGCAGATTGTCTATGAGCACAAGCTCCGCCCGCCGGAGAAACTCTACCAGCCCTGGCTCGAGCGCGTCACGCGCCAGCTCCTGGCTGCCTGCGAGGAACTGGACAGACAATGGACAGGCCAGCCGCTGCCCCACTCCCGCCCTGACCAGGCGGCGCTTACCAGTGCCGTGGCCTGGTCGTTCCTGCAACTGATGGTGCCGGATGTGGTCAAAGCGGAAACTTTCCCCGCTCTCAAAACCCTTGGCACCACTCTGGAGGAAAGCGCGGCCTTCAAGCGCTATCCGATTGCCTGAACAGCAGACCCGCCAAGGAGGCGGCCCCTGAATACGGGCCACGGCCTGGGATTAAACCCTGCAGAAAACTGTCATTTTTTCAGGAAATATGGTGGAGGAGGTTGGATTCGAACCAACGTAGGCGTACGCCAGCGGATTTACAGTCCGCCCCCTTTAGCCACTCGGGCACTCCTCCACAGTGGGATGTGGGTGTAATAAGGCGTCAATGCGTGTATGTCAATTCCCACGTCTCTGCAGCCACCGGCTCTTTTCTCCCTTTCCAGACAGCAATCGGAACACCCTCATGGCCAAGAAAATCTCTTCCCGTCTGCGTGCCTCTCTGGCGGCTGCCGAAGACCTGTCGAAAACGGCGCGCCGGCCTTCCCAGACCCGCGCGCGCAGCGGCCCGCCCGCTGCCAAGGCCGGCTACTGGATGTACGGCACCCATGCTGTGGACAGCGCGCTCAACAACCCCCGCCGCATCTGCCATGAGCTGCTTGCCACGCAGGAAGTGGCAGCCGGCCTGCCGCGGCAGCTGCCGGTGCAGCCGCGTATCGTCACGCGTGAAGAGCTCGACTCCCTCTGCGGGCGTGACGCCGTGCACCAGGGGATCGCGCTGCGGGTTGAGCCCCTGACTCCGCCCGATATCTCAGAAGTTCTGGCAGAACGCGACGGGCCCGTTCTCGTGCTCGACCAGGTGACCGACCCCCGCAATATCGGCGCCATTCTCCGGTCGGCAGCCGCTTTCGGGGCCGCTGGTGTCGTGGTTCAGGACCGCAATACACCGCCTGAAACAGGCACGATGGCCAAGGCTGCATCAGGCGGGCTCGATATCGTGCCGCTGCTGCGGGAAACCAATCTCTCCCGCGCGCTGGCCACTCTGCAGAAAGAAGGTCTTTGGGTGGTCGGGCTGGATGCCGGTGGAGGTCGGCTTGACCGTGATGCGCTCGGCCCGCGACGCACTGCCCTCGTGCTTGGGGCTGAAGGGGCCGGCCTGCGCCGCCTGACACGCGAAACCTGCGATGAGATCTCCTCCATTTACATGCCGGGCGACATGGAGAGCCTGAACGTCTCCAATGCCGCGACCGTCGCGCTTTATGAGCTGACCCGCCCTGGGACTACGACCGACGCTTCCTGAAGACAGGACCAGGCTCTCTATTTTTCCATAAAAACACTCCCGGCACCTGCAGGCACCGGGAGTGTTTTCTCCAGGCGGATATTCTCTCAGAGAAGCTTACTGAGCGTCTGGGTAATCCGTGTACCCCTTGGCGCCATTCCAGGCCCCGTACCAGGTATGGGAATCACTCTCAACCAGCGGCAGGTGCTTGCGGAAACGTTCCACCAGATCGGGATTGCCGATGAAAAGCCGGCCGAAAGCGATGGCATTGGCCAGGCCACTCTCAACGGTTTTTTCAGCCTCTTCAAACGTATAGCCCTGATTGAGCACCAGAGGATTGGTGAAGACCTTGCGGATCTCGGGCGCCAGTTTGGGCTGGTTGGTGCGCGGGGCCATGGGGAAGCTGCCTTCCGCATCGGATTCACGCAGCTCCAACCAGGCGGTGCCGAGATCCTGCAGCATTTTCGCCGCAGGCACGAACACGGTGGCCGGGTCACTGTCAATGCAGCCCTGGATCTCTCCGTTCGGAGACAGGCGTACGCCCACTTTTTCCGCGCCGATCGCGCCGATAAGCGCTTCCGTCACTTCACGCAGCAGGCGAAAGCGGTTTTCGGGGCTGCCACCATACTGGTCGGTCCGCTGATTGGTACCGTCACGCAGGAACTCATCAATCAGGTAACCGTTGGCCGCATGAAGCTGCACGCCATCAAAGCCGGCCTTGATGGCATTGCGCGCCGCATTGGCGTAATCGGCAATGAGACCCGGGATCTCGTCCAGACGCAGGGCGCGCGCCTCTTCATAAGGCTGCTTGCCTTCATAGGTGTGGATGTAGCCTGGCGCTGTTGAAACCGACGGAGCAACAGGCTGCTCGCCGGTCACGGAGGAAGCCACCATGCGTCCCATATGCCAGAGCTGGCACACGATCCGGCCGCCCTTGTCATGCACTGCCTTGGTGATCGGCTTCCAGGCTTCCACCTGTTCATCGTTCCAGATGCCGGGCGCGTAAATCCACCCCAGCCCCTGGCGGGAGATCCCCACCGCTTCAGAGATGATAAGCCCGGCATCCGCACGCTGGGCGTAGTATTCAGCCATGATCGGCGTGGGAACCGCTTCCTTGGTGGCGCGCGCACGCGTCAGGGGGGCCATGAAGATACGGTTCTTGCACGGAATTGAGCCGAGCTGGATGGGATCAAACAAGGTTGTCATGAAAGTGACCTCCTGTGGAACGGGTTGTCGTCCTTTAGTTCGACGATTATCGAACAATAGGCGCTCTCTCTTCAGGCCACAAGACCAAAACGCCCTTCCTCATCCTGCAGGCCTGCACCCCGATACAAAAGGCCCGTTTATAAAAGACGTTGCATCGCACTCCCCGCACAGGAATAATTCCGCCCCATGAGCGGCTATTTTCACCCCGAACTGGAAAATGTGGAGATCTCGCAGGTCCTGCGGGCCCTGGCCGAGCCTGTACGCATGAATATCGTGCTGCAGCTTCACGAACTGGGAACCGCAAACTGCACCACCCTGCTGGGAAAGCGGCCGAAATCCAGCATGTCTCATCACTTTCAGGTGCTGCGGGAAAGCGGTCTGATCCGCACGGAGATACAGGGGATCCAGCATTTCAACTCCCTGCGCCGTGCTGAGCTGGACAAACGCTTTCCAGGCCTCATGCAGGCCATCCTGAACTGCCTGGAGCCCGCTCCTGTCAAGGAGACGCGTTCGGATAAGAAGGCGCCGGCGGAGAGGCAGCCGGCAGCACCAGCTCGGCCAGCAGGCGCGCTGTCTCGGGCTGCCAAAGAAGGATCCGCCCGCCTTGCGGGCCCCTGATCAGCACCAGCACCGCCCCGTCCGGGCGGGAGGTCAGGTTTTGCACCTGCTCTCCATTTCGCAGAGGCAGGTTCAGCCGTGCTGAAGCAGAGCCATTGAAAGCCTGGCCGCCGGTCGCCGGCGCGACGAGAGACGGGGTCGGTGAAACGGGCGGGGGCGCTGGATGCAGCCTGCGGCTCACGATCACCCAAAGCAGGGCAACCGTGCCGACCACAAGCAGCACGCCCATGAAAATGACCGCGCCCATCAGCGCACGCGATACCGGGGGTGGCGGCGGAACCGCCCCAAAGGCGGGATTGCCCTCGCCGCCCGCTTCAATCCCGGCTAGGTTTTCCTTCATGTCAGATGAATTCGATGAACGTACTGAATGCATGGATGCGCTTCCTTTCAGGGACCCCGCCTCTTCGCCCGCTTCCAACTCAGCAGAGAGCGTGCGCCACAGGCTGACCGCCAACGCTTCGCAGACTGGCCAGCGGGCTGACCGCGTGTTGGCTGAAGCCATCGGCACCTTATCACGTTCACGCGTCAAGAGCCTGATCGAAAGCGGGTGCCTGTCCTGTGACGGTCAGATTCGCACAGACCCGGCGCTTGCCCTGCGCGCAGGCATGGAGCTCGTGCTTGAAGTGCCCCCGGCAGCCCCGGCCCGCCCCCTGCCTGAGAACATCCCCCTGACCATTCTTTATGAAGACCGCGACCTCCTCGTGCTCGACAAACCGCCTGGCCTGGTTGTCCATCCTGCGCCCGGTAATGAAACGGGCACGCTGGTCAATGCCCTGCTGGCGCATTGCGGGCCCGAATTCGAGGGCATCGGCGGGGAAAAGCGCCCCGGCATCGTCCACCGGCTGGACAAGGACACGTCCGGCGTCATGGTTGTCGCCAAAACCCCCCTCGCCCACCAGGCCCTTTCAGACGCGTTTGCCACGCGCGATATCGAACGCGCCTACCAGGCGCTGGCCTGGGGGGTGCTCCCGCCACAGGGAGAATTTGACGGTGCCATCGGCCGCGACAAGCGCGATCGCAAACGCATGACGGTCGTCTCAAGGGGGGGCAAGCATGCGCTGACACGTTTCAAGACGCTCGAGACTTTCCACGACAGCGCCTCCCTGGTGGAGTGCCGGCTTGCCACGGGGCGGACCCACCAGATCCGCGTTCATCTTTCGCAGGCCGGTCACCCGCTCATAGGTGATCCCGTTTATCTGCGCCGCATTCCAGGTGCTGCGCAGGGTCTGACACGCGAAGGGCGTGAGGCAGCGCTGGATTTCCCGCGCCAGGCCCTGCACGCTGCAACCCTGGGGTTCAAACATCCCCGCACCGGCGAGATGCTCCGCTTCTCCTCGCCCCTGCCGGAAGATTTCCGCACCCTCATGGAAAAACTTAAGGAAAAGTAATCGGTTTTCCCTTTATCAATCTTTGACTTGTTTATCTAAACCTATTATAAGGGTACCTGATAAGTCCCAGATAACAGCTTAACCGGCTTTCATTCTGCCCTTTTCTCGTTTTCGGGCCCACAACCGCCCCGAAGATGCCTCAACCAATACCGCTTCGTCATGCCCATGCATGCCAGCAGACCCTGGTCTGCCGGTCATCTGACAGAAAGCGGAGCTGTTTTTTCCCCGCTTCCTGTTATACTGACGTCGGCGTAATGCGCCCCTCCGTCTCTCAGTCGCAGGATCGCTTTCCAAGGATCATTTTCACTGAAAAGTTCCCTCAGGCGCAAGGAGTCGAATTCCATGAACACTTCCGTCGCCCTTCCCGCAGTCGGTCCGGAAAACAACCTGACACGCTACCTGCAGGAAATCCGCCGTTTCCCCCTCCTGACCCCAGATGAGGAACTGTCTCTGTCGCGCCGCTGGCGTGATGAGCATGATCTGAAGGCTGCCCACCGGCTCGTAACCTCCCACCTGCGTCTCGTTGCCAAGATCGCGATGAGCTACCGCGGCTATGGCCTGCCGATCAGTGAGCTGATCAGCGAGGGCAATATCGGCATGATGCAGGCAGTACGCCGTTTCGATCCTGAACGCGGTTTCCGCCTCGCCACATACGCCATGTGGTGGATCCGGGCCGCCATGCAGGAATACATCCTCCACAGCTGGTCGCTGGTCAAAATGGGCACGACGGCAGCGCAGAAAAAACTCTTTTTCAACCTGCGGCGCCTCAAGGGTCAGATGCAGGCTTTTGAAGAAGGGGACCTGCAGCCTGAACAGGTCAACCAGATCGCCACCACGCTGGGGGTGCCAGAGCAGGACGTGGTTTCGATGAATCGCCGCCTGGCTGCCCCGGACCACAGCCTCAACGCCCCGCTGCGCCTGGACGGCGAAGGGGAGTGGCAGGACTGGCTGGTGGATGAGCAGGACACGCAGGAAGATGTCCTGGCTGAAGCTGAAGAGATGAGCGGCCGCAAGGCCCTGCTGGCTGAGGCGCTGAAGACGCTCAATGAACGTGAGCGCCATATCCTGACCGAGCGCCGCCTCAAGGAGGACCCCTCCACGCTGGAAGCGCTGTCGCATCATTATGGCGTTTCACGCGAACGCATCCGCCAGATCGAGGCGCGTGCCATGGAGAAACTGCAGAAAGCGATGGCTGAAGATGTGAGCCGTCACCGGCAGGCCCAGGGCCTGGAAAGCTGAAAGGCCCTGAAAACACTCCCGAAAAACCCTGCTCTCAAATGAGGCAGGGTTTTTTGTTGGCCGATTGATTTTTACCTCTGCTTCAGAAGCCTGCAGAAAAGAGAGCCTATGAAAAGAGCGGGCCCCGCAGGACCCGCTCTTTTTTATCGGAAGATGCTGGAAATCCTCAGCCGAGACCGAGGGAATCCCCCACTTCACGCAGGACCGTCACGCCAGGCAGAGCCTTGCCTTCCAGCCATTCAAGGAAAGCGCCGCCAGCCGTGGAGAGATAGGTCATGTCGTTGGCCACACCTGCATGACGCAGGGCGGAAACGGTGTCACCACCGCCAGCCACCGTGATGAGCTTGCCTTCCTTGGTCAGGCGGGCAGCGGCACGCGCCACTTCCACCGTCGCCGTGTCGAAAGGCGGTACTTCGAAGGCGCCGAGCGGGCCGTTCCACACCAGGGTCTTGAGCTTGCCAAGCGCCTTGATGATGTTCTCGACTGAGCGCGGGCCGACATCGAGGATCATCATGTCGTCGGGGACCGCATCAATGGCCACGACTTCATACTGGGCATTCGGCTTGAACTCACGCGCCACCACCACATCGACCGGTAGGATGATTTCGCATCCCTTCTCCTTGGCCTTCTTCATGATGTCGCGCGCCGTCTGATGCATGTCGGGTTCCTGCAGGGACTTGCCGACATTGTAGCCTTCAGCGGCCAGGAAGGTATTGGCCATCGCGCCGCCGATGATCAGCACGTCCACCTTGTTCAGCATGTTACCGAGCAGGTCGAGCTTCGTGGAGATCTTGGAGCCGCCGATGATGGCACCGACCGGGCGCTCAGGGTGCTCAAGAGCCGCAGACAGCGCGCCCAGCTCCGCTTCCATCAGCCGGCCCGCGAAAGCAGGCAGGAAATGCGCAATGCCTTCCGTGGAAGCATGGGCACGATGGGCGGCAGAGAACGCGTCATCAACGTAGAGATCGCCATTGGCAGCCAGAGCCTTGGCGAAGTCCTTGTCGTTCGCTTCTTCACCCTTGTGGAAACGGGTGTTCTCCAGCAGGAGCACCTCGCCGTCCTTCAGCCCGTCCACGGCCTTGGTCACATCGGGACCGACGCAGTTGTTCACGAAGCTCACGGGCTTGCCGAGAATTTCACCAAGCTTCTTGCCGACAGGTGCCAGGGACATCTCGGGAACCACCTGCCCTTTGGGGCGGGCGAAGTGGCTCATCACGATGACCTTGGCGCCTTTGTCGGCCAGCTCACGGATGGTCGGAGCGACGCGTTCGAGGCGCGAGGTGTCGGTAATGGCCCCATCATGCATCGGCACGTTGAGGTCGGCGCGCAGCAGGACGCGCTTGCCACGCACGTCCGCTGAATCGAGGGTACGGAACTCGCCCATCAGAGCCACTGCCCGAACAGCGCGGCAACGTCGGACATACGGTTGGAGAAGCCCCATTCGTTGTCGTACCAGGCGGCGACGTGGATGATCTCACCACCGTTGACCAGGGAGGTCTGGGTGGCATCGAACACGGAGGAGTACGGCACGTGCACGAAGTCACGGCTCACCAGCGGCTCGGTGTTGTAGCCAAGCACCCCTTTCAGGGCCGGGGTTTCGGAACCGGCTTTCAGCGCGGCATTCACTTCCTCGGCGGAAGCGGGCACCTTTTCGGCGATGAAGTCGAAAGCGACGAAGGACACATCCGGCGTGGGAACGCGCACGGCGCTGCCAGACAGCTTGCCCTTCAGCTTCGGCAGGACCAGGGCCACGGCCTCGGCAGCACCGGTGGAGGTCGGCACCATGTTGTCGGCAGCTGCACGACCGCGACGCAGGTCCTTGTGCAGGGTATCGACGGTGCGCTGGTCACCCGTGTAGGAGTGGACGGTCAGCATGTAGCCGTTCTTGATGCCGTATTTCTCTTCAAGCACCTTGGCGACCGGGGCCAGGCAGTTGGTGGTGCAGGAGCCGTTGGAGATGACCTTCATGTCCGGCTTCAGGACATCGTTGTTCACGCCGTAGACGATCGTTGCGTCAACGTCCTTGGCGGGAGCGGAGATCAGAACGTGCTTGGCACCCGCCTTGAGAAGCGGCTGGCACTTTTCGCCGGTCCGGAACAGACCGGTGCACTCCATGCACACGTCAATGCCCTTCAGGGGGATATCGGCGGGGTCACGGTGGGAGGTCACCTTGATGGGACCGTAGGTACGACCATTGGCCTTGATGACCAGATCGCCGTTGACGATCTCGACTTCACCGGGGAAGCGGCCATGAACGGAATCATAGCGCAGCATGTGAGCGTTCGCTTCGACGGAACCCAGATCGTTGATCAACTCGGGAATAACATCCGTACGTCCGCTTTCGATGATGCCGCGCAGCACCAGGCGGCCAATGCGCCCGAAACCGTTAATGGCAATTTTGACTGGTTTAGACATCGAGCTGGTTCCTTCGCTTACTGAACTAAAGCCGTCCTAGACTAGCTGGACTAAAGGGCCCTCTTATCCTTGCGACTTGAGACTGTTTTTTGAAACTGTCTTGAGCCAGGAGGGACCCACTCTCCATACCACCCATACATCACATGGCTAGGGGGTGAGGTGCGCCTTTCGCGCATACCTCCCACCCATGCCGCCTTCCTCCGGAAAGCCCCGCCACCCGCCGCACGGGCAGGGGGCATGCTGCAGGCCACACCTGCTTTCCCCGCCCTTCCCTCAAAGGGGGCACTTAGGGGAAAGTTAAGGGGGAAACAGGAAGGGAAACGGCCGCAAAAGAAACTGTTCATCTTGCTTTCCCATGTTGTTTTCACCTGGCAACCACGGCTAGTTTCCTGGAGGGCTCACAGGCTGGCCGACAGGGTGTCTTTCTGTTCGGCTGTTTTGGGACTTCTGTTTGCCCTGACCCATTTTACAATACCCCTAATTACAATGCGCCCAACTCCACTACCCAATGTCCGGACGGCCTCATGACGCCCCTGCGCCTTTTCCCTGCCCTGCTCCGCCTCCAGGCGTTCTGCCAACCGCGCTGCGCCTCTCCATGGCGGCTGGAAAGGGCAGAGAGCCAGGCTTTACAGGGCAGGGCTCTGCAGGCTGGCTTCAGAATTATTCCGGCCCTTGCAGCAGGCTGCGTGCTGGTGGCGGGCTGCGCGCCGATCGACCAGCGCACTTTCAACCCCCAGGCGAGCATGCCTCCCAAGGTCGTCGCGCCTGTGCCGGTCCGCCATAAAGCGCCATCCCGCCATCCTTTCATCGAGATCATGGCCGGCACACCACGTGAGGATTACGCAACTCCCGTCGCCAAAGCCGTGCGCATGGCCCTGGCGCGCAAACCCAACATCCTGTTCATCGTCGAGGCCGCAGCCCCCATGCAGCCCACCCCGGCCCGACAGGTCGCAGCGCTGTCGGGCCTAACGCGTGATCTTGCCACCCCCATCGGTGAGGAGATCGTCAAGGCCGGGGCCGAGCCGCTGCAGCTCGAGATGCGGGCCGTGACTGATCCCGATCTCCAGCAGGGAAGAGTCAGGATCAATGTGCGCTAGCCCTGCCGGCAGCCTGTCTCCCGAAGTATCAGAAGCTGCGCAGGACCCGGGCCTGCCGGACCCTTCCCGGCAACATCCGCCCACGCTGAAATGCGCCGTCCTGGCGCGCAATGCCGCGGATCTTCTGCCCTCCTGGCTGGGATGGCACCTGGCGCTGGGGGCCACTGAAATCATCGTCGTCAGCGGGAATACAGCTGACGACGTCCTTTCAGACGCGCCTCAGGCAGACGCCATTCTGGCCATGGCCGACTGCCTCGCGAAAGCTGGCTGGCCTGTGCGGGCCGTCAATGCGGGCACTCTGCCTGATGAGCCGGAAGCACGCCGGGTCGCCCTGACCCGCGCTGCCGTCACGGCCCTGACCGAAGAGAGGCCGGGAGAGCGCCCAGACAACACCTGGGGCCTGGTTCTCGATACGGATGAATATCTGGCGCCTGAAACGGATCTCAAGCATCTGCTTGCCCTGGCTGCCCAACAGGCGGAGACAGCTTTTCCGCTCAACTGGCGGCAGTTCATATGCACACCCGATGCTGCGGGCGAAATTGAAGCCCGGCAAACAGGCTGGCTGGCCGCCCCTCCCGTCGCGCTGCATGAAAAACGGTTTCCCGATTCGCATCCCGATCACGGCTTCCAGCGTTTCATGAGACCGCTTGCAACGCTGGAGGCAAAAGACATAACCGATCTGGCCACAACGGCCACCCTGGGCCTGCGTCCGGATAACAACGTCAGCGCCGGCGGTTATGATCTGCCGCGCTGGCAGGGCGGCAGCCTGCTGCATTATCCCCGGATCATTTTTCCGGACTCTTCAGAAGCCGATGCAGATCCGCTCCTGGCCGCTTTTGCTGCGGCAGAGCGGGCGCATTATACCTGTGCGGGTGTTACTGACAGAACCGCCCATTCTTTCCTCGAAGCGATGCGCCACAAACGTGATGCGCTGCTGCAGACGCTCTGGCAGGCCGGAAAAACTCAGCTCGCGTCTCTGGCAGCACGTTTTGCAGATCTTGAACGCAAGGAACGACTTGAAGCAGAAGAAAGGCAGGATGGACTGCTGGCCCGTATTCTCCAGCAAAGACTGCACAAGGAAGGCTTCAGGTGCCAGCCGGTCCGGCCGGGTCAGGAGGCGCGCCAGCTTCTGACGTCTGCCGTCTCCCCGCCTTTTGACCCGGTGGAAGTCATCCGGCCTACCTCTGCTGAGAAGGGGCGCTTCCCGGCTGGCCCTGTGCTCGGCATGCGCACTGCCGCCCAGCCCTGCGTGATCGCCTTTACCGCACCGGAAGCGGAACAGAGCTTCATCTGCGGTGACGTGCCGGTCATCGAAGGCTGGGCTGTCATGCGCCTTTCCCCTCAACAGGCAGCGCTGGCAGTCACGTCTGCCAATCTTGAGAGCCCCCTCTCCGAAGGGCTGTCCCTGCCGGAGCTCGTTTCCCTGCCCAGCCCTGACTGGCCAGGAGAGGCACAGGCGCCCCGCACCGATGCTTCTTACATGAAAAAAGAAACGTTCCTGCGCTGGTTGAACGCGCATCCCTGGACGACTTCACTGGACATCCGCCGGGCCCTGCTGTGCCTGGCCCCGCCCGATGCCGCGGCCCTCGCCCGGGCCGTGCCGGCGCTGCGCCCGTTTCTGACCCCGTCCTCCTGACCCATCTGCCCGACGGGCCCGCGGAAAAGACGCATGACCCAGTATTTTCACCTTCAGGCTCTCAACGTTCTGACCATCCTGCTCATGGCCGGCACGACCTACTGCACGCGTATCGGCGGTTATCTGCTGTTGCGCCATCACACCCCGGGCCCCAGGCTGGCGGCAGTCATGCGGTGTGCACCCGGCTGTGTTCTGGTTTCCATCATCGCCCCGGCCTTCACCAGCCCCCATCCCGCCACGCTTCTGGCCCTGGCCTGCACGGTTCTGGCGGCCTGGCGGCTGCCGATGTTGGCAACCGTGCTCATCGGCATCGGCTCGGCTTTTCTGTTCCGCCAGCTGCTGGGGTAGTTTTTCATGGTGCCTTCCAGCTCAACACCCACAAATCCTTCCCGGCCGGACCGGGCTTTGCAGCGTGGCATGAAGGATGCCCTGCCCCTTCTGCTGGGAACAGTGCCTTACGCCCTGGTCTTGGGCGCACAGGCGCGCAGCAAGGGCCTGGCCCTGTTTGAAGTGCCCCTGCTGACCGGGCTGAACTTCGCCGGCGCTTCCGACTTCGCGGCCATTCAGGTCTGGACCGAACCGCCGGCCATGCTCGTCATCGTCGGCATGACCTTTCTCATCAACAGCCGGCACCTGCTGATGGGTGCCGTTCTCAGCCCCTTTCTGCGCGGCCGAAAACTCTCGCATATTCTGCCGGCCCTGTTCATCCTCACCGATGAAAGCTGGGCGCTGAGCATGGCTGAAAGCCAGCGGCGCGCGGCCAGCAACGCACAGGTGCTGTTCAGTTTCCGGTATTACAGTGGCGTTGCCGGCACCTTCTATGTCGGCTGCGTTGCGGCCACCACGCTCGGAGCCGTCATCGGACCGATTCTGGGCCCACTTGATCATTACGGGTTGGATATGGCCTTTTCAGCGGTCTTTCTGGTGCTGTTGCGCAGCATGTGGACAGGATGGCGCGCTGCCCGGCCCTGGCTGACCAGCCTGGTGGTCGCCGCTGCGACATTCCTGCTGTTGCCCGGGGCCTGGTACGTCGTTGCCGGCACGACGGCAGGCCTCCTCCATGCCAGCCTGCAGGCCCGACTGTCACCGGATGTCCCGACCATCTCTGAAGGCGGCTCCGAAGAAGGGCAGGCCTCAGAAACGGTGCAGCAGAAAAACCAGGGCGATGGCGAGGACGAAACACCCGATCCCACCCACGCACAGCCCCAGCGTCAGGCCCCGCCGGAGCCCGGCTGAGCGGGCGATCTCCGGCAGGTCGGAGAGCTGGGCCAGGCTGTCGCGCAGGGCCATGATCTCCTCCTCTCTCGCGCGTGCTTCCTCGCGCTTCTGCCACAGCGCGCTGCACCGCTCGCGCAGGTAGCGGCCCGCTTCCACCGGAGAGGCGAAAACCCGGTCGGCAAGCCAGGTCAGGCTGCGGAGCGCCAGATCACTCTGCCCGTTCGGTGCAGCCGGCACTTCTGCCCCCGTTGCCTCCTCGGTCACGACCATCCTGTAAGCCGGACTGGCGGCCATGGCTTTCAAGGCTGCGGTTCCCTGCAGCAACGGCAGACTCCGGCTGTTGACTACCAGAACGATGATCTCTTCGGGACTGCGCAACAGCGCCTGCAGCAGTTCCTGGCGGTTATGGGGTCCCAGGCGGAGCGAGCGCACAGCGCCCTGCCGCCTCCAGGCGCCAAGCGCCTCTTCAATCTGCTCAAGCGCCTGCGTGCCGGTGGCCAGATCGACCAGCAGAAAGCCCGGTTCCCCCTGCGTGGGAAAATCATGGCGGTCAGGCACAAGGGATTCCAGCAGCCGCTCCCCTCCCTCTCCTCCCTGACTGTCAGGCGTATAGGGACGCAGGGCCAGGGTCTCGAAACGGGGCACCACCTGGCCCCTTACCAGACGCGCACGCAGGAAACCTGTCGCCTCCACCACCTCGCCAGGTTTGGCAGCACTTTTTTCAAGCTGCTCATACGTGACTTCCAACCCGATTTCCTCCTTGCCGTTGAGGTCCTGCAGGGGCAGCGGCTCGTAACGCCGCCAGGTGTCTGCAGGCACACTCCCCAGCCGTCCAGTGACGACCAGCGGCAGGGTCCAGTCCTCAAAACGGGCGCAGACCTCGTTCAGACGACTGGTGAACAGGCCACTCAGCCGGGCCGGGCTGACAGCGATCGGCTCGATTGTCGAGCGGCCCGGGGAAGAAGGACCTTCTCCCCGCTCCTGACGTCCGCCAGCAAGGCTGCTGCGTCTGCTGAAAGCCTCCATCGCTGTCCCTCTTCAATCCTGGTTTCATCTCAGCCCGGCTTTGATTTCCACCATCTGCCGGCCCCAGTGAAATCCCTTGGCGACCCCGGTTCTAGAAATTATTACCGGCAAAAAACTCAGCATAGGTTTCAGGCGAAAACCGGAGCAGGAAACGTGTTTTTCCCTCTTTTTCCGTGCGCAGCTGCAACACAGGGCGCCTGATCAGAGCAGGATGCGCCTGCATCAGCTTCAGCGCCCGGGCTTGCGCCTCAGCCCCACTGGCCTGGAGCAGCGCCTGGCGCTCCGCTTCAGGCAGTTGCCGCCAGGTCTGACTGGTGCGGTTGAGGAGCTTTTCCCAGCCTAATTTCCCGGCCAGCTCCCGCAGCAGGGCCGCAGGCACGCCGTCCCTGCGCCAGTCATGCAGCTGCCAGTCCAGCCCCGCTTGCGTCAGCCAACGACCAGCTTTGCGCATCGTGTCACAGTTTTTCAGGCCGTAAAGAGTGATGTGAGAGGTCATGCTGAGAAAATTGTCCTGATCTCTGGATGATCTCTGATAGCACAGGTAGAAAAAAGCCCTTTCCCATCGGAACGGGAAAGGGCTTTTTTCGGAAAATCCGCTTCAAAGCGCGGGCTGATCCTCAGAATTCTGGTGCTGCTAGAGAGGATTGAACTCTCGACCTCTCCCTTACCAAGGGAGTGCTCTACCACTGAGCTACAGCAGCGCTGGGAATGGCGGTTTGATAACGCGTCCTCCACTTAAACGCAACCCCTCTCCTGCAAGGTCTGAACCCGGACCAGCCGAAAGGGGTGAAAGAAGAATATCCGCCTCCTTCAGTCGTCCCGGTGGCTTTTTTCATGCCGTTCGTGACGTTCCTGAGCTTCGATGGAAAGCGTGGCGATCGGACGGGCTTCCAGACGCATCAGACCGATGGGCTCACCGGTTTCCTCGCAATAGCCATAAGTGCCGTTTTCGATGCGTTCCAGCGCCTGGTTGATCTTGATGATCAGCTTCCGGGCCCGGTCGCGTGTGCGGAGCTCAAAGGCCCGGTCCGTCTCTACGGTCGCCCGGTCGGCCAGATCCGCTTCGAGAATGCCGCCTTCCGAAAGGCTGGCCAGCGTATCGCCTGCTTCACGGAGGAGCTCGGTCCGCCAGAGAACCAGCTTATGGCGGAAATACTCCTGCTGCCGCTCATTCATGAACTCTTCATCGGCTGATGGGCGGTAATCCGGCGAGAGCGTATTCATGCGCAATTTCCTGTCACAAGGCCTGAGCAATGCCGCCCGTCCCCCTTTGAGATCCCTTCCAGAAATCCGCTCCCGAAAACACACCTCAGGGAACGGTCACACGTAAAGAGACCCGAAAACCGGGCGCGTGGCGCTATATAGACGTCTCAGGGCGCTTTGGCCAAGAGGAAGGTCCACAAAACTGCTCCAAACCAGCAAAATTCACGCTCTGAAGCCGATTTCAGTTCCGCGCCAGGAGCCTGCGGGTGGCCCGAACCAGCAATACGCGCCGCCGGTCCATCTTCAGCACCTCGAACAGCCAGCCTCCGTAAACCACCTTGTCGCCACGCGCGGGCACGCGCTTGAGAAGGGCCATGATCGCGCCCCCCAGCGTGTGGTAAGTCCCCCCTTCCGGAAAAGGCGGAATATCAAGGCGGGAAGCGACTTCATCAGCCGGCATGAAACCGTCGAACTCGTATTCCTCCATGTCATCATGTTTTTCATGACGTTCATGGCGTTCGTGGTGGCTTTCCTCACCGATGATGGCTTCAAAAACGTCAGAAGGCGTCACGATACCTTCAAAAGTGCCGTATTCGTCCATGACGAACACGATCCCCAGCGAGATGCCCCTCAACCGCTCGATCATGCCCTGCGCGGTCAGGCTGTCGGGAATGACCGGGGCCTTGCGCAGGACCGCATCAATCGAGAGAGGCAACCCCAGCAGCAGGCGATCCATGATGTCCTTGGCCAGGATAACCCCGACCGGATGGTCGATATCGCCCTCGCACACCACCATGCGCGCATAGGAGGACTGCCGGAGCTTGCGCACCAGGGTCTCATGGTCCGCATTGCGGTCGATCCAGAAGAGCTCATTGCGAGGGGTCATGATGGCCCGGACCGGCCGGTCCGCCAGACGCAACAGGCGCTCGATCATCTCGCGTTCGCCTGAATCCAGGATTCCGGCCTGCGTGCCGTCAAGCAGCACGGCCCGCAGCTCCTCTTCCGTCAGCGCGGAGCGGGACAGGGGATTGATCCCCAGAAGCTGCAGCACCAGCGAGGAGGTCTTGCTGAGCAGCCAGACGACGGGCTTGGTGATCCAGGCCAGGAAAGTGAGCACGCCCGAGAGGCGGATCGCAATCACTTCCGGCTTGTAAAGAGCAATCTGCTTGGGAACGAGTTCGCCGAAAACCAGCATCACGAAAGTGATGAGGGCCACGACGAGAATGATGGAGAGCTCCCCGGCAAAGGGGCGCAGGAGCTCGGACTTCTCAATCCAGTGGCGAACCGTCTCCTCGATTCCGGAGCCGCCGAAAGCGCCTTCCAGAATCGAGACCAGCGTCATGCCGATCTGGACAGTCGGCAGGAAGTTCTGCGGCGAGGAAGCAAGCTTGACCGCCCGCTCAGCCCCCGGCACGCCCTGGCGCGCCAGCTGTTCCAGGCGGCTTTTTTTGACGGAGATGAGCGCCAGCTCTCCCGTGGCGAAAACGCCATTGAGGAGAACCAGCAGAAGAATGACGAGAAGCGCGGTCAACATGGTCAGTGATCCCCCGCACAATAGGCGGGGCGATCAAACGATCTCCCTTATTCTGCCGCGCCGGCCGCTTCGGTCATCTGTTCCTTCTGAACCCGCACAGAAACAGGACGTCCGTTCACGCGCACGCGCGGACCGCGATTGCGTGGCCTGCCTTCATTGGCAGCGGAAAGATTGGCCAGCTGAATCTGCACCTGCTCATCATAGCCGTATTCGGCCGGGCGCTGATTGGCCAGGGAGATCTCGGGCACCATCGGCTTTTCCGTCTCCGGGCCGAACAGAGCCACCTTGGCGATGTGCCAGGGGCGGCGCACCGCATCCATGACGGCCGTGGCCTCATAACCGGAATGCACCATGCAGTCGGCGCATTTCTCATAGGCACCGGTGCCGTATTTGTCCCAGTCGGTATCTTCCATCAGCTCCCTGAAGGTTTTGGCATAGCCTTCTCCCAGCAGGTAGCAGGGACGCTGCCAGCCGAAAACCGTGCGCAGGGGCTTACCCCAAGGCGTGCACTGATAGTTTTCATTGCCGGCCAGGAAGTTCAGAAAGAGCGGCGACTGCGTGAAACGCCATTTATGGCCTTTTCCGAGGCGGAAGATATCGCGGAAAAGGGTCTTGGTCTTCTGCCGGTTCAGGAAGTGTTCCTGGTCAGGCGCGCGTTCATAGGCATAGCCCGGCGCCGTCATGACGCCATCGACCCCCAGGGCCATGGCTTCATCGAGAAAGGCCGCCACGCGCTCAGGCACCGCACCATCGAACAGAGTGCAGTTGATGGAGACACGGAAGCCTTTCGACTTAGCGAGCTTGATGGCCTTGATAGCCCGCTCATAAACGCCTTCCTGGCACACGGAGGCATCATGCATCTCCTTGTCGCCATCGAGATGGATGTCCCAGGAGAAGAAGGGGGAAGGCTTGTAATCGTTGATTTTCTTTTCGAGCAGCAGACCGTTTGTGCACAGATAAACGTATTTCTTGCGCGCCGTCAGATTCTCGACGATCTGCGGCATCTCCTTATGCAGCAGCGGCTCACCGCCCGCGATGGCGATGACGGGCGCGCCGGCTTCGGCATCGGCATCCAGGCATTCCTGCAGGCTCATGCGCTGGTTCAAGATCTCGGCGGGGTAGTCGATCTTGCCGCAGCCGGCGCAGGCTAGGTTGCACCGGAACAACGGCTCCAGCATCAGCACCAGCGGATAGCGCTTGCGCCCCGAAAGGTGCTGCTTGAGAACGTATAGTCCAACCCGGACAGCGTGCATCAATGGTACGGCCATATAATCCTCTGGTTATTTCTCAGGGCGCCCCAGCCGGTTCGGGCGCCGTTCAACCCTGCCCTTTGCCGCTCTATTCGTCTCGTTCCCGTCTTTCCAGGCCCTGATCCTCAACTTCAAGCGGGGCCTGGAGCCTAAAAAGGCTGGCTGCGGCAACACCAGGCCGTCTTTTCGCCCTAATCAGGGGCGAAGTTCAGACTCTGGTCTTCTGCCACCCCCAGGTTCAGCTGGAACCCCCTGGCGGGTAAACCCCTCTTTCCAGAAATCAGGGAAAAGGGAAACCGGCAGAAACAGCGCATGCCTGCAGTATATCTGCCTGTCAGCCTACGGCCTGACCAGAGGCTCGTTCAGGATGACGGGACGTTTAAATCAAAATCGGACGCCATTTAGCAACAAGGGTCCCTGGGATAATCCAAGCATCAGATCAGTCTGCGATCAGTTGGCACCAGGCCGGATTGAGCCTGCCGGACCTGCTGCCGATCGGAACTACTCTGATGCGTGCACTCATACTTATCGGCGAGCTATACCCCTTCTTCCCCCCCCGGTTCAACGCACCTTCTGCATTCTCGCCATAACTGTAGCATATCTGTCACAGGACGGGTGGTTACTGTCGTGAGAACAATGGCTTAATGTGCGCTGCCCCTTGCGAAAACCCCTGCAGATAGAGGATGAGCTTTCATTATGACCTTCATCATGAATCGCCAAATCACTTTCACGCCCCGCCTGTTGGCCCTCGCAGTTCTGGCCGCACCGCTGGCCGGCGCCCTAGCTGCCGGCAGCGGTTTCATCGCGCCGGCCGTAGCGCAGACAGCCGCTGCCGCTCAGGCCGCAGCGCCGATCAGCGTTCTTTACGGGGCGCTGGAAAAATCCCAGGCCCTCCCCAGCCCTGAAGCGCGTGCGGCCATCGTCGGCCCCGCCGTGGACCAGGCCTTCAATCTGGATACCATCCTCAAGCGTTCAATCGGCCTGCATTACGCTCAGCTGACGCCTGATGAACGCACGCAGCTGCTGCAGGCTTTCCGCCGTTTCACGGTGGCGCGCTACGTTTCGTCGTTCAAACCGGGCTCGGAAGCCGTTTTCAGCATTCTTCCCAACGCTGCGCCCAATCCGACCGGCGGCGTGCTTATCGACACCACTATCCGCGGCCGCACCGATTCTCCGGCCAATGCCACGCCTCTCAATTATGTCATGACCCCCACGCCGCAGGGCTGGCGCATCACTGACATTCTCCTGAACGGCCATATCAGCCAGACCGCGACGCAGCGTTCCGACTTCCGCTCCGTTATTGATCAGAGCGGCGCTGCAGGGCTGATCCGCACTCTCAACAAGAAAGCCGACGGCCTCCTGCATGGCTGACCGTTTTCTTGGCGTGCGTTTCAGGCAGCCTCCTTTCGTCAGCGGTGACGGAGAGGAAGCCTGATTCGTGCCTTTCCTGACTCTGGCATCTCTCTGCACTGCCCTCGTCTCGGTCGCGGGGCAGGCACAGAGCGTTCTGGGCAGCCAGCTGCTGGCCCGTTTCCATCGGCGCGCCCGCCTGAGCAGGGCCAGTCTCGCACGGCCTGAAAACCAGGCGCGAGACTGGCCTGCCGTTACGCTGCTCAAGCCGCTTCATGGAGACGAGCCCAAGCTCGAGCAGGCGCTTGAGAGCTGCTTTCAGCAGGATTATCCGCAATATGAGATCGTCTTCGGCCTGCATGCTGCCGATGATCCGGCCCTGAAAATCGTCGAGCGCCTGAAGGCCCGCTATCCGGATCAGCCGGTCTCAGTCGTGGTGGACAGCACCGAGCACGGGCCGAATCGCAAGATCGGCAACCTGATCAACATGATGCAGGCCTGCCACCACGACGTGCTGGTCATGGCCGATTCCGACATCCATGTTCAGCCGGATTATCTCCGGACCATCGTTGACACGCTTGAAACCCCCGGCACCGGCCTGGTCACCTTGCTCTATGCGGGCCTGCCGGCAGACGGGCGCCTGGTACGCCAGCTTGGGGCGCACAGCATCAACAACAACTTCCTTACAGGCGTCATGCTGTCGCGCCTGCTGGGCCGCCAGGACTGCCTTGGCGCCACCATGGCGCTGAGACGTGAGCTGCTGGAGCGGATCGGGGGCTTGGCCGCGCTCGTGCCGCATCTGGCAGATGACGCGGTGCTTGGGCAAAAAGTCCGCGCCCTGGGCCTGAAAGTGGCCCTGGCCCCCACGCTCTGCCGGACGACCGTTGCGGAAGAAACCCTTGGCGAGCTGCTGAGTCATGAACTGCGATGGGGACGGACCGTCCGCAGTCTGGAGCCCGTAGGCTACGCTTTTTCCAGCCTGCAGCTCCCCCTCTTCTGGGCCAGTGTCAGCATTCTCCTGGCGCCCGCCTCCTGGCTGGCATGGGGGATTTTCGGCCTTGGCTGGCTGACGCGCGGCCTGGTCAGCGCGCGAATCGCCTATTTGACGGAATGCCGCCTGCCCGGCATTTTCCCCTTCCTGATCGTCCGGGACTGGATTTCGGCCGCCATCATGCTCGGCAGTACGCGTGGCACGCAGGTTGCATGGCGGGGCCGAACAGTCCATATCGCATCCAACCCCTTTCCCCCCGAACGTGACCGCCCGCTCCTGAACAGCACCGATGCCGGGAGAACGGAAGCTTCCCCCTCCACCTCATCGGGCCTTGACGGGTCGGGAATCAACAGGAGTGTCCGCTCATGATGAGAACGCTTTTCCTTCAGCCACCTTCCTTCGACGGTTTCGACGGGGGCGCGGGCTCGCGCTATCAGGCCAAACGCGAGATCCGCTCCTTCTGGTATCCGACCTGGCTGGCGCAGCCTGCAGCCCTCGTGCCCGGTTCGCGCCTGATTGATGCGCCGCCGGCCAAAATGGGCATGGGCCCCATTCTGGAAGACGTCAAAAACCGCGATCTGGTGATCATGCACACCTCGACGCCGTCCTTCGCTTCCGACGTGCGGGTGGCCGGCATGCTCAAGCAGGCCAATCCCAAACTCAAGATCGGCATGGTCGGCGCCAAGGTGGCCGTGCAGCCCAATGAGAGCCTTGAGCAGGGCAGCCCGATTGATTTCGTGGCGCGCAACGAGTTCGACTTCACCATCAAGGAGATCGCCGAAGGCACGCCGCTGGCTGAGGTGGACGGCATCACCTGGCGCAATGATGACGGGGAGATCATCACCAACAAGGACCGCGCGCCCATCGAGGATATGGACAGCCTTCCCTTCGTGACGGAAGTCTACAAGCGCGACCTGAAGATCGAAGATTACTTCATCGGCTATCTGCAACACCCCTATATTTCCATCTATACCGGGCGCGGATGCAAATCCCGCTGCACCTTCTGCCTGTGGCCGCAGACCGTGGGTGGCCACCGCTACCGCACGCGCAGCCCCGAGCATGTGGCCGCTGAAATCCGCCTGGCCAAGCAGTATTTCCCGCAGGTCAAGGAGTTCTTCTTCGACGATGACACCTTCACCGATGACCTGCCGCGCGCTGAAGCCATTGCGCGCGAGCTCGGCAAGCTGGGTGTCACCTGGTCCTGCAATGCCAAGGCCAACGTGCCCTACAAGACGCTGAAAGTGCTGAAGGAGAACGGGCTGCGCCTGCTCCTGGTCGGTTATGAGAGCGGCAACCAGCAGATCCTGCACAACATCAAAAAGGGCATGCGTGTCGAAGTGGCTCGCAAGTTCACCGAAGACTGCCACAAGCTCGGCATCAAGATCCACGGCACCTTCATTCTGGGCCTCCCGGGCGAAACCCAGGAAACCATCCGCGAAACGATCGAGTTCGCCAAGGATATCAATCCGCACACGCTGCAGGTTTCTCTGGCTGCTCCCTATCCGGGCACTGCGCTGCACAAGCAGGCCACCGAGAATGGCTGGTTCAACAAGGACCAGGCTGAGCTCATCGATGAGAATGGCGTGCAGATCGCTCCGCTACACTACCCGCACCTGTCACATGACGAGATCTTCCGGAAGGTGGAGACCTTCTACAAGGAATTCTATTTCCGCCCCAGGAAGATCTTCGACATCGTCAAGGAAATGGCCCTTGATCCGCAGATGCTCAAACGCCGCCTGCGTGAGGGCGTGGAGTTCTTCCAGTTCCTCCAGGGCCGCAAGAAGGGCGCCTGAGCCGAAAGCGCCGGACCTCACACCACATCTTCGTAGGAACGGGAAAGGGGCATGGGACCAGACCATGCCCCTTTCTTTCTCGAAGCCTTTTTCCCTGCAGACCTTCTCTCTGTTCCCCACTGCCATTCAGTACTGCCACTCAGCACTCTCAGCCAGGTATCTTCCGCCATGCCGTCACAAGCTTCCTCCCGTTCCGAACGTCGCGTCATCATTTCAGCGGATGATTTCGGCATGAGCGAAGAAGTCAATGAAGGCATCGAGCGCGCCTACCGCGAAGGGGTCCTGACCACCGCCAGTCTCATGGTGGCTGGGCCAGCCGCTGCAGACGCCCTCCGGCGCGCGCAAAAGCTGCCTGGTTTGCGGGTAGGGCTGCATCTGGTGGTGATCGAGGGCGATTCCCTCCTCAGCCTCCCAACCATTACAGATGAAGCCGGCTGGTTCGGCCGCAACCAGCTCAAGCTCGGGGTAGAATATTTTTTCTCGCCCCCCGCACGCAGGGCCCTGAAGCGGGAAATTGAAGCCCAGTTCCGGGCTTTTGCACGCTCGGGCCTGCCGCTGGACCACGCCAATGCCCACAAGCACATGCATCTTCACCCGACCGTGGGCAGGCTCCTGATCGAGACAGGCACCCGCCACGGGCTCAAAGCCGTGCGCACGCCCCTGGAACCTGCCAGGCCGGTTGGCGCTGAAAAAACGCTGGGGGACCAAGCCCTTGCCCAATGGACGCGCGTTCTGCGCGCCCAGCTGCGCCGTGCGGGAATGAAAACCAATGATCACTGCTTCGGGCTGCGCTGGTCAGGTCACATGACCCCAGAACGCCTGCACCGCCTGCTGCCGCAACTGCCGGCGGGGCTGAGCGAGATCTATTTTCACCCCGCAAGCGGGCAGAATGACCAGATGGCGGAACTGATGCCTGACTACCAGCCCCGCGCCGAGCTCGATAGCCTGATTTGTGAACAGACCCGCACACTTATGGCCACGCAGCGCCTGCGCTCCGTCGGCTGGGACGCAGCCTGACCGGCCCGGCAACAAACCTGCCAGGAATGTACTTTCAGACGCGCAGGAGAAAATCATCTCCCGGCCGCGCGCCCATCTGCAGAATCACGGCCCCGGCTGCCTTGTTGCCCAGATCCGCACAATCGGCCAGGGAGCGGTCTCGCGCCCAACCGGCCAGGAACCCCGCTGCAAAGGCATCACCGGCCCCTGTGGTATCCACAGCCCGCACGCTCTGGGTCGGCACGTCATGGCGCTCAGTGCCCTTCACGACGACGGCGCCCTTTTCCCCGCGGGTGACAGCCGTCACCCCTGCATCACGCGCCACGCGGGCCAGAGCGTCTTCAAGGGAATCGGTCTCGTAGAGGGCCTTGAGCTCCTCTTCATTGGCAAAGAGCAGGTCGACTGAATTCCGGACCAGTTCCCGGAAGGCTTCACGATGCCGCTGGATGCAGAAAGTGTCAGACAGGGTCAGCGCCACCTGCCGCCCAGCGGCATGGGCAAGCTCCGCCGCGCGGTGAAAGGCGGCCTGCGATTGCGGCAGATCGAACAGATAGCCTTCCAGATAAGTGACGCGCGCAGCCG
The DNA here is from genome assembly GCF_006542375.1 of Oecophyllibacter saccharovorans. GTDB lineage: Bacteria > Pseudomonadota > Alphaproteobacteria > Acetobacterales > Acetobacteraceae > Oecophyllibacter > Oecophyllibacter saccharovorans. The sequence goes on along the minus strand of NZ_CP038143.1, from coordinate 1,309,755 downwards.
CCACCGTGGCGGGCAGCACGTCTGCAGGAGTGAAGTCGACGCAGGCCCCCAGATACGTGAACATGGTGCGCTCTCCCTCCGGCGTGACCAGGATGAGACAGCGCGCTGTCGGCACAGAGGTGTCGCGTGCCGTGTCGCGGGAAGGGTAGGTGACTTTCTGCGCCTGCAGATCACGGGCGAAGTCGCTTCCGGCCGCATCATCCGCCACTGTGCCCAGAAAGCCCGTGGAAAGGCCCATGCGTGCCGCCACGACGGCCGTATTGGCAGCAGAGCCTCCGCCTGCCACACGGTCCACCCGCACTTTTTTCTGCAGGCGCTCCATTGTCGGCGTGTCGATCAGGGTCATGCTGCCAGGCGTAGCCCCGAACTCCGCGAGCAGCTCGGGCGTGGCCTGAACCAGCATGTCCACGATGGCATTGCCGATACACAGAAGATCAAGCGCCTGACCCCTCTCTCCGGCTTCTCCCGCCTTGCGGGCAGATCCTGCGGCCGGCGTGGCATGAGCGGGGGCAGGTATGGACTGAAGCGGGGGCTGGGTCATGCAGGGCTCCGGATCGGCAGTGGTTTCAGTGAATTTCTGTATTGGAGGGCCATCATACAGAGGCGACCAGCTTCTGCCCATGACCAACGGTCTTGCGGGGCGCAGGCGCAAGCGTTTAAGTGTTTGGTGATGTCGCCCGCTCGCGGCAAAGGCCCTTCAGCGCTACCGCGGGCACTGCCTGCATACCGGTTTCCCCTCTCACTCCTCAGGCTGGATATGTTCAAGAAAAACCGTAATGAAACGCCGATTCCCTCTTCTGAAGAGGCTTCACAGCCTACTCCCACCCGCAGCCAGGCCGCCCAGGCCGGGATAAGCCAGGTCGGGTTGGGGCAGCCCGGGCTGAAGGGATTGGGCAGCCCCCTCACTTCCCCCACGCCTGTGCATGTATCCTCCACAGCCACGCGCACCCTTGTTGTCGGGCGAGGCATCACGGTTCAGGGCGCCATCGAGGAAGCTGAAAAGCTGATCGTGGAAGGCACGGTCGAGACCAGCACAATCGTCGCCCGTGAGCTCATCGTCGCGCATGGGGGCACCTTCCGCGGCAATGCCGAGGTGGAGACAGTTGATCTTGCCGGCACGATTGACGGCACCCTGCACGTGCGCGGCAGCCTTGTCGTGCAGACCACCGGTCGCCTGCTGGGCCGCGCTGAGTGCCACCGCCTGCAGGTAGAAGATGGCGGACAGATCACAGGCCAGCTGGAGATGATCACCGCACCGCGTCCCGGCGAGATCGATCAATACGCTACCCCCAAGGGTGAACACGGTGTCATCGGCACGATCGACGAGACAGCTCAGGCTGAGGAAATTGAAGACATCATCGTTGAGGAATCCTGAGCCTCTCCAGACTCAGGCCTTGCAGACCACACAACAGAAAACCCCCTCGCCTTACCGGGCCGAGGGGGTTTTCTGTTGTGAAAAGCAGTGAGGAGCCAGCCGGGAAACCTGGAAGTCCCTTCAGCTGTCCCGACGATCGCGCAGCTTCACATAGGCAATGGCGGCATGTTCTGCGCAATAAGGCTTGCCGGGCAGAGGCGGGGCCCCGCAGAAATGGAAACCCGGCGTCCCGGGATCACCGTTCGGCCACTGGCATGTCGGGCCCTGACGGACAGGGCGTTCAGCAGGCTCCCGACGCGCCTGCGTGGTTCTACGCGCTGCAGGCCGTCCTTCAGCCTTGGGCCGAGGCGTAGAATTCTGGGAGGTGGCGACTTTGCGTGGAGCACCGGCTACGGCGGCAGAAGCATCAGGACGCTCAGCTGTTTCCGGGGTCTTGACGTCTCGTGGGACCTGAACCGGCTCAGCTTCTGGCGCCGGAATGGAAGCAACCGGAGCTGGGCCCTGTTCAGTGGAGGCAGGTGCTGGCGCAGCCCCCTGCGGTTGAGCGCGTGCGCCAGCAGAATCGGCCGAAGCCGGCGCTGCAGAAATCTTCCCTGCCTTGGCCTCCGCTGGCGCAGCACTGGCCGCAGCGTCTTTTTTGGCCTGGGGCGCTTTCGGGGTCTTCTGGGGCGACTGGCCTGCGTCCGTCTGGGCGGGTGCAGACGCTTTTTCACCCGCTTCACCGGACTTGGCACGGGAGGCTTTCTTGCGGGTGGTGCCTGTTCCCTTGCTGCGAATCGGCGACGGGCGCGGCGGCAGCCCCAGACGATGGGCCTTGCCTACGACGGCATTTTTCGTGATGGCCAGCTGACGGCCGATTTCCGCTGTTGACAGCCCCTGGCTCCACAGATCCCTAAGCCGGGCGATCAACTCCTCCGTCCATTCCATGGCCATGCTCTTCTGCCTTTCTCCCGGTCTTGCTTCGTCCCGACTGCGCACTGAACTGACCGGAAAAATCATTCAATACACGGTAATGCGCCTCATTATGCCTGCGCTGGCCTGCCTCCCACAAGTCACGACCTCTTGGCCGCTCCCCGGGCCCAGGCCCTTCAGGAAGCGCCTGGAGCGCCGGCGCTGACTTGCGGCATGCTTTGAGGGGCAACCTGCAAGGCCCCGTCCCTGATGGAAAGCACCAGCTTTCCAGCCAGCAGCTCTTCCGCCTCCCGCCCGAACACGTCAGCGCGCCAGCCGCGCAGCAAAGGCAGGTCGCGTTCTCCCGCTGCCAGGCGCTCCAGCTCCTCGGCTGAAGCCAGCAGCTTGGGCGCCACACGGTGGCTTTCACATCTTTCAGCCAGCAGGACTTTCAGCAGCCCTACCACCCCGGCCGGCGCCTTGGGGCGCTCGGCCTTTTTCTTGCCAGGTGCGACAGGCAGCTCCTGCTCGGGCACCTGTTCCCCCTGCACGACGGCTGCCAGCACCTCAGCCCCCAGCGCGCCCTCCGCAAAGCTGGCATTCACTCCACGGATGCGGGTCAGCCCGGCAATCGTGGCGGGGCGAACGGCTGCGATCTCCAGCAGGCTCTCGTCACGGATGACCCGCTGACGGGGCAGGTCCAACTTCTGGGCCGCGCCCTCACGCCAGGCTGCAAGCTCGCGCAGCACGGCAAGCATACGGCGGTTATTGGTCCGGGCCTTGAGTTTTTTCCACAACCCCCGGGGATCAGGCCGGAAAGTGGTCGGATCCGCCAGCTCGGCATGTTCGCTCTTCACCCAGTCCAGCCGTCCCTGCGCCTGCAGCTGGGAGTGCAGCTTTTCATACACCGTGCGCAGATGGGTCACGTCAGCAGCGGCATAGGAGAGCTGGGCTTTCGAGAGCGGACGGGCCGCCCAGTCGCTGAAACGGTGGGCCTTGTCGATTCCCTGGCCGGTCAGCGACCCGACAAGGCTGTCATAGCCCACCTGGTCGCCGAAACCTGCTACCATCGCTGCAATCTGCGTATCGAACACATTGACCGGCAGCGTGCCGAACAGGTGGAGAAAGATCTCCAAATCCTGGCGGGAGGCATGGAAAACTTTCACGCAGTGCGGATCTGCCAGCAGCTCGGCCAACGGGGCCAGATCAAGCCCGGGCGCACAGGCGTCAATCAGGGCCACGTCTTCCGCCCCTCCCAGCTGCACGAGGCAGAGCTGGGGCCAGTAAGTGCGTTCGCGCACGAACTCCGTGTCAATCGTCACGAAAGGTTCGTGGCGCAGCTTCTCGCACAGCTGAGCCACCTGTTCCGAGGTTGTGAGAACGACAGGGGCGGGAAAAGAGGATTTCGACGGCGGTCTTGAAGATTGCTTCGACATAGGCCTTCTCTTTACACCTTCCCGCAGCGGCTTGCCATGAATCAGGCAAGGACCGCTCGGCCTTGCCCATGAAAGCCGGCAAAAAAGAGCCTCCCGTCTAGGGAGGCTCCAAGGCTGTGGCAGGCTGGACCTGCCTGAACCCAGACGGGTTCGGGAGAAGTTCTCTGTCAGGAAACGTCAGAAACAGGTCTTTTCGACCCAGGCCTTGAGCTGGCTCATGGGCAGGGCACCGACCTGCTGACCCACCACCTGGCCGTCACGGAACACCATGAGGGTCGGGATGCTGCGCACGCCGTATTTCGTCGGCACCTCCGGGCTTTCATCAATGTTGACCTTGACCACCTTCAGGCGTCCTGCAAATTCCCGGGCAAGCTCTTCAAGAGCGGGGGCCACCATCTTGCAGGGGCCGCACCACTCAGCCCAGAAATCCACCAGGACGGGTCCGGTGGCCTTCAGAACCTCCGCATCGAAATTCTGGTCATTCGCCGCGACGACATTTGCGCTCATTTCCGTAGGCTCTCTCTAATTCAGACTCTAATTCAGATTGGCAGAAACCGGCCAGTTCCTGGCAACATCCCCTGCCGGACCGGACTGATGGTCTCCTGCTGATATCGGGAGGGGTCGGCAAAAACACAACCCCTTTCCCTGCTGAAGCCTGCCGCCGCCAACAAAGGCTCAGGGTCGGCTTTCAGTCAGCAATGCCTGCAGGGCGCGATCCAGTACAGGGCCGGGAAGCTCCATGACCAATGGACCGGCATCCCCCCCCTCTGTCCAGACCAGAAAACAGCGTGCTGGCAGGCCGGGATAGATCTGCTGCAATACCGCGCGATAGGCTGCCATCTGGCGCAGATAGACCTCCGGCACCCCAGCGAGGCTGCCGGGTGGCCTGCGGCCTGTCTTGTAATCACACAGCCACAGAACGCCTTCATGCAGGCAGAAGCGGTCCACCTGACCCAGAACCACTCTGCCTCTCCCGTCAGGGGCTGAACCGTCAGCGACTGAGCCGTCAGGAAGTGTATCTGATGCCAGCACGCCGGAAATCGCCTGTTCCGCGCGGCTCCCCGCACCGAAAAGCGGGGCCAGGGCGCCTGCTTCCATGACCTGGAGAACCTGGCCGGTCAATCTCTCAGCTTCGGCAGGCGCCAGCGCCCAGCCAGGGCGCTGCAGGTAAGCCAGCGCATGGGCCCTGCGCTGATCAGGCGCGATGTCCGGCAGAAGCTGAAGCAGGCGATGGACCAGAACGCCGCGCTGCATGGCGCGCGCACGCCGGCTGGCAGCACTTGTTCCCTGCAGTCGGGCTGCCGTCTTCAGCCGGGCGCCCAGGGCCAGCGGACCGGCACTTGCTGCAGCGTCCCGTCCCTCCTGCAGCCCTTCTCTGTCTTGGGCCGCATCCAGCGGGCCGGGAACGGGCGGCTGCAACCCGTATTCCGCCCCTTCAGGGCGACTCGGCGTCAGCGGGCGCGCCAGGGCGTGTTCCAGGGGGGCCGGACGTACCTGCCAGTCCGGCGCCTGACCCAGCCAGTCCGGCAATGCCGCACTTTCAGAAACCACGGCCACAGGCTTTCCGGAAGGCTTTTCAGGCTGGGTCTGGGTACAGTCTTCCTCCAGCACCAGCTTCTCACCGCTCCAGCCTTCCCCCTCCTGCGACACGTCCCCTTTCAGCAGGGGCGGCTCAAACGCCTCCCTCTTTACGCCGGCCAGCCGCTCCAACCCGGCGCGGCACATCTGGTACCAGTTCTCCCCGCCTTCACTGTCGGTTGGCTCTTCCGCTTCCGGCCCGACGTCTTCTTCTCCCCTGCGGGGTCGGCCCTGTTCCCAACCGCAGATGAGCAGGCTGTCACTGGCACGCGTCAGAGCCACGTAAAGCAGCCGGTTGCGCTCGCGGCGTGCACGTTCGCGGGCCTGCTCAGCCAGATGCCGGCTTGCCGGAACGCTCATGTCGCGGCGCGGCACCCAGAGCGGCATTTCCATTCCCGCCACTTCCCCCCACAGCAGCCCCGGCTCCCGCTGGCCCGATGAGGTGGTATCCGGCAGAATAACGAGGCGCGACTGCAGCCCCTTGGCCCCGTGCACCGTCATCAGCCGGACAGCGTCACTGACGCTTTCCGCCTCACGGCGGATCGTCAGCTCAGCGCCCTGAAGCCAGTGCAGAAACCCCTGCAGGGAAGGCGTGTGGCGCTCTTCATAACGCAGGGCGGCATTAAGCAGCTCATCAAGCGGCTCGGCCGCTTCCACCCCCAGACGGGCCTGCAGCGCGCTCCGCCCCCCGTGCTGGCCCAGAATGCGCACCATAAGCCCGTAAGGCGTTTCGTAATCCACCCTGTTGAACAAGGCTTCAAGGCGCTCCCAGACTGCCCGCCACTCCGCCCGCTCCCGGTGGCGTGAACGCAGCACGGTCCACAGAGGCCGGCCGCTCGGGCCCAGCAGGGAACGGTGGCCATCATCAGTACACAAGGCCATGAGGGAAGCATCGCTCAGTCCGCCCAGGGGGGACGTGAGAACACAGGCCAGGCTGAGGTCGTCCTGGGGAAGCAGCAGCGTGGCGCACAGGGTCAGCACATCCTGGACAGCCGGCTGCTCCAGCATTTCGGCGCGCAGGAAACTCACCACCGGTACCTGGCGCGCCTTCAGCGCCCGCACCAGGGCCCGCAGAAAGGCCGAGCGACGCGGCACCAGGATCATGACATCCTCGGGCTTCAACGGCGGCGTGCCAGGCTGAAGGGGGCGGCCCAGATGTTCCTGCAGCCAGTCCGCCAGGGCAGCGGCCAGAATCTGCGGCGGCGTGCGGCGATCCCTGTTGACGGTCGGCGCCCGCCACGGCCCTGACTCCTGCCCCTCCTCCTTTTCAACCTGCGGGACCAGCGGCCACAGCTCGACGCGACCGCCCTGCCCCGGCCTGGCCGAGACATGGGCCGGCAAGGGCGCCTCGCCGTCACGCAGGCCGGCTGAGGCCGGCTGGGCAGCAAACACGCTGTCGACCGTCTCGAGCACCGGCGGCACTGAACGGAAAGAGACATTGAGCTGCGGCTCCGCCCACAGCAGCCCGGCTTTCTTCACCCGCTGGGCAAAGATCTTCCGCCATGTGTGAAACTGGTCCGGCTCAGCGCCCTGGAAACTGTAGATCGACTGCTTGAAATCGCCCACTGCGAAGACCGTACGGGGCCGTGCCTGGTCATGCACCCCTTCCCCGCTGAAGAACTCCTCGGTCAGGGCGCCTGCGATCTCCCATTGCAGGCCCGAGGTGTCCTGCACCTCGTCAAGCAGCAGGTGATCAATGCCGCCATCAAGCTTGTACATGACCCAGGCGGCGCCCGGATCATTCAGCAGCAGGCGCGTGCGGGCGATAAGGTCGTTGTAGTCGACCAGGCCACGCATGGTCTTTTCCTGCTGGTAGCGCATCAGGACCGGGGCAGCCAGCTGCAGGAAATCCCTGTTGACCGCCAGCAGCTCCAGCGCCCGCCCGGCTTCGAGCAGTTTCAGCTGCCGTTCGCCTTCCGCCGTCAGCCAGGCCGGCAGATCAGGCTGGCTCTTGCGCGCTTCCTTGGTGATACGCCGCTCCATCTTACACACTTCCCCTTTCTGGGTCAGCAGAAGGGCCTGCAAGCGTGCCGGATCACGTTCTGCTGCAGGAATTGCAAGCCATTGCAGCAGGGGCTCCACGAAAGTCTGACGGCTGTTGGCGCTCACCAGGGGCAGGGCCGCCTGCAGGGCGGTGCGTATCTTCTCCTCTTCAGCCAGGGATTGCATATCGCGCTGCAGGCTGGCGCGGTCTGTTGAAACGATCTCCAGCAGATGGGCATAATCCTCGTTCACCTGGTCGGGCTGCTGGCTGAGACGCGCCAGCAGGCCCCGCAGGCGACCGGTTTTTTCATTGAGTTCGGCCAGACGCTTCACAAGGTCGTCCAGCCCCACCTGCCCTGCCAGGTCCCGGACAGTTGCAGGATGGGCGGCGACTTCCTCTTCCAGCGCCGCGCGCAGGGCGATCCCACTGTCGCTTTCCTCCATGAGGGAAAAGCGCGGATCAATGGCTGCCTCAATGGGGAAACGGCGCAGCAGCGACTGGCAGAAGGCGTGAATCGTCTCGATCCGCAACCCGCCCGGCAGGTCCAGCACCCGCAGGAAGAGCCCGCGTGCCTGGGCGCGAGTCTCAGGCGTGTCGGGCACCTGCAAGGCCGTAAGCTCCGCGGCCAGTTTTTCTTCAGGCAGGGTGACCCAGCGCCCCAGGCGGTCCTGCAGGCGGGTGGCCATCTCCGCAGCTGCCGCCTTGGTATAGGTCAGGCAGAGAATGCGCGCCGGGTCAGTGCCTGCCACAAGCCGCATCTCCCCTTCACGGTCCGGCAGAAACAGGGGAAGCATCAGGCGCAACAGGCGGTCGATCAGGAGCTTGGTCTTGCCTGAACCGGCCGAAGCCGAGACGAAAACCGACGCCATGGGGTCAGAGGCGACAAGCTGGGCCGCATCCGCTTCAGCCTTGGCGCGCAACAGGGCCAACCCCTGGTCGCGCAGAGACGCAGCACCTTCCTGGCCGCCGGATCCGGTCTGATCTTCAGCCGTTTTCAGACTTCTCTTTTCTCCGCTCACCGGCTACCACTCCGCCATTCACTGACGCGCGCCAGCTGGGCGTAATCGGTAAAGCGCGCCGTATGTTCAGCCCAGGGATGCGACAGATAGGCATGCCGAGGGTTGTCGTAATCACCGATCAGGGCAGCCAGCTGGTCCAGCGCGCCATCAACCAGCTCATCGAGGGAAAGCGCGCTTTTCCTGCCCGGCATCTCATGCACCCTGCCAGGTACAGGACCGCCCTGCAGCTGCCAGTAAACCAGGCTTTCAGCGCGCGCCGCCGGCAGGTCCGGGAAATATCCCCGTGCCAGCAGGGCGGCTTCCAGCACCATCTGGGAATCCCAACCCAAGGCCACATCCGCCTTCCGCGGCGGCGTGCCGGTCTTGTAGTCGAACACGCGTGCCGCACGCAGTGCAGCAGGCGCGTCTTCAGCTCCGTCATGCATGGCGGCAAGATCAATCCGGTCGGCCCGACCGGTCAGGGTGAAGGAACCGCCGGGCAGGCCGTGAAGGACATGGCGCACCTTTGCTTCAGCAGCGGTGGTCCAGACGCCACCGCCCAGACGCTGCGGCAGTTCCTGGGCAACAACCCAGTCAGCGATCCGCTCCAGGCGCGGGCGCCACCAGGCCACCAGGGCCGGGCGCAGTGGCTGCGCTTTCAGGGCCCGCTCGAAACAGTCTGCCAGCTCCCGGCGCGCGTCAGCGGGCCAGGCCTGGGGGTGGCGGCGGAACATCTCCTCCAGCGCCGCATGCACCACCAATCCGTAATGGGCGTGGTCCACCCCCTCCTCCAGAGGCGGCAAGGGGCGCAGTTTCAGGATATGGCGGCCGTAGATGGCATAGGGATCACGCTTGAGAAGATCGATCTCCGTGATGCTCAGCCGCCGCGGACGCAGCGCCAGCGGCGGCCGCGGACGGGGCGGCGCGACAGGGGTTGCCACTGCATGAAGCGGGCGGTCGAGAACCTGCTGCCAGGCCAGGGCTGCTGGCGCAGGCAGGGCAGGCGCTTCTTCCTGGCCGGAGAGATAGGCCTGCAAGCGCGTCAGCCAGCGCGCACGCACGGCAGGGCTGCCTTCCCGCCGGGCAGGGGCGGAGAGCAGCACCTGACGGGAGGCCAGAACCGACATGAGGAAATCATGCGCGCTCGCCCCCAGCCGTCGCTCGGGGGAAGGCAGCCCGACCCGCTGGCGCATCGGGCGGCTCAGCCATGGGCCGGGATCGGTTGCCGGCGGCCAGCTGGCTTCCGTCAGGGCGCCCAGAATGACCGTATCAAAGGCCATGAGGCGCGCTTCAAGCACCCCGAGAATGGAGATGCGCGGATGGGCCAGCGCCACACCCTGCTGATGGCCCCGCAACCCTGTCAGGCTCTTGCCGGCCATTGAAACGGTCAGAAAGGCCTCCAGCCCGTTGAGCCGCTGGCCGGGCAGGGCTTCGCCATGGGCCATGAGCTCAGCCAGGTGACGCGACAGAAGGCGCCCGTCATCCCCGCGCCACAACTGCGCGCCCGGGCGCGCAGAGCTCTCCTCTTCCGCTTCCTCCGGCAATGCAGCCAGCGCTTCGGCAGCCTGCACGAGACCGGTCAGCAGGTCAGGCAGGGAAGCATCGCCCTCCAGCGCCAGCAGGGGCGCGAAGGCCTGTTCAATCCTGTCCAGAAAGGCTTTCAGCGGGGCGGGAGTATGGGGCGCATCGGCACTGCTGCCCCAGCTGGCGGGGTCTTCCCCCCTCTCAGGGGACTGGCCATCCTGCCCATGCTTAAGGGTGTTTTTTTCAAGCTCTTTCTCACGCTCAGCCAGGGCCTGGCGCAGACCGGCGATGCCTGGTGGGGGCGACGGGCCTCGCAGGAGCTGGCGCTCCAGCAGCCGCGCGCTGGCCCGTGCCCGGCCAGCCCCCAGACCCAGTGAGGCCAAAGGATGCTTGAGCACGGCCAGCAGGGCGACCGGGGCAAGCTGGCTGGCCGCCGCATCAGCGACAAGACGCAGGAAAACAGCCGGCGGCGTTCCGCTGAGGGGCTCACCGGCCGAATTATCGGCATGAATGCCGAAACGAAGCAGCTCGGTCTCCACGCGCCGCGCCAGGGAGAGATCGGGCGTGACCAGGCTGGCCCGCCGTCCCGGCTGCTCAGCAATCGCACGCAGGGCGAGCGCGATGACCTGCGCTTCCTGCTGGGTGTCTTCGGCCGTCAGCAGGCTCAACCCTTCCACGCCGGCTGCCAGAAGGGAATGCGGCTGCTGGCGGCCCCAGCTGAACAGCCCCTGCTCAGGCAGCATCACCTGGCGCATCAGCCCTTCCCTTGCTGCATGGCTGTCCTGTGCAGGGGGAGACGACTGCGCCCACACTTCCAGGCGGCTGCGCGGGACCTCAAGGGTTGTCAGCAGATCGCGCAGCAGCGCCTGGGGATGGGCCTGGGGCAGGCTTTCCCACAAAGGCTCGTTCAGTTTCAGATCCACTCCCTGGAGTATGACGCACCCTTCAGGTGCGCGCGCCACGGCCCCCAGCAGCTCGGCCACCCCCCCGCTGCCATCAACGAAACCCGCTGCCCATAAAGGGCCTTCAGGCGGCGCCTGCAGCCAGGCTTCAGCCTGCGCCCGCAGCAGGCTCACCTGCCGGGCAACAGGGTTGGAAAATCCCTGCTCCTGCAGCCAGGCAGGCCAGAATTTCGTGACAATTTCAAGAAAGACCAGCGTCTCCTGCCAGTGCTCGGCGTAATCTTCAGCCACCGCCGTCGGCAGCGCGTGGGCCAAGTCCACGCCGGCACGCTCGGCCTCATCCATCAGCTGCGCCAGCGCCTGGGCCAGGGGCCAGGCACGCTCCAGAGCGCCTTCGGAATTGTCGGCAATTCGGGCCAGAGGGGCTTTCAGCACAAGCTGTGTCAGCACCACCAGACGGTGGGTCGGGTCCACGGCAGGCGGAAAACGTGCTTCCAGATCCATGGCAAACAGCGTTTCCTCCTCCAGATCTCCCAGAGGGGTGATGGCCGGCAGCAGGGCAGCGCGCCCATCCAGAACGCGCAGGAACGCTTCCTGCAGCGCGCGCGCCGCACGGCGGCCCGGCACGAGAATGCGTCCGCCTGCAGCACCGCCTTCATCGCGCGCGCCGTAGCGCTGCAACCACTCCTGGGCGATCCGGTCCAGAAAGGGTTCCGTTGCCGCAAGGGTGGCAATACCGCTCATGACAGCGCTGCCCCTGAAAGCCCAGCCACTTCAGGAAAGGCCCGCTCGGGCGGCCAGTTGCGCACCGTCACTTCCCGCATCTGCATTTCCCCCTCACCGCTGTCTTTCAGGCCAGAACCATTTTCAGGAACCGGGATGGAGAAAATCAGCTGCACGGCGTCAGGGGGCAGGCAATCTTCCGCACGCTCAGGCCATTCCACGAGCATGAGGTCGGCGCAAGCTTCATCCCAGGCGAGCTCCGCCAGGCTTTCAGGTCCTTCCAGCCGCCACAGATCGTAGTGATAGGCCGGGCCGACCGGCGTCTCATAGGGCTGGACCAGCGAGAAGGTCGGGCTGGGCACCTCAAGAGCCGGATTCTGCGACAGCGCCCGCAGAAAAGCGCGGGCAAAGGTGCTTTTGCCACTGCCCATCTCTCCTGAAAGCGCCCAGCAATCCCCGGGGCGCGCTGTGCCCGCCAGGGCGCGCGCCAGGGATTCTGTCGCTTCCTGGGTCGGCAGTCGGAAATGCCAAGGCGGCCGGTGGGTGAGAGGCTTGGGAGAAGGCACGAACAGGAATCCGGATTGTCACGCGGGTCGTTGCAGGACACGGTACAGGGCATAACCTCTGCCTGGGGCAGCGACACTGTTGAACTGACAGGAGTGAATTGACAGGGGCTTCTTTTACACGCACCCGTTTAACACGCTCTACCTTGAAACTGCGAATTGCCTATAATCATCCCATGACCCATCTGCCCCCTGATGCCCCACGCCCTGCGCCTCCCTCTGCAGCACCCCGGCAGCTGGAAACTGACATCGCCATCATCGGGGCCGGGCCGGTCGGTCTTTTCGCCGCTTTTGAATGCAGCATGCTGCGCCTGGGCTGCGTGCTCATGGACGTGCTGGACACGACAGGCGGGCAATGCGCGGCCCTTTATCCGGAAAAGCCGATCTATGATATTCCGGCTCACCCCTCCATCACGGGCGGCGGGCTGATCGAGGCGCTGGAAGCGCAGATCGCCCCTTTCGAGGTGCCGCGGCTTCTGGGCAGCCAGGTGGTCGAACTCACGGGAGAAGCGGGGAATTTCACCCTGCGCAACACGCGTGGCGACATCGTGCGGGCCAAAGCCGTCATCATCGCTGCCGGTGCAGGCGCTTTCGGCCCCAACCGTCCGCCGCTGGAGGGGCTGGAAGCTTTCGAGGCGACAGGATGCGTGCAGTATTACGTCCGCAAGCGCTCGGAGTTCGCCGGCAAGCGGGTTGTGGTGGCAGGCGGCGGCGATTCGGCCCTGGACTGGGCGCTTTCCCTTTCCGAAGTGGCAGCGCATGTCTGCCTCCTGCACCGGCGCGACCGTTTCCGCGGCGCGCCAGATACGCTGGCACGCATTGAGGAACGGATCGCCGAAGGGCGGGTGGAGAAGATCGTTCCCTATCAGCTTCATGCCCTGCACGGAGAGGCGGGAGCGCTCACCCATGTCGAGGCGCAGACCCTTGACGGCCAGTCGCGCCTGCTGGCAGCTGACGTGCTTCTGCCCTTCTACGGCCTGTCGACAGATCTGGGCCCGATCGCGCAATGGGGGCTTGAGACACACCGCACCTCCATCCCCGTTGAGCCCGCGACGATGGCCACCAATGTCCCCGGCATCCACGCCATCGGTGACGTGGCCCAGTATCCCGGCAAGCTGAAGCTGATCCTGCAGGGCTTTTCCGAAGGCGCTGTCGCAGCCCACGCGGCTTTTGCCACAGCCCGCCCCGAGGAGGCGCTGCGCTTCGAGCATTCCACCAGCCGCGGCGCCCCCGGCGCCTGAGCGACGCGCGTGCAGCCCCCTTCTGCGGTCTCCGGCACCCTCACCGGGCACAGCTGCGGCAATGATATCAGCCTGCGCCCTGCCCGGCCGGAAGACCTGCCGGCAATCCTGGCCATCTACAACAGCGCCATCCGCGACACGACGGCTGTTTATACGGAGGTTCCCACCACCCTGACCGAACGCGCGGCCTGGCTGAGAGCCAAAGAGGCTGCAGGCTGGCCGGTCATCGTGGCAACCCTCCGAAACACCGGTCCTGAACATGACGGGCGGGTTGCAGCTTTTGGCACTTACGGCACCTTCCGCGCCTGGCCCGGTTACCGCTTTTCAGTCGAGCATTCCCTCTATGTCAGCCAGGCCCACCGGGGCCGCGGGGTCGGCTCGCTTCTCCTGCAGGCCCTCACTGACCATGCCACCCGCGGGAAAAGGCATGTCATGATCGCAGGCATTGATGCGGCCAACAGCGCCTCGATCCGGCTGCATGAAAAACACGGCTTCCTGAAAGCCGGTCTCATGGAACAGGTCGGCTGCAAGTTCGGCCGCTGGCTTGACCTGCAATGGATGCAGAAACGCCTCAATACTTCCCTGTCCCCTGCCGAGCCTGCACCCGCAGGCCTAACAGAAAGCCCTTAAATGCAAAAACGGGAGCCCCGCTTTGGGAGCTCCCGTTTTTGCCATTCAGACCCTGCAGGGGGTCAGCTCAGGCATTCTTGCCGCTGCGAGCGGCTTTCTTGCGCTCATTGGGGTCCAGGTAGCGTTTGCGCAGGCGGATGGCAGAGGGCGTCACCTCAACCAGTTCGTCATCCCCGATATAGGCGATGGCCTGCTCAAGGCTCATGACGCGCGGGGGTGTCAGCTGCACAGCGTCATCCTTGCCGGAAGCGCGCATGTTGGTGAGCTTCTTGCCGCGCACCGGGTTCACGTCCAGGTCGTTCTCGCGCGAATGCTCGCCCAGGATCATGCCGGTATAAACCTTCTCACCGGCATCAACGAACAGAACGCCACGGTCCTGCAGGGCATCAAGCGCATAAGCCGTCGTCTGGCCGTCCTCTGCGGAAATCAATGCACCGTTGCGGCGTCCCTCGATCGGGCCTGCATAGGGCCCGTAGGAATGGAACAGACGGTTCATGATGCCTGAGCCGCGCGTGTCGGTAAGGAACTCGCCATAATAGCCGATTAGGCCGCGCGAGGGGATCAGGAAGGTCAGGCGCACCTTGTCGCCGCCGGAAGGCCGCATGTCCTGCATCACACCCTTGCGCAGGGACATCTTTTCGACCACGACGCCGGAATAGGGCTCATCCACGTCGATCAGAACCTCTTCATAGGGCTCCTCGCGCTCGCCGGTCTCCTCATTGTCGCGAAACAGCACGCGCGGGCGGCCGATGGTCAGCTCGAACCCTTCGCGGCGCATGTTCTCGATCAGCACGCCCAGCTGCAGCTCACCACGGCCGGCCACTTCAAAGGCCTCGCTCTCGGGGCTTTCGGTGACCTTGATGGCCACGTTGCTTTCGGTTTCCTTGAACAGCCGGTCACGGATCTGGCGCGAAGTGACCTTCTTGCCCTCACGCCCGCCCAGCGGCCCGTCATTGATGCGGAAGGTCATGGACAGGGTCGGCGGGTCGATGGGGGTGGAAGGCAGCGGTTTCTCGACAGCGGGATCAGCCAGGGTATCGGGAATGGTGGCTTCAGCCAGCCCCGCGATGGCGACAATGTCACCCGCCTGCGCCTCTTCGACAGGCACGCGGTCAAGCCCGCGGAAGGAGAGCAGCTTTGTCACCCGCCCCGTCTCCACGACCGTGCCGTCAGGGCGCAGGGCCCGAATCGGCATGTTCACTTTCGCCCGTCCCTGCTCCACCCTTCCGGTCAGGATACGGCCCAGGAAGTTGTCGCTTTCGAGAATGGTGGACACCATGGCGAAAGGCTTGTCGGGATCAAGATCGGGTGCTGGAACATGCTTGAGGATCAGGTCGAACAGGGGGCTGAGGTCTTTCTTGGGCCCGTCCAGCTCGGTATCGGCCCAACCCTGCCGGCCTGACGCGTAGAGCATGGGGAAGTCCAGCTGCTCCTCATTGGCATCCAGCGAGGCGAACAGGTCGAAGATCTCGTCATGCACCTCATCGGGGCGCGCGTCGCCACGGTCCACCTTGTTGACCACCACGATGGGACGCAGACCGCGCGCCAGGGCCTTGCCGAGCACGAATTTGGTCTGGGGCAGCGCACCTTCGGCCGCATCCACCAGAATGACCACGCCATCAACCATGCTCAGGATACGCTCCACCTCGCCGCCGAAATCGGCATGGCCCGGTGTGTCGATGATGTTGATGCGCGTGTTCTTCCACTCGACCGACGTGCACTTGGCCAAGATGGTGATGCCGCGCTCACGCTCCAGATCGTTGCTGTCCATGGCACGTTCGGCAACGTGCTGGTTTTCACGGAAGGTGCCCGACTGTTGCAGGAGCTGGTCGACGAGCGTTGTTTTTCCATGGTCAACGTGCGCGATGATGGCAATATTGCGAATATCCATAAACTGGCTTTCGACGGTCTTTCAGAAAACGGGGAAATGAATGAGAATGAGCCGTCTTCTGCACCCAAAACACTTTTTTTGCAAACCCGGCTCTCAAGCCTTCCCTCTCCTGTGTCCCCGCCCCGCCCGACACCAGGGCAGCGGGCAGGAAAGGCCGTAACGGAAACCGGGCCCGGAGAATGAATTCATGAGCTCTTCTTCAGCGCCGCCTTCAGGTCCTTCGGCCCCTGGCACTGACGCTCTCAGCCAGCTCGGCCGCCAGAGCGCCCAGCCCGCCTCTCCCGAAGAGGCCGTGCTGGAGCGGGTGCCGGCCCCCCATCCGGACAAGCGTTACGTCGTGCGCTTCACCGCACCGGAATTCACCTCGCTCTGCCCCGTGACGGGGCAGCCCGATTTCGCCCATCTGGTCATCGACTATATTCCGCGCAACTGGATCGTGGAGAGCAAGTCCCTCAAGCTCTACCTGACCAGCTTCCGCAACCATGGCGCCTTTCATGAGGACTGCTCGGTCAGCATCGCCACCCGGCTGGTGGACCTGCTGGACCCCCAATGGCTGCGGATCGGCGCATACTGGTATCCCCGCGGCGGCATGCCGATCGACGTTTTCTGGCAGACGGGCCCGGCCCCCCAGGATGTCTGGGTACCGCCCCAGGACGTGCCGGGCTACCGCGGGCGCGGCTGAAGCCTGGAGGAAACCTCTTTCAGAAACCCAGCGTCACATCACCGCCGATCAGAATCCGGTCGCGATGGGTGAAGGCTGCAAAGGGTCTGGTGTTGTTGAGCGCGCGGTCAAAGCGGATTTCCGGGCGGATCTGCAGCAGCTTGACATAACGGCTGACATGCGGTCGCCAGACAGCGTTGAAGGACAGGTCACCGTAGGTGGTGGGAGGCGCACTCAGGGTTCTGGCGGGACGGCCCAGAATCGAGCGCATATAGGAAGTGTTGCCCGGAAACTGGGTGACGAACCCGCCGGTCTGGTCCCGGTAGACCTCTGCCCGCGCATTGAAGCTCAGCGTCGGGGTGGCGGCATAGCTGCCCCAGCCCACCGCGCTCCAGGTATTGTCCTTGATCCCTTCATCATAGACGTGGTTCAGCTCGCCGGTCACGCTCCAGCGCGGCGTGATCTGCCAGCTGGCGTTGAGATCGTACCAGAAGCGTTGCGCCGAATGGGCGACAGCCGGCCCCAGGGTGCGCCAGGCATCTTCCGGCCCGACCCGGAACAGGCCGTTTACGGTCACCGTGTCGGAGGGCTGGCCGCTGAAGCCGAAATACCCGTCGGGCCGGCCGTTGTTGTTGCCCTTGCCGAATGAAACCTGGTTGCCGGCATCAATGCCGAACAGCACCTGCCAGGCGCCCACATGCCACTGGAAATAAGCCCCGACATGCTCGAAGGGCACGGAATATTCACTGGTATAGGCCAGGGTATAAAAAGCGCGCTGTGCGGGGTTGAGCACTTCCACCCCCATGGGCGCCATGAGAATGCCGATCTGGCCATCCAGACCGCCTTTCGTCAGCCAGGGCATGTGCAGGGCGACATTGGCCTCTGTGGGCGTGAGCTCGTATTCCGTCCCCATCCAGCGATCGGAAATTCCGGCAATTTCATAGATGCGGGCATCCGAGCCGTAAATCAGCTGGAAATTGAAGCCCAGCCCATAGCCGTCTCCGATAGGATCAACGGGTTTGGTGATCGTCAGGGCGATCTGGTTCAGCATGGGCTCATTGGCGTAAGGCGACAGGAGCTGGCCGAAATTCTGCCCATTATGCGTCCGGGCGCTGTTGGCCATGATGCCGGCCTCCACCTGAAGGCCGACATCGATATCGGAAAACCAGGTTTTCGGCTTCGGCGCTTGAGTGAAAGCATGCACCACCGGCCCGCCGGCCGGGCCTGACTGCGACGGGCCTGAGACATTCTTCCCGGCAGCCATGCTGGCTGGCGCAACCGGCTTGGCGGCCACAGCCCCGGGAGAAGCGGGCGGGTCAGCAAAGGCCTGGGCAGGCTCCAGGAGAACAGGCAGGCTTCCCAACACGCCTGCCCCACGCAACAGTTGGCAGGCTTTCTGCAAGAAGTTTTTTTTCAGGAATTCCCCCCCCCTTCCTGCAACGGCGCTGCCGGGGGCAGGACCGGAAAACCGGCTGGAAGAAAGAAAGCGTGTTCCCGCTGCAGGCGGCAAGGGCATGCTGATGGCATCGTCTCCGGTCAGTTCAGGAAATCTCGAACTTTACTGCCCGGCCAGCAAAATTCCTCAGAAAGTCAGGCCGGCTTCCAGGTCCAGCAGGAAGGCGTCCTTGTAACGCCGCGTGCCGCCTGGCCGCCAGATATACTGGATACCCGGCCGGATCAGCGCCCACCAGGCAGGGCGGTAACCGTAGTTGAATTCCAGCGCAGTTTCCATGGTCGGCACGTACAATCCATTCGAGCGCTTGGCAACCGCGCAAAACAGAGCCGAAGAGCCCCCATCGCAGATGTTGCGCATGGTCTGGATCTCATGGCGCAGCTTGGAACTGGCCCAGAGGGCTTTCATGCCCAGGCTGACTGTATCTTCGGGACGGCTGGCGAACGTGCCCTTGCGCGTTATGCCGGCAGTGACGAAATACGGCGCAGGCGATGCGGCACGATTGCCCCAGGTGAATGAGAAGAACCCGGCGGTGGAACGCCGCGGGTCAGCCTTGTCGCGCTGCAGGAGGCTGTCGATCTGGAAATAGGCGCCGTGCCGGTTGCGGATCTTGCGGGGCGTGATGATACCGCGCAGGGCAGCTGGAATACCGGCATGGTATTTCGCCGCATTGGCCGGCGGCACAATGGTGAACATGCTGAGCTTGGAGTAGACATCCTCCACTTCCGAGCTGTCCCAGTAAGCGCCGAGGGTCACGTTGGTCTGGAAAGGCCCGCTGTAGTCGTCAGGACCGCCCTTGTGCCAGCGCACCTGAAACGGCACGAAGCTGCCCATCGCCCCCTTGAGCCCCATCTTGAAGCCGTTGCCCTTGTTCTGGATGGTTTCATCCACGCTGTAGACGCCGGTCTGGATCGTCCACTCATTGGTGCCGTCCAGAAAGAACTTGGCCCAGGCGCCGGGATGGGCGGTCGGGTACCAGCCATAGCCCGAGTTCATGGCAATGGATTGGGGCATACCGCAGATGGCGTTTGATTCGAACTGACAGTACAGGTTCGCGCCCCAGTAGACGGAAGAGGCTTCAAACTGGTCTTCACTGTTCAGCTCGCCGACCTCGGTGCGCACGTAGCGGTTCCACTGATATTCCCATGACAGCTTGGTCAGATGGGCCCACTCGCCTGAACCGGCGATTTCCTGCGGGCTGTCAAGGGCCGGCATGCTCTGGGCCAGGCTGTGGCCCTGCCGGATGGCGGTGGTGAAGTGGATCGTGCCCAGGTCAGTGCCGAGCTGAAAGAGCTTCTGAAGGTTGAAATCCAGGCTGAAGGCTTCTTCATCGGCATATTGCATGGTCTGTGACATGCCGCCCGTCAGGTTGGCTGCCGAATCCTCAAGCCAGCGCCCGCTGAAGGTCACACCGTGATCGACCAGCCAGGGACGCCAGCCATCCCAGTCACCGGTCATGGTCGACCACTGCATCCAGTCACTGAAGCTCGAAGGCAGCCAGCCTGTCTGTTTCGGAGGGCCTGGGGTCAGGGGGAGATAGCGCTCGAGTGTGCCACCGCCGATCGGCTCATTGGCCAGTCCGGAGAAATACTGGTTGAGCATCTGCTGCTGGGCGGAGATCTGTTTGATCACCGGCATGCTCAGCAGATCAGCTGCCTTCTGTTTCAGAGCGCTGGCATCCCCAGCTGGCGTCAGAGCCGAAGCATCCTGGGCCGTGCCGGGCAGCGGCAAGGCCGCTTCACCTTCCCCGTTTCCGACTTCGCGCAGCCCGTCATCGCTCCGCACTGCCGCTACACTGGTGGAGGGCTGGACCTGACCTGGCTCTTGTAGAGCGGGTCCGGATTGGCTGGGTGGTGTAGGCGCCCCCTGGACGGGAGGCGCGGCAGTTGCGGGAAGTGGCTTCGCGCCTGGGCGCAGCAACCCTTCATCAGCACCCCCTCTTTTGCCATGCGGGCTTGCAGCCTGGGGCGGCAGAAGAGTGGTGGCCACAGCCCGGTTGTACGGAAGTTCAACCGTGGCAGGCAGGGTATGGGAAGAAATATGGGGGGCCAGCACTGCCGCAGCCTGCCGGGGGGTCAGGGCGGCGGTGGCAGGTGGCACTCTCCCGGCCGCACGCGACCTGGGTGCTGCGGAAGCCTGTGCCGGGTCGCCCGGGAAAATCTCTTGTGCCAGTCCCCAGCCCAGCACCACGAAAAGGAGTGCGCCGGTCATTTTTCTGCCGGTTCTTCTCACCTGTCGTGCACCAGATTTTCTGAGCATCTCACCGCTCATAGGGCTCTCCCTGGCGTTTTCCGAATGGCCTTCCTGTAACGAATAGAGGCCTGCCCCGCTATACTCTGCAAGGAAACCGGGGCTTTTCCCTCCGAGCTGCGACGTGAAAGCCACGTTCAGCCTTTGGCAGCCATTCAGGCAGCCTGGCGGCTGGGATGAAAACATTTCCTGGTCAGGCAGCTTACCTTCAGGCTGCCTACATATCGACCTTTACCTGCAGATGCTTCACACGTTTTCGCGATCAGCCCGTCGGGACACCTCAGCGTGCAGGCGCTCCAACCGCCTGGCCAGTGGCAGCAGAAGAACTACCAGCAGGCACAGCCCCGAAGCCCCCAGAAAGAGCGTATGAAACAGAGGCGCGTAGAAATGCGGCCCCGTCGCCTCCCCGGCACCGATCGGCAGGGCGGCCAGATTAGCCACCAGACTGCCGACATACATGCCCGCCCCCCAGAGCAGAAACAGCCCGCCCATCAGCAGGGCGCTCAGGCGTGCAGGCGCATAACGGGCCACGATGGCCAGGCCGAGCCCGATCGTCAGCAGTTCACCCAGTGAAACGATGCCGTAACCCGCCACCATGACCCAGGGCGACACCAGAGTGGTCGCCGTGCGGGCCGCCTGCCACCAAAGCAGGAAGCCGAGGGCCACGCAGCCATAACCGATGGCGATCTTGAGCGCCGGGCCCGTTTCATGGCCCCGCCGGGCTGCCCGGTGATAAAGCCAGGCCAGAATCGGGCTGAAAATCATGATCCAGATGGGGTTGAGCGCCTGGAACTGGGCAGCCGACATGGTGAAAACCGGCCAGTGCCCCAGGTAGAAAGTGCCGTCCACTCCCCGCAGGGCGAACAGTGTCAGGGAAGTCTGCATCTGCTGGTAGAAAACCTGGTAAGCGACTGTTTCCAGGCAGAGCAGATAGGTCAGGGCCAGGCCGGCTTTCTCACAACCGGGGACCCGCCTGTACAGTACAGCCCACAGCACCAGCAGCCCGAGCGTGGCGCCGATCACACAGAAACGCGCCAGAGCCGCATCCCCCAGAACCAGCACCGAGCCGGCCCACAGCACCAGCAGCCCACCGATCAGCAGGCCCCATTGCCACAGGGCCAGGGGGCGCCGGCGGAGTTGGCCGCCGGCCGGGCTGCGGGAGAAAAAGCGCGTCAGCAGGGGCTGGCGCCACAGGTAATATCCTACCCCCATCAGCAGCCCCAGCGCACAGGCCAGAAAGGCCACGCCGGCGCCGAAGCGCAGCTGCAGCCAGGGCATCAGCAGCATGGACACTGTCGAGCCCACGTTGATCGACATGTAGTAGAGGGTGAAAGCGGCATCCAGCGCCGCTGAATCGCCCGCGAAGATCCGCCTGACCAGCGTGCCGGCATTTGGCTTGAAGAGCCCGTTGGACAGGGCGATCAAAGCCAGGGCAGGCAGAAAGAGATGTCGCTGCGAGATTGAGAGGGCCAGCATGCCGTATCCGGCCGTCAGCCCCAGCGCGCCTGCCAGAAGGATCGGACGCGTGCCGGTGAGGCGGTCGCCGATATACCCGCCCACGACCGGCAGGGTATAAATCAGCATTCCCAGGGAACCCAGCATGAGGTTGGCTTCCACCTCACGCATGTGCAGGGTTTCCACCATGAACAGCGTCAGAACGGCCTGCATGCCGTAAAAGCCGAACCGTTCCCACAGCTCTATGGCCAGAACGACCGAAAAAGCCTGGCGTCGCGCTGAAGCCGCAGAAGGGCCACGCGCGGAGAGAGCAGGTTTTTCCCTGCGCTCAGGAGCGCCGGGCTGGGGCGTCGGGTCGGTCATGAGGCAGGTCCGGCGGCTGGGGGGGAGTGGAAGCGCCCACCCTATACGTCCCCCCGAATTCCACCAAGCCTTGGCGCCTGTTCCTCAGCCCCGGATATCACCGGGGCCTATCAGTCAGAAGGGGGAGTCGAAATTCGCGTGCACGTGGAAGCCGTGGACGCGTGCCACACCCACATAGCTGATCACGCCCAGCCCGATCACGAACAGGATGGCGATCAGCGCACTGCCCAGCGGGGCGGGACGCCAACGCAGAATGGCGGAAATGATATAAGCCGGATCATGCGAAACGTGCATGGCGCCCTTTTATCCTCCTATGCAGTTCCCCGCCCCGACGTCAGCCGTCAAGCGTTCCCAGGTTCTCGTGTTCCCGCAGGAACGTCTCCAGCTCGGGTTCGGGCTTGCCCAGCATGATCGCAAGGCTGATCAGCAGGTCACCGGCCGGTTTAGTGGCCGTCGCCGCAATGCCGCGTCCCTTGAGGCGCAGGATCGTCCCGCTGCTGGAATTGGGCTGCACCGTGACTGCCACCGCACCCTTGGGCGTGTTGACCCTGATCTTGCCACCCAGAACTGCCGTGCGCAGGTCGATGTCCTGCGTGGCTTCCAGGTTGCGCCCGTCGCGCTTGTAACGCGCGCTGGGACTGACGAACACCTTGAGCAGAACGTCCCCAGGCGTGCCGGGCGTGCCGTCGCGCCCTGGCTGGCCGGGCATGCCCTTGCCACGCAGGCGCAGGGTGGTGTCGTTTTCCACCCCTGGCGGAATGGTGACCGACACTGTGCGCCCGTCGCCGAGATTGATGTCGCGGTGACCGCCCAGCACGGCTTCATCGAAAGTGACGTGAATCTGCCCATGCAGATCCTGCCCCTTGCGCGGCCGGCCGCCGGCGCTGCGGAAACCGCCACCACCGCCCCCGCCGAACATGCTGAAGATGTCCTGCAGGTCGTCCTCGCTGAAATTTCCCTGGCCGCCGAAGCCGCCACCACCGAAGCCTCCGCCGCCATAGCTGCCGCGGAAACCGCCGCCACCACCGCCAAAGCCCCCTGCGCCGAAGGGCGCGCGTTCCTGACCGTCGGCATCGATTTCACCGCGGTCGAACTTGGCGCGTTTCTCCTTGTCGCCCAGGATGTCATAAGCCTGGTTGACCTTCTTGAACTGCTCTTCAGCCTGCTTGTCATCGGGATTCATGTCCGGATGATACTTCTTGGCAAGCTTGCGGAAGGCCGTGCGGATTTCCTTTTCGTCTGCCGATTTCGGCACGCCGAGAACTGTATACGGATCAGCGCTCATGGATTTGCCAAGCCTCCCAGAGTCGTGTCGTCGAGGAGGTCAATCATCACAGCGAGAATCTCATCACGCGGATAACCGGCTTTAAGCGCCTTCTCGAACAGGGCTTCCAGTCCCGGTAACAGGAACTGGTCCAGCGATGGTTTCTTGGTAACTGTCATGAAAGGAAATCTCCGTCATGCCCCTGAACAAGGGCAAAGCCTGGATACCGGGGTCGGCACGCTGTCAAAGACACCCACCCTTTTTGAGCAGGAGACATGCAGGAAACATGTCAGCCGCGTTTCTTTTCCCTGAGTAACACAGTCTGCCGGCCCCGTCACCGTGTCATGCAGCACTGCCTTGGCTCCATCCAGCCTGTGGCGCCTGCTGACATGAGACATGACAAGCCGCTCTGATCCGTTAAATATGGCGCCATGATGACTGCCGACCCTTTCCCTGATTCAGGGCCGCCACTTTCCCCACCTGTCAGCGCAGATACAGGCAGGGCTCCTGCTCAAATGCAGGGCGGAAGGTTTCTGGTCACCGGCAGCGATGCACGCTATTTCCCGCTGCTGCAGGAGCTGATCACCTCTATCCGCCGCCTGCCTGAATTCACCGGCCTGGCGCTGGCCTGCGTGGATGGCGGTCTGACCCCCGGGCAGATCCGGGCCCTGCAGGCACAGGGCATTCCTGTCAGCCCGCCCCACATCCCTGCAGGCATTCCCCCACGTGCCCTGCGTCAGCGCCCCAGCCTGGCCATCGGTCTGTCCAAACTCTGGCTCGACCGGCTCTTTCCTGAAGCCGGCACAATTCTCTGGCTGGATGCCGATGCCTGGGTGCAGGAAGCTTCCGCGCTCGAGCTCCTTTTCAGCGCTGCCGAAACGCAGCGCCCAGCAATCGGCGTCATCGCTGAACTCTTCACCCACAAGCCTTTCCGCGTGCGGTGGACGCCGTTCGGCCTGGCCCAGATCCGCTCCATTCTCTACAAGAACGCTTCCCTGGCCCGCCTCCCGCGCAGCATTCAGCGGCAGGTGGGGGTACGGCCCACGCTCAATGGCGGCATCTTCTCCCTGGCACGGCAGGCCCCGCACTGGGAAGTGTTGCGCCATTGGCAGAAACGCGTTCTCAGACACGGCAAGATTTTTGCTTCAGACCAGCTTTCCATCGGTTTATGCGTCTATGCGGACCACATGGAAGCGGCGTTTCTGCCCGGCACCTGCAACTATATGGGGCCGTGGTATTTCGATCCCCAACGCAACAGGATCTGCCAGCATCTCTGGCCCCATCATCCTGCCGGCATCATTCATCTGGCAGGCCATGACGACATGCGCCTTGACCTGAAGGCCACCACGGAAGTCATGCTGCTGCAGGGCGGTGCACCCACCGGGCGGAAACAGCTGATGAACCTGCGTTATGCCAGCCTGCAGAAAACTGCGGCCTTGTGACAACCCACAAGGATTTCAGCGCGTGAAGGCGCGCAACAGGATGCTTTCCTTCTTCTTCTGCACAGGCAGCAGGGTCGGGCCCAGGTTACGTCCCTGCCAACCGGCGCCCATGGCAACGTAGAGAGCCACGACATCGTTCAGGCGCAGGCCGCGCGCCACCACATCGGCTTCCATGGCGCTCAGGGCGTTCTGCTGGGTGTTCAGCACGTCAAGAAAGGGTGTCAGCCCCGCACCGAAAAGCTCCTTGGCCCGGTCGCGCGCCAGGCAGGCTTCCGTTGCGGCCGCCTTGCGTTCCAGAACCTGGGTATTGTCGTGGTACCAGTCAGTCATGGCATCCTCGACTTCCCGGAAGGCATTGAGCACAGTCTGGCGATAAGCCAGGCGGCTGCCTTCCGCCTGGTGACGGGCCTGGCTGATTTCCGCCGTCAGCTTACCGCCGTGCAGAACCGGGACAGACATCGTCATCAGGATGTTCCAGGCCATCGCGTAATCCTGCGCCAGCTGGTAGAAGGCCGAGGCATTGGGATTGAAGCTGAGCGGAATGCTGAATTTCGGATAGAGATTGGTGACAGCCACGCCGACACGCGCCATGCTTTCAGCATATTTGCGCTCGCTCTGGCGAATATCGGGGCGGTTGATCAGAACGGTTGACGGCACTGTTGCCGGGAAGGCCGGGGCGATCGGCATGGGCTCGCGCTTCTCGAGCTCCGGCTCCAGAGTGCCCGGCATCTCGCCCATCAGCATGGCCATGTCATAGATCAGGCGCTGCTGGCGGGCATAAAGCGGGGGCAGCTTGGCGCGTTCTGTATGCTCTTCCGCCCGGGCCTGGGCTACGGAAAGCGTGTTACCGACGCCGTTTTCATACAGCCGCTCCACCATATCGGTGCTCGAATGCGCGACCTTGATGGAGTTCTCGACGACATCCATCTCTTCCTGCACCATCCGCAGCGTCACGTAATCGGAGACCAGGTCGCTCAGCAGGCTCATCAGCACGCCGCGGCGCATCTCGATCGATTCCTCGACCACGCGTTTCTGGGCTTCCACTTGGCGGGCGATATGGCCGAAAACGTCAAGCTGCCAGCTGGCAGTCACGCCGTAGGTCAGGATAGCAGCAGCCGGATGCTGGCGGCTGGAAACCTTGGGACGCAGCGGCCAGTTGTCGATATCGATCGAATAACGGTTTGTCCCCGCGCCGGCATTGGCGTCCATCTGCGGATACCAGTCCGCAGAGGCCTGCCGCTTGAGCGCCTGGTAAGCCAGGATGTTCTGCGTGGCGACCTGCAGGTCGTAATTGCCCTTGATGGCCCGATCCACCAGATGGTCAAGCACAGGGTCCTGAAACAGCGCCCACCAGTCCCGCAAATCCTTTTCCGTCTCGGCGATCTCCTCCCTGGTCGGGGGATGGGGGGCGGCCGAAAAATAGGCCGGCACAGGAAAATTGTCCGGCTTGTATTTCGGCCCCACCACACAGGAAGTTAGCAGGCAGCAGCTGGAAAGCAGAACGGTTAAGGCGCGTTTCATGTCAGAGATGGGTCTGCAGCCAGGTGGTCAGGATACCGTTGCCGCCCTTCTGGATCGGCCCGACCGCCACACTTGCGGTCATGCCTGAAGAAAGCAGGACTTCCGGCGGCACATTGTCGAACTCGACGCGCACCGGAATTCGCTGCGCCAGCCGCACCCAGGTGAAGATCGGGCTGACATCCGGCAGGCCCAGACGGTCCCAGACGCCGTTATTGTCGTTGATGCCGCGTCCAATACTGACCACGTGGCCCTGCAGGATCTCAGGATACCCCATCAGCTTGATGCGCGCCTTGTCGCCGACCTTGACGCCCAGGAGCTTCGTTTCCTCGAAATAGGCATTCATCCAGAAGCTCGAGGCATCCACGACAGAAATATAAGGATGGCCCGCCGTCGCATAATCGCCCACGCGCAGGTTGAGGTCGGTCACGTAGCCGTCAACCGAGGAATAGACCGTCGAACGCTGCAGGTTCAGCAGGGCGGTATCCAGCTCGGCCTTGGCGGTATCCATCAGGGCGCGCTTGTTGACTACGTTGGAATCATAGTCATCCACTTCCTCGCGCGACACCACGCCGTGCAGGCCACGACGGCGCTTGGCATTGGCCACGGCGAGCTCGTATTCATCGGTCGTGCCCGCAACCTTGGCGCGCGCCTCGTCAATAGCCAGCTGGAAGCGCAGCGGATCGAGGGTGTAAAGCGGATCGCCCTTGTGGACGAACTGGTTGTCCACCACCGGCACAGCCACGACCGTGCCGGAGACTTCCGGCGCGGCAATCACGACATAGACGCGCACACGCCCGTCGCGGGTCCAGGGATCAAGCACATAGACCCCCCAGACCACATAGCCAAGACCGATGGCGATACAGAGAACAAGTCCCGTCAGGATCGGTCGGATCAGGCGTGCAATCCAGTTCACGCTTTCCTCTCCTCAGACATAGAGCACCAGCAGGCAGAGGATACACACATACAGCCCGACCTCGAACAAGGGAACGTGCCAGAACCAGGCGAGCGCCCCGAAACGCCAGAGCAGGAAGCGTACCACCAGCGTCACGAAGACAGCCACCAGCGCATAAATGGAAAACGGTGCGACGTAGATGCCAAAAAGATTGACTTCCGCCAGCATGGTGACGTGCTTCATCAGGCAACTCCCTGAGAAACATGGCGTCTGCCGCCCCCCGGCCTCCGGCCTGTGCGGGCTTGGGCACTTTTGCCCGGACTGAGCGCCTCCCGCAGAACGACAGCAAATCCGGCCGGGATTGCGGCACATCTTCGCAGTGCCTGTGCCGATGCTGGTATTACGCTCACTCTGTTCCTCGTCGTCCTTGCCTGCACGGTGGCCTGGCTTGAATTCCTGCCGGGCCTGCGCTGCACGCTGTCCTTTCCAGCCCCTCACACTAGGAGCGGTTGCAGATTCAGTAGCGGATCTGCCGTGACCTGACCAGCATCTTCAGACTGCACAACCAGGTGAACCACCATCGCAGCGGCTCATGTCGGTATCGGATCACGGTTATCTGAGACCGTCAGTACAGGATTTGTGAAGTTCTGCAAGCGTGCTGCAGCACGTTCCTCATTTCCGCTTGCCGTGCTTGAAAAAGCCCTGCAGCACGCCCAGGGCCCGGTGACCGATAAAGCGCCCCAACGGACCACAGATCAGCGCAATGAGTGTCGTGACCGCAAAGGATTGTTTCAGCTCCTGCACGCACTGGTTACGGGTCACGACGGATTTTTCCTCCAGCACCGTGGGCCGCCGCGTCCGCAGGGCCAGAAGGCCCAGGATCAGGGCGATCAGCACATCAAGCCCCAGGACACTCAGCGCAGCCCAGAGCGGCCCCATGTGGCAGACAACCAGAAAAAACGCCCAGAACACCCCATGGAGGGAAAGAATCGCAAAGAACAGGAACAGGGCCGCTGCAATGAGCAGGGCAAGCCGCACCCCATGCCGCCGAGCCGCTAGGGTAAGCACCTGGCCCTGCGCGACGCAGGCTTCCTGAGCGAGTTCAATGAGGTTGGTCATGACGTCTCGGACCCTTTTGCAAACTGAAAGAGGACGTGAAGGAAACAGTTACAGATAACCTGTCCGACAACCTGCCCGCAACGGGGGAGCGCCTGGCTGCGCCTTGGCTGACACAGCACCACAACAAAAACGAGATATTAACCAAGAGAAAACGATCAAAAAAACGGCCTGAAAGAAGAACTCTTTCAGACCGCTTTCCGGCTGCAGTTTCTACCAGGGAGCCCCTCACCCGGATTACGGGCCCAGAGCGCCGCAGTGAGGGTTCAGCTCTTGGTCAGACGACCTGCGATGAACCCCACCAGGAGGGAGACCAGCACGCTGACGAACGGGCGCGCGCTGATGCTCCGCTTGGCGCGCTCGACCTCTTGGGAATGCTCCACCTTCTGAAGCGCCTTGCGGGCATGATGGGTCATGTCATCGACCGCAACCTCGATCGGGCATTCATGGGGGTGACGCTCCTGGAACTCGCGAACCTGCTTGCGCAGGGCTTCAGCCTGGGCTTTCACGTCTTCCTTCAGGTCCTTGCCAAAATCTTTACTCATGTCTGTCCCGTCCTTCCTTTGTCAGCCTTTATCAAAACGTTTCCAACAGCCTCTGCCTCGGCTCAGCCACCCCGGCTTCAGATCGAGTCGATCTGCGGCGGTTCTTTCAGGCCCGGCGTCTTTCGGATGAAGGCAATTCCTTGTACAGGATGGAACCAGGACCGCAAATCTGTCCAGCCCTTCCGCTGCCGGCCGAACGCTTTTCCCAAAATCCGGCTCTCGCCTCACCCAAACTGTCCCAACAGCTGAAAACCGTAAAAGGGGTAAAAGGGTTGGCAGACATAGAGAGCCAAAGCCGGGCAAAGAGAGGCGCAGCAGGGTTGCCCCGCTCCCGGCAGACTGGCACACTTTGCCCCTCCGCTGCTGAGGAAACGCTGTGAAACCCCGCCCCGGTGCAAGACGTCATCTTTCTTCCCGGCTCCTGGCCCCGCTGCATGAGAACGGACATGACCCTGACAGACATGCTTTCCACTTCCCTGCGGCTGCCTGTCTCCTTTCAGCGTCTTCGAAGCAGCCCGCCCCAAAAGCCCGGAACGGGATGGACACACAGGTGAAATCCCGCTCCTCCTGTCGTTCCCCCCTGTTTTCCGTGCTCCAGGTTGCCCGGCAGCTCGCCCCTGTCATGGGGCTCTGCACCGCTTTCTTCGGCCTTGGAAATAACGGATCGCTGATCAACGCCGCCTGGGCCGCGCCTCAGGGGCCGGTCACCCTCGCCGTCCCTGAGGGCCTGCTGCCGCCTGGTGAGGGCACGGTTACTTTTCCTGAGTCCCGCCTGCGCCGGAAGTGGCGGAACAGCGAGCTCCTCACCCTGCCGCCGCTCACAGGCCAGCCACAGTCCCAACCACAGACCGTGCGCCTGGAGAGCTGGAACACGCTTGAGCCCACTCTGGAAAGCACCACCACTCATTTCCCGCCCCGCTGGCAGGCAGTCCTGACCAATACGCTGCAGGCCCAGCTGGGTTGCGTCCACAGCTGGCTGCAACCCCTCGACAGCAAGGGGAACTGCGGGCTGACGGCAGGCGTTCTGCCTGTCACACTGGTCTGGGACAGCGGCCGCCTGCACCACGCGCCTGATTGGAGCGCGCTGTGGGATGTCGTCCGCCTGCCAGGCCAGCGCAGCCTGCCTGCCACCGCGCGCGGCACGCTGGAGATCGCCCTGCTGGCTGACGGCGTGACGCCAGGCAATGTGTACCGCCTTCTTGCCACCCCTGCTGGAGTGGACCGCGCTTTCTGGCGCCTCGACCAGCTGCGGCCCTATATCGTCTGGTGGCAGACACCCCTGGAAGCCCGCCGTTTCCTGGAGCGCCGGGAAGTGCTCATGGGGCTGGCGCCGACTGCCCTGCTGCCTGCCGGCCAGAAAGCCTTCGTCACCAACCCTGACCACGTTCTTTATTCGCCCCAGGTCTGGACCCTGCCTGCCACGCTTGACACGCTTCAGACCAACCGGGTCACCACCCTGCTGCATGAACGCACGCCCGGCCTGCCGCCACTGCCCACGTCACGCCCCAGCACGTCACTGCTCCTGGATGATACTTTCTGGGCCACGCATGGCCAGGCGCTAGAAGAACGCTTTCAGACCTGGCGAGCCCAGAAAGTCGCGCACTGAGAGCGCCACTGGCTGGCTGGCTGAAGCGTCGCCTGTCCCTCCCCGCACGTCACTTTCAGGTCTTCAGGATCCTTGAGCCTTCATGACTTCCCCCCCCTTCTGGAAAACCCTGTCCCTTGACGAAATGCCGCGCGCGCTCTGGGAATCCCTCTGCGATGGCTGCGGACGGTGCTGTCTGCACAAACTGCGCGACGAGGAGAGCGGAGCCATCATCTGGACCGATGTCTCATGCCGCCTGCTCGACACCCATAGCTGCCTGTGCCGTGATTACGACCGCAGGCAGCGGCGCGTTTCCGACTGCATCAGCCTGACACCTGAAATGCTGCCCGATCTCGACTGGTTGCCTCCAAGCTGCGCCTATCGCCTGCTGCGCGACGGTTATGACCTGCCGGACTGGCACCCGCTGGTCAGCGGCACGCGCGAAACCGTGCACAGCTCCGGCGCCTCGGTGCAGGACCGCTGCCTGAACGAACGTTCCGCCGGCGCGCTGGAAGACCATGAGGCCGCCTGGCCTGGAGAGTGGCCCCAACCGCGCATGCCCCGACAGCTGCCGCGTGTCACTCGGCACGGCAAGCCCGGGCACGCCAGAGCCGAAAACGCCAGCACCGGAACCGGCAGAACTGGAAATAACAGAACCGAAAAGGTGAAATAACAGCGCGCCTGATCTCAGACCCCGCTTTTTCCCTGTTGCCTCTTCCCTGGCGCCTCGCAAGGAACTGAACGGTCATGCAAAGCCTGCCTGTCTTCTGGAACCACTCCCGACGCGCACGCCGCCTGTCACTGCGCGTTGACCCGACACGCCGGGGCGTGGTGATCACCCTGCCGCAAGGGGCGACGCGCCAGCAGGGCCTGACCTTTCTGCAGACGCAGACCGAATGGGTGCTGACTGCCCTGGCCGGTCTGCCCCCGCCCGCAGGAGAAGGAAAGCGCCTTCCCGTGGACGGCAAGGACAGGCTTGTTGTTTCCTGCCCGCAGGCGCGCCGGGGCGTGTGGCTGGAAGAAGACCGGGTCTGCGTCAGCGGGGCGCCGGAACATCTGGAGCGCAGGCTGCGCGACTGGCTCAAGGAGCGGGCAGCCAGAACATTGCCGGCGCGGGTGCGCCACCATGCCGGGCGCCACGGTTTCACCCCTTCCACGATCGTGCTGCGTGACGTGCGCAGCCGCTGGGGCAGCTGCACCCGTCAGGGCCGGATCATGCTGAGCTGGCGCCTGGTCTTCGCCCCGCCTGCCATTCAGGATTACGTCATTCTCCACGAACTGGCGCATCTGCACCACTTCAACCATGGCAAGGCCTTCTGGGACCTCGTCGATCAGCTGCTGCCGGGCGGGCCTGAGGCGCGGAAACAGGCCGAGAAATGGCTCAAAACACACGGCGCCGCTCTGCTGGCCACCCTGTAAGCTCTGCGTTGTGGTTAATGCAGATGGGCGCGCGATCCTCACCGTTCAGCTGCAAACGACCAGGAATGGCCTTAACCAAATCCCGCAAATCAATTATGCTCCCAGCGGTCTCTGCCTCCCGCTCGGGAAAGCACGGAACCAATTGCGCGCTTGGCGGAATGGTAGACGCACGAGACTTAAAATCTCGAGTCCGCAAGGGCGTGCGGGTTCAAGTCCCGCAGCGCGCACCAAGGTCAGTTTCTGACGAAGATGACCTGGGCATCCGGATAGTCGCCCTCGACATTCGGCTCGACCTTGAAGCCTGCGCCATGGGTTTCCAGCCAGGTTCTGAGCGCCTGCCAGTCCAGAGGGGGGAAAGCGGCGACATGACCCTGGCCGTTGGGCAGCGTCGCACCGGGCCAGACGGGGGCGCGCTGTTCCTCTTCAGTCAGCTTGGGGAAGAAATAAGCCACCGCACGGACCGGGAGCATGAACTCACGCGCTTCAGTCTGGCTGACCTGGCTCAGCCGCTCGGCAATGTCGCGCCGGCCTTCCTGAAGTTCACTCGGGGTCAGGGCCTTGGGCATGATCTGTCTTCCTTTTCTGTCACTGGCAGCCGCTTTCTGGAGGCCGTGCACAACCGGATCAGACGAAAGCGCGCTGCATATACCGATTCTCCAGCTATGCCCCAGACCCGCCGCGGCGTAAATGCTCCCTGCCTCCCGGCAGTGGGATTGTTTAGGGCAGGCGGGTTTAGAGAACCGGATCGTGTTCCGTTCCGGGGAGAGGCACGCCCTGCATGGCTGCATTGGCCGCCACCGCATTCTCCAGCAGCGGATTGGGGTTGGGATTGGGGCGGCGGGGCGCGCCTTCCACCCCGCCTGACAGCAGGATGATGGCTATGCCCAGAATCGTCCAGTGATCCAGATGGTCGTGGAAGATCAGCAGGCTGAACAGGACAGTCCATAACATCTGGCTGTACTGCATCAGCGCCACGCGGCTGGAGGGAATGCGCGCGGAAGCCTGCATGAGACAGAGCTGCCCACCAGCCATCAGAAAGCCGTAACCGAAAAGGTCTCCCCAGACGGGCAAGCCTGTCGGCCACTGGAAGCTCGGCAACATGAGCAGGCCGTTACCGACCAGGGGCCCCGCCAGGGTAGCGCTGTAGACGGTCAGCGGTTTTTCCCGCCCTTCCCCCATCTTGAAGGAGATTACGTTCACCGCCAGCACCACCGTCACGCCTAGCGCGCAGAGCTCGCCCACGCCGATCGTGCGCATGCCCGGGCGCAGCACGATCAGCACCCCGATGAAGCCGATCAGCGTGGCAAGCCAGGACGACCTGCGCACCGGCTGGTGCAGAACAAGAACCGACAGCACATTTGTCACGAAAGGGCATAGGAACATCAACGCCATCGCTTCCGCCATGGGCAGGAGCATGAAGGCCTCGACACTGAGCGCTGTGGTCAGAAAAACAGAAAGGGCCCGCAGCAGCCATATGCCCCAATGGTGCCGCGGGAAAAGATCGCGCCAGCTTCCTTCCCTGGTCTTGACGACCGGCAGCAGCAGCAGCCCGAACACGCCGCCGGAAAAAGCGACTTCGTAAGGGCCAAGGCGCCCTGCAAGCAGCTTGGAGAACATGTCGCTTACGGAGAATGCCGTAAATCCGGCAAAGGCCAGGACAGTGCCCAGTGGAAACGGACGGCGGCGGAAGACAGACCTCATGGGCCGGCACTCCACAAAATGGAACCCTCAAGGACAGCAGCCCGCCCCTTGCGCGTTCCAGTTGACGACCTGCCTTCCCTAACATGAATGAATTATTCTGTTGAGGCCGCTCTGAGACCGTCCAGAAACACCCGCGATCTGTTGCAGTGAAAGCGTTTTTAAAGACCGAATTTAAAGACCGAGGCTTTTTTTGATCAGATCGCCGATTTCCTGTGCGCTGGCCGCGATTTCACGCCGCAACTCCTGCTCCCGCTGCCCGGATCCAGATCCAGATGATGGGCCTTTCTGGTCCTCAAGCATGAGGAGATCTTCATACAGCGTCAGCAGCTTCTGGCAGGGGGCCTTGAACTTGCGGCCGCCGACCTGGCGCAGGCGGAAGATGAAATCCACGAATTCCCGTCGGGCGCGCAGATTTTCCTCTGCAGGGCGGTCTTCAGGCAGAACGGCGGGCGGCTGGCTGTAAGCTTCCCGCACGGCAGAAATCCGGTGGTACAGCTCTCCCAGTGCTTCCTTGCGTGCAGCGCGGCTCTGCAGGGCATGGCGCACCCAGTCGGATCCCTGCTGCAGGCCGGCATCCTGCAGCAGGGAACGGGCCGCCCCTCCCACGACAGATTGCGCCAGCTTTCTGGCCCCGTTCGCAAGCAGGAGATGATAGACCATGGCGTTAGGTTCCCTTGTTTGCTCTGAAACTTTTGCACTTGTCTCAGGCCGGGTCAGATTTCCAACCCTGCTTATACCCGAAGCGCGCGCTGACACCCAGACTGTTTCCGGAACGGATTTATTTCAGTGGCTTTCAGCGGACCTTCGGGGCTTCTCTTGAAAATCCTTTCAGAAATTATCCGAACCAGCACATCGTGGTAATTTTCGATCATTTTCTGCAGCTGAAAGACACCTCCTGTTG
Source organism: Oecophyllibacter saccharovorans (assembly GCF_006542375.1). Classification (GTDB taxonomy): domain Bacteria; phylum Pseudomonadota; class Alphaproteobacteria; order Acetobacterales; family Acetobacteraceae; genus Oecophyllibacter; species Oecophyllibacter saccharovorans. The sequence goes on along the minus strand of NZ_CP038143.1, from coordinate 1,275,451 downwards.
CGTCTTTCGTTGCTGATAGGCAATATTAAATGCGCCATCCAGTGCGCGCATCGTTTTCAGGATACCGCTTGCCGGCCGAACTGCAGACGGTCAGGGAACCACCAGCCCTCTCAGGGAGCCTCTATGCTGTCATCCATCTGGCGCCTCAAACCTTCCACTCCTTCTGCGCCTGGCAGCAGCGCAAAGCGCGTCCTGGGCCCCTGGCAGCTCATCGCCCTGGGTGTTGGCACTTCTCTGGGGGCAGGTCTTTTCGCCATCACCGGCATTGCCGCCGGGCAGTATGCAGGCCCTGCCGTGGCGCTCAGCTTCCTGTTCGCCGCCCTGGCCAGCGCCTTCGTAGCTCTTTCCTATGCCGAGCTTGCCAGCATGTTCCCCAATGCGGCCGGCTCCGCCTACTCCTATGCTTATGCCGGGCTGGGCGAAGGCATTGCCTGGGGAATCGGCTGGTGTCTTTTCATTGCCTATCTCGTCACCCTTTCCCTGGTGGCGGGCAGCTGGAGCAGTTACCTGACCTCCCTGCTGGCGGAATGGGGCATCGTTCTCGATCCGCGCATCGTCGCCTCGACCGGCACGCTCGTCACGATGCCTGATGGCAGCCACGCGCGGGCTTTCATCAATCTCCCCGCCATCATCGCAATCTTCGCCATGACAGCCCTGCATCTCGGGGGCGTGCGGGAATCAAGCAAGGTCAACACGCTTCTGGTGGGGCTGAAAGTGGCGATGGTGACTGTCTTCATCATCGCCTGCCTGCCGCATGTCGACCTGCGCAATTATCATCCCTACCTGCCCGAAAATACCGGCCAGTTCGGGCAGTTCGGCTGGAGCGGCATTCTCAGCGGCGCCTCACTCGTCTTTGCGGCCTATCTCGGTTTCGATATCGTCTCCTCAGCCGCTCGCGACACGCGTGAACCACGGAAAAACCTGCCCATCGGCATTCTCGGCACCCTCGGCGTGTGTGCCTGCATCTATGTCACCTTCTCAGCAGTTCTGGTGGGGGTCGTGAATTTCCACCAGCTGGCCCATGACGCAAGCCCTGCGGCCACGGCCATGAACGCCATTCACATGCCGGTGCTGGCGCAGATCGTCAAACTGGGCATTCTCATCGGCTTCTTTGCCGTTCTTTACGGCGTTCTCTTCGGCCTGAGCCGCTCCATCATGACGATGGCCGAGGATGGCCTCATCCCGCCCGTCTTCAGTCGCACCACCCGCAACGGCGCACCCTGGGCTGCCCTGATCGGCCTAGCCATCACGAGTTCCATGCTCGGGGCTGTCCTGTCCATCAATGCCCTGGGCAACATGGTTTCGCTGGGCACGCTGCTTGCCTTCATCGTCGTCTGCATCGCGGTGCTGATCCTGCGTTACCGCCGCCCCCAGGCCGAGCGTCCTTTCAGGATGCCGGGCGGGCCTTGGTGCATTCCGCTTCTGGGCATCCTGAGCTGCCTGGCCGTGCTGAGCGGCATGGACCTCATGACCTGGCTCCGCTTCGGCGTGGCGCTCGCCCTGGGGGCGGCCATTTACTTCCTCTACGGCATCCGCCACAGCAAGCTTGCCTGCAAGGGCTCGCCCCAGCCCTTTGAGCCCTTCTGAGCCGCACAACTCCAGAAAAGCCGGGGGAGGGCCAGCCTCAGCCCGGTTGGCCGTTGCCGCCCGTTATTCCCCAGATCTGCCCTGTCACATAGCTGCTGTCCGTTGAGGCCAGAGTCACGTAAACAGGCGCGATTTCAGCAGGCTGGCCGGGACGGTGATAGGTCACGTCAGCGCCGAATCTTTCCACCACGCTCTGCGGCTGCGCGCCGCAGACCTGAAGTGGGGTCCAGAAAGGTCCGGGCGCCACGCCATTGACGCGGATGCCCTTGGGCAGAAGCTGCTTGCCAAGGCTGCGCGTCATGTTGGAAATGCCGGCCTTGGTCATCGCGTAATCAACCAGGATCTCATTCGGGTCATAAGCGTTGCGCGAAGAGGTGGTAACGATCGAGCTGCCTGGCGGCATATGGGGAACAGCCGCCTTGATCAGCCAGAACAGGGCATAGAGATTGGTCCTGACCGTCCAGTCGAATTCTTCAGTCGTCAGATCGAGAATGTTCTCACAGTAATGCTGGCGGCCTGCGGCATTGACCAGGCAGTCCAGCGCGCCCAGCTCACGGGCCGCCCCGTCCACCAGCTTGCGGCAGAAACCCTCGTCGCGCAGGTCTCCAGGCAGCGCCACGGCCTTGCGTCCCGCTGCACGGATCAGGGCGCTGACCTGGCGGGCATCCTCTTCCTCCTGCGGCAGGTAATTGATCGCGACATCCGCCCCCTCACGTGCAAAGGCGATGGCCACAGCGCGACCGATGCCGGAATCGCCGCCCGTGATCAGGGCATGACGGCCCGCCATGCGCCCGCTGCCGCGATAGGTCGTCTCCCCGCAATCGGGCACCGGGTGCATTTTGCCCTGCAATCCGGGCCAGGGCTGCGGCTGCGCGGGAAAAGGCGGGGCAGGATACATGGTCATGGGATTGCTGAGCGGCGGGGCGGGGCTGCCGGCATTCTGCGGTTCAGCTTCCGCCATCCTGCCATGCAGCAGGGCAGCCGCCCCCAGAGTGGCAGCCCCCATTTTCGCCGAGCCTGCCAGAACGCGCCGACGTGACGGGTCTGAGGGGGTCTCTTTCTCGCGGTCACTCATGTCAGGTCTTTCCTTTGCGGCTTTACGGTCCCGGGTTTCTCAAAGGGCACGAGCTCAAAGAGCGCGGGCATAATCGTAATGATTGCAGGTCTGGCCGAATTTCAGCATTTTCGCAGGCACATCCATCGGGCCCAGATGCACTTCAATCAGCACCAGCCCTTCCGGGTTTTCCGCCGCTTTCAGGGCTTCTTCAAGCTCGACCTGGTTGCTGACCGAGAAAGACCGATGCCGTGCTTTGGGACCGAATACGCCTGGCAGGCCGGTATAGTCCCAGTTGGCGATATCATTATAGGCGGCGTGAACGCCCAGAATGCAGCGCTCGACCGTGTAGCCGCGATTGTTGATCACGAACATCACCAGAGACTGGTCGTGGCGGAGCATGGTGGAGATCTCCTGCGCCGTCATCTGCAGCGCCCCGTCCCCGATGAACAGCAGGGAACGGCCTTCATCTTCCGTTGGTGCCGTGCGCCCCCCTTCCGCTGCCACCGCTTTGGTCCGTGCGAAGGTCATGCCCATGATGGCCGGGCAGGTATAGCCGATGGCGCTCCAGGCAGGCTGGATGACGTAACGGGTCCTGTCCGGAAAAGTCATGGCATTGAGCGCGGTGGATGACAGACCGGCCTCAGCTGCGATCACGTCTCCGCTGCGCAGAAAGGCCTGGATACGGTTCCAGAAGACCGACCCATTCCATTTCCCCGCCTCACCGGACGGCTCAGAAGCAGCAGGGACGTCAGCAGGTCGGGAAGGACCGGTTTCCGGCAGAGCGAAAGGCTTGTGACCCTCCAGGCGCTCCAATGTCGCCGCCAACACCGCTTTCAGCCCGGCTCCGTTCAGAACACGCGCCTGCTGGCCAAAGCCGGTCTGCACGCAATCGGCGTCCAGGTTGATCCAGGCATCAGACTGGATCTTCTGGGTGAAATAGGCTGTGGCCAGGTCTGAGAACCGCACCCCAAGCCCGATGACGCAATCAGCCTGCGCCACATAGTCATAAAGCGCCGGCGCTGAACCGGCCCCGACATAAACCCCCCGGTAAGCAGGCGATGATTCCGGCAGAGTCCCTTTGCCTGCCAGCATGACCGCAAAGGGAATGCCGGTTTTCTCTATGAAATGCGCCACTTCCTGCTCAAGCTGGAAGCGGGAGACCACGCAGTCCACCAGCAGGATCGGCGCGCGCGCTTCGCTGATCTTGTCAGCCAGCAGATCGGCCGTCATGGCAAGGGTGCCGGGATCAGAAGGGGGCGGGGCCAGATTAAGCGGCGCTGTAGGCGCAGGGATCATGACGGAAGCCACATCTGAAGGCAGCTGGAGATAGCCGGGCAGCCTGCGCTGGCAGACAGCCGTGATCACCCGGTCGATCTCAGCGCCTGCCGTATCCGGCAGGAGACGGGCCTGTGCAGTGGTGAACGGCACATGAGCCTGCATCATGTTGTCGTAATCGCCATTGAGGAGCGTATGGTGCACCAGCGCCCGCGTCTCGATCGCATGAAGCGGCGGCGCACCTGCCAGCGACAGGACGGGCACCCGCTCGGCATACGCTCCAGCGATGGCCTGCAGGGCCGAGAGATCCCCTACCCCGTAAGTGGTCAGCAAGGCGCTGAAACCCGACAGGCGTCCGTCGCCATCAGCGGCGTAACCGCCGTTCAGCTCATTGCAGGTGCCGATAAAGGCGATTCGTCCGTCTGCAGCCAGCATCTCCAGGAATTCGAGATTGAAATCCCCCGGCACGCCGTAGAGGCGGCGCAATCCTGCTTCATAGAGACGGTTGATAAGATACTGGCCGATCGGGATCAGGGACATCAGGCGCAACTCCGCAAGGTCGGAAACAGGCGGAACGGGCAGAGCCGGGCACAAGCCACGCAGGCTCCAGGCGTTCCGGCAGGCATCTTCCGCCTCCCGCGCCGGCCCGGCAAGGCAGAAGGCGGAAAAATATTTCTCCGCCCCTGACGGATCTGACCCTGATGGATTCCCTGATGAATTTAATTCCGACTGCCCCGACAGTCAGCCCGGCTCAGCGACGGGGATCGTTGCGGTTGGGGGTTGTGAGATAGCCTGTCGTCGCTCCGACCGCCGCACCGCTGAGCGCACCGATCGCAGCCCCCCTGCCACCGCCCGCCAGCGCGCCGATCGCAGCGCCCGCCCCGGCACCGAGCAGACCGCCGCTCACGGTACGGCCCGTATGGGTATGGGCCTGGTAATCCGTGCAGGCCCCAAGCGTGAAGGTGAGCGGCAGGGCCAGCGCACTGACCAGGGCTGCTGACCGGCAAAGGCGCTGCAGGGCTGAGCCCGGCCTGATCTGCACAGGGGTGACTTGCTGAAAAGCTTCCAGGCGGGCCAGGCCGTTCTTCACATCGTTCTGCAGGTCCGTCATCGAAAGATTCTCCCAATCATTTCCAGAAAGGCTCTGAAAGCCTGAACACTCACGGGAGTGAAAAACCACAAGAATGGCCCTATCGTGGCACGGGGGGCTTTCAGGGACGAAAATCCCTGGGTCTGAACGGGTTTTTAATGTCATGGTGACCCAGAGCCATCCTGTCCAGGACGTCAGGCCTGTCAGCATGGAACGCCCTTCATCAGGCGGAACTGCACGCATGATTTTACAGCTTCCTTCACTCAGAACCGCTTTTCCCACCGGCCTGCTCAAGCGGTTGCGCCCCAAAAAGAAACCGGCCCGTCCGACCAGCAGGCAGGCTGACTGGCCTGCAGAACTACAGGAAATTTACGCGCGCGCCCTCAAAGGCCATACGCTGCAGCAGGTACTCTGGGGCAAAGCGCTTCTCGACAGCATCTGGATGCCACCTGATCCGCAACAGGCCCGTGAATGGTTCCTGATCGCAGCGCAGGCCGGTGAGGGCGCTGCCCACAACATGCTCGGCCGTTGCGCGCATTTCGGCTGGGGAGACAAGCGTGATCTGGCTCAGGCGCGCCAGCATTATGAAAACGCTGCCCGGCTTGGCGACCTGTGGGGATACTACAATCTGGGTATCTGTGTCCTGCGCGGCCTGGGCGGCGCTGAAGACCGCAACCAGGCTTTCAGGCTTTTTCGCCACGCAGCCCTGCGCGGTCATGCCAAATCCATGAACCTGCTTGCCCGCTTCATGGAAGAGGGCTGGGAGACACCGCGCAACCCGCAGGCAGCGCTGGAATGGTACCGGCGTGCTGCAACGGGCGGGGATTACAGGGGGCAGCATAATTACGCCACCGCCTTGCTGGCGATGAACTGCGGGGGGGAAGCGCTTTTCTGGTGGCGCCAGGCGGTGGAGGAAGCAACGCCGGACATTCTGCTGGCCATGCAACGCAGCTTTTCCAAGCCAGGCGCGCCGCAGGACCCCGGCCTGCAGTGCCGCGTAGCGCAACGGCTTTCCAACCTGGCCGTTGCGCCCGCTCCCTCTTCCTGAAAAGCGGAGTTACAGGAAGTTCAGCCCCAGCGTCATCGTGAACTGATAAGTCCTGGGGAGACCGGCCATGGCCGTATCATTGCCCTCCGCCCCGTTGATGCTGTTGGGAAAGACTGAGGCCCAGTAGCGCTCATTGGTCACGTTGTTGACCCCGAAGCGGAAGGCCGCACTCTGGCCGTAGATCCGCGTTGCGTAGCGGATGCCCAGATCTAGCGTGACATAAGAACCCGCAAAGGTGCGATTGGTCACGTCCGCTGCCCGCCGCCCCGTATAGTGCACATTGGCCGTGAGGGCTGTGCCGCGGAAAACCGTTTTTGCCAGCGGCAGGGTATAATCCAGCAGGATATTGGCCATGACCGGCGGCACACCGACCACCTGCTTGTGCGAGGTTGCCGGGCTTGCGGTTTTCCCCACCTGCGCATCCAGCCATGTCACGCCGCCCATGATGGCCAGATCAGGTGTGAGATGACCGCTGGCCATGAACTCGACGCCGTAATTGCGCTGCATCCCCCCTTCCCCAAACACATGCGTGACAGGGTCGGTAAAGGAATAGGGACGCGTCATGCGGAAGCCGTCCGCCGTCAGCAACAGCGAGTCACAGGGCTGCCACTTGGCACCGACCTCATACTGCTCCGACTGCAGGGGGGGCTGAACGCCGCCCTGATTGTATTTATTGGTCGGCGACAGCAGGCCGGGCTGGATGGATTTCCCCCAGTTGAAATAGAAGGTCGCGTTCTGCACGGGCTTGTAATTCAACGTCACCACCGGCGCGAAATAGCCGTTGTCGGAGAAATTGCCCTTCGGGTTGGAAATGCCGGCCTTGTTCCAGTTCTTGGTCTTCAGCCAGGCCCAGGAAAGCTCCCCCATGACCGAGACCTGGCGACCGATATCCAGCGTGTCGCCCACCATCAGCGTCTGCACGCGCGTAAAAGCGGACTGGTACGTGCCGTGGCTGTGCGGCTGGGGGCCATCAACCACTTTCGGCGCCCTGATATTGGCCTGGTCGATCGTGAAGGTCTGGCCCACGCGCGGATTGTAATTGCCCAGGGAATAGCCGGTTGAGCCCAGGTTGAGATGATGCACCACAAAGCCGGTCCGCACCCTGCCGTCCAAATAGGCGAAGTTGCTCCAGTCCTTGAAGACCTTGGCGGTAGCCGGCGCGGCGATGCTCTGGGTGTAATCCCCGCGATTGTCAGTCAGGGTATTGTTGATGGTGAACACGTCACGCGCCGCATTCTGGTACAGCCCGCCCAGGCGCAGCTTCCAGGCCTCGTTGAACGCGTGCTCCAGCCGCGCAAGGCCAGTGCTGGTCGAGGTGTTGTAGCCGCCCTGGCGCTGCCCGTAGCCGCGCCGCGAAAGGTCAGGCGCCTGCGGCAGATCGATCCCGGCGCTGTAGACGAACTCTCCGGGCAGGCCCCTGAAAGCGGTGCTGTACTGGCTGCCGTCCAGATAGAGCGTGGTCTTTTCATCCAGATGGATGTCGACATCGCCACTGACCATGTTGCGGCGGATATGCGAGCCACCGACATAGCTTTCTCCGGTCTGGTTCAACAGGTTGAGCCTGCCGCCGAACCAGCCGATGCGCCCGCCTGCGTCAAGGCTTTCAACCGGCGCCCCGTTTGAATCGACCCCGACATTCAGCATCAGGGTGGGGGTATCGGTCGGGCGCTTGAGCACGTAATTGAACATGCCGGCCGGGTTCTGGGGGCCGTACAAGGCACCTGAAAGCCCGTTGAGCACCGTCAGGTGATCGAACTGCTCGGCCGCATAAGGCGTGGTGGTGAGGATGTTGAGCCCGTCCATGCGGGAATTGCTGATGACATCCCCCTCAAAGCCACGTGACTGCGGGCGGCTGATATTGGGGTCGCCGCGTTCCTCCAGCTGGACGGAAGGATTGTATTTCGCAGTATCGTTGATGTTGCGGATCTGCTGGTTCAGCAATACATCCCGACGGACCTCATCGACTGAAAAGGGGGTGTCGAGTATCGGCTTTGTCCCCAGCGGGCCGAGATCGACATCCTTGGCCATGTAGTCAGCCGCCGCCCCAGGGGCCGGGATGGTCTGGGCGCGCACTACCAGATGCTCAACGGGCAGATGTTCAACAGGTTGGTGTTTAAGGGGCTGGTGTTCAGTGGGTTTTCCGGCTGGCATGGTGCCGGCTGACGCCTTGGCGGCCGCGGCAACGCCGGACCGGGGGGCAACGCCCTTCCCCGCTGCAACAGGGGCCGTAACAGGTGCGGCCATGGCAGGCACAGGCATCTGGCCTGCCCAGAGCAACAGCCCCAGCGTCGTCCAGTTGCCCAGGGTCGGGGAAAACGGTTTCAGGTTTTCTGAGTGGTACAGGGACCCGGGATCGGGTTCTCTGCATGCGCGCGCCTCCGCGTGCTTTCGGGGTCCGCCCCGCGGGCGCGACCTGGCATGGAGCAAGGCGAACACACCTCTCCCCCTGCCGCCCTGGGAGTTTCCTCCACAGGCGTTGAACATTCCGGGCTTCACGCTGCCTCCCTCTTTGAACAATGCTGCCTCCGGGCAGACTTTTCCGGACCTTTCAGTCCATAGGACCAGACAAAAAACGCCCCTGCCCTTCCGGTCAGGAGCGTCTTTTCTCTCTTGCCAAACTCCCCAGGACTGCACCAGTCACCGGCCAGTGTTCGTAAGACCGAGAAGCATTATCGTTCAGGAGTGATGCGTATGCGCCGCTCCCTGATGGTGACAGGCGACCCATTGCGGCTCACCACCGACATAATGCTCGCGCTTCCAGACCGGCAGGCGGGTCTTGATCTCGTCGATGATGTAGCGGCAGGCCTGGAAGGCCGCATCGCGGTGGGGGGCGGAAACACCGATCCACACGGCCATGTCTCCCACTTTCAGGCTGCCGGCCCGGTGCATAGCCACAGCCTGCGCAATAGCGAATTTCTCCCGCGCTTCCTGCAGGATCTTCTCGCCTTCCTTCAGGGCCAGGGCCTCATAGACCTCGTAATCCAGCCCTTCCACCGGCAGGCCTTCATTCCTGTTGCGGACCCAGCCTTCAAAGGAACAGAAGCCTCCTGCTTCAGCGACATGCAGGGGCGCACGCAATGCTTCCAGCGATACAGGCGCATGGGCAACGCGGAACAACCCGGACTGTGCTTGCCTGACACTCATCGCGCCTCAGCCTCCTGTCACGGGCGGAATGAACACCACCACGTCGCCGTCGGCCAGCGGGTGCTCCCAGGGAACGAAAGCGTCGTTGACGGCAACGCGCAGCTGCGAGGGCTTGAAGGGAAAACCGTGACGCGCGCGCAGCTCTTCATAAAGGGGACCGGGCGTTGCATGCGCGGTCTCGCAGGCTTCACTTGCCGTGCCCGCAAGTTCGCGCAACTGCGCGAAATAATCGATACGGAGGGTCGTCATGAGTATGGGATCAGCTTTCTATTCAGACAGTTCGGGTCAGACAGTTCAGCGACAGGCCTTCAGGAACCAGTTTGCAGGCGGTGCAGCGCCGTTTCGCGCTCGGTCGGGGTATTGATATTGGCCAAAGCCGTCGGCTCAGGCAGGTCAAGCAGGCATGTGCGACTGTTGAGCAGGGCCTTGCGGGGACAGGGCTTGCCGGCTGCAACAAATTTCTCCAGCGCTTTCAGCGCGCCTGGTCGCCACAGGGTGCAGAGCGGCTCGGGCAGGCCGTCATGCGCACTTGTGAAAGCCACCGCCTCCCAGTCCTCCGGTCCCGTTTCAGTTTCAGCTCCGGCTTTCAGAAGGGCGGCCAGAGTGGCTTCATCCAGCAGGGGCAGATCGCAGGCCAGCACCAGCCAGGTCGCCTGGGGATAAGCGTGATGGGCTGCCAGAAGGCCGGCTGCCGGCCCGCGAACGGCGCCAGCTTCATCAACGATCTGCGGATAAGCGGCCCGGACCGGGTCCTGCGGCTGGCCGGGCCGCACGGAAACGAAGGCGCGCGCCACATGCGGCTTGATCAGGTTCATGGCGCGGGTCAGCTGGGGCAGGCCGCCGTAGTCCAGCTGCGCCTTGTCGCGCCCCATGCGCGTGCTTGCTCCCCCGCTGAGAACCAGGCCATAAAGCTCTTCTCTCATGCGCTTTTTCCGCCTGCAGCCTTTTCCCTGGAGAAATCCCGCTTGCCGCCTGACTTGCCCATCAGGCGCACTTCGCGGATCACGATATCATGGCTGAGGGCCTTGCACATATCGTAAACCGTCAGAGCCGCCACCGTGGCACCCGTCAACGCCTCCATCTCCACGCCTGTCTTGCCTTCGCAGGAAACGCGACAGGATATGACCACTTCATCGCCTGCCAGGGTCAGCTCCAGCCTGCATCCCGTCACCGCCAGCGGATGGCAGAGCGGGATGAGCTGGGAGGTCATCTTCATTCCCATGACCCCGGCGATCTGGGCCACCGTCAGCACCGCGCCCTTCTTGGTCATGAAGCCCGCCTCACGCAATGGCTCGGCCACTTCCGGCGGCAGCCAGACGCGTGCCTGCGCCTCGGCCTCGCGCCTGGACACGTCTTTGGTGCCGACATCCACCATACGCGGCTCAGCCCCCTTCTCATCCACATGCGTCAGGGGGCCCTGATCTTTCTGCATCTTCTTCACGCCTTCACTGCCTTTTCAGCCAATATCTTCACCGACCCTGCTCTCCGCCATCGCTTCAGCCACCGATATAGTTCATTTCCACCCGCGGCTGCCGGCTTCCCCCGCGCTTGCCGCCTTCCGGGCGCTCCCATTGCCGGGTTTCCCCCGAAAGCTGTCCGCGTTCCTCACTGTAGCGGTCATCGCGTCGCTCCCAGATAGACCGCAGATGGGCGGTCAGCTGACTGTCTGAGGGATTTTCATGACGCAGGAAATACCGCAGGTCCGCCCCCTGGCTTGCGAACAGGCAGGTATAGAACTTGCCGTCTGATGAAAGGCGCGCACGCGTGCAGCCACCGCAGAAAGGCGCGGTCACCGAAGCGATCAGCCCGATTTCCCCGCTCCCATCGGCAAAACGGTAGCGCCGTGCCACTTCCCCCGGATAAGTGGGCGGCAGGCTTACCAGCGGCGCGATTTCGCTCAGGAGCTCACGGATTTCCCGCGCTGTCATGACATCAGACCGCTCCCAGCCGTTCCGCGTGCCGACATCCATGTATTCGACAAAGCGCAGCACCACATCCTGAAAACGGAAATGCCGGGCCAGCGACACAATCTCGGAGTCATTGACACCGCGCTGCACCACCGCATTCAGCTTCACCCCGCCCGGAAAGCCAGCCTGGCGCGCCGCTTCAATGCCGGCCAGCACGGCCGCCACCGAACCGCGGTTGCCGCTCATCCGAGCAAAGACCTTCGGATCCAGCGCGTCGATACTGACCGTGACGCGGTGCAGACCCGCTTCGCGCAAGGCCTGCGCCTGGCGATCCAGAAGCACGCCGTTGGTGGTCAGGGCAACATCCTCGATGCCAGGCAGGGCGGCCAGCCGTGCCACGAGTTCCGGCAGCTGCGGGCGCAGCAGGGGTTCGCCACCTGTCAGGCGCAGCTTGGTCACGCCAAGGGGAATGGCGGCCCGCGCCAGGCGCACGATCTCGTCAAAGCTGAGGCGTTCAGCAGGCGGCAGAAAACGGAAATCTTCCGGAAAGGTTGATTCCGGCATGCAGTAAGGGCAACGGAAATTGCAGCGGTCCATGACGGAAATCCGCAGGTCCCGCAAGGGTCGCCCGCGGCGGTCACGGACCGGCGCCACGGTTGCGCCGCTTTCCGTGGCAGACCTGGTTGCAGTAAAATCTGTCACGGATTTACCAGCCATAGAACCTGACCGGGCTGCCAGCAGACAATTGCAGGTTGCCCTCCGCACCAGGCGGAAGCTCCACGATGCCGTCTGTCTGCGCCAGGGTCATGAAATCGCCTGAGGTCGGCACCGGGCACGGCACCCCTTCCCCCGCCCCCCTGATCTGCACGGGCAGAAAGCGGGTGCGGTTCTGCAGGCGCTCAACCGGGGCGGAAAGCCGGAGCTCCGAAAGCCCCGGCGCAGATGGACCCCCAACTGTGCGGATCGCTTCGCCCAGTTGCCCGGCGCGCAGCAGGACAGAAACATAGCGCGCCGCACAGACCATGGCCGAGACCGGATTGCCCGGCAGCCCGAACACCCGCTGACCCTGCGGCCCGATCCCGAACCAGACCGGCCCGCCAGGACGTTGCAGGACGCGGTGAAACACCTTTTTCACCCCTGCCTGCTCCAATGCCTGGGGCACGTGGTCAAAAACGCCCATGGACACCCCCCCGCTCAGAATCAGCACGTCATGGGCGGCAAGCTGCGCCTGCAGATGCGCGGTCAGGGGGGCAATCGCGTCGCGCACCCAGCTGCGCTGCACCTCATGCACGCCCCAACCGGCCAGCAGGCCCTGCACACCGATATCGTTGGAACGGCGGATCTGCCAGGCCTCAACCGGCGCATCAACTGCCACCAGCTCATCGCCTGTGGAGATGATGCCCACGGAAGGCAGACGCCCGACCTGAACCTGAGAGACCCCGTTGGCCGCCAGCACAGCCAGGGCCGGACCGCCCAGATACTGCCCCGGGCGCAGGAGTACTACGCCCTGGCGGCAATCAGCGCCCCGCGGGTGGATGAACTGACCCACTTCCTGTGGCGTATCAGGCTGCAGGGAAATCTGGTCTCCCTCACGCCTCAGGCGCTCCACCGGCACCACGCAATCAGCCCCGTGCGGCAGAACCGCCCCGGTCATGATCTCAATGCAGGTGTTTCCCTCAGGCAGCGATTGCGGCGCCTGGCCCGCGCCCTGCAGGCCTGTGCAGGTCAGGGGGAAGGCGGCCTTGGCCCGGCAGGCGATCCCGTCCATCATCACGCGGTCATAAGGCGGCTGGTCACGCTCGGCACGGACTTCCTGGCGCAGCAGGCGACCGGCCGCCTGCCCAAGCGGCAGGCATTCCGTTCCGAAATCTCCCGCATGCGCCAGGATGCATTCTTCCGCTTGCGCCACTGTCAGAGCTGCCACGCCGTGTTCCTACCTTGCTCAATGCCTACCTTGATCAGCGAAGGAGACGCAAAAAGCCCCTTCCTGATCACGCGCCATGTTTCGCCGGGATTGTCCCCCCGCCCTGCCTGCCTCCCCTCTGCCGCCAAATCCAAATGAGGCAGCGTTAGTAAAGAGAAGCGCATGAGCAGGATACGCGTGGAAATACCAGCCGCGCGCCGTCCTGTTTCCTTGAGCTGCCTGAAGGGCGTATCATGCGGGCACGGACGCACAGAAGCGATCAGATGCTGTCTCTCTACCCCAGCCTCCGGACTTTTTCATCCAGGCTTTTCATAAAGTTTCTTTACAAGGATACGTTTTGTGACCGGAGAGGTCCAGAAAACACTTCACCCGCCGACCCCCCTTCTGCCGGACTGGCCGGAATACGGGCTGGTCGATGATGTGGTGCCAGTCCTGCGCAGCTGGCAACAGGCAGGCAAACGTGCAGCCCTTGCCACTCTGGTCTCGATCCAGGGACCTTCCCCCCGACCGCTCGGCAGCGAAATGGCTATCAGCAGCTCCGGTGAGGTGGTCGGTTATGTCTCCGGTGGCTGTGTGGAAGGCGCGGTCGCAACAGAAGCTCTGAACGTTCTTCAGACACGCAAGCCGCAGCTTCTGGATTATGGCGCAGGAAGCCCGGTTATGGACCTTCAGCTGGCCTGCGGCGGGCGAATCGGCATTTACGTCCGCGAGCTCCACGATATCGCCGCTTACACGCAAGCCCATGAAACAGCGGCGCGCGATCGGCTGCAGCTGGTTGTCAGAACAGACCTCGGCAATGGCCGTATGTCCTGGAAGGCCCTGCCTCATCCGGAGGCTGCCGAGCTGGCCCCACACCCCTCTTCTGGACGCAGCCCCTCCTCAACAACGCCTTTTCTGCGCTTCGTTCCGCCACCGCTCCGCCTTGTCCTGGTCGGCGGCGATCCGATCACCTTGGCCCTGGCGAAGCTCGCTCCTTTCTTCGGGCTGCAGGTGCATCTCCTGCGTCCCCATGGCCCCAGCCATCCCCCGGCTTTTCTGGCAGCCCACAGCTATGACCGCCGTCCGCTGTCCCAATCGCTGGCCGAGCTGGCGCCTGATCCATGGACGGCGGTCTACAGCCTCTCACATGACGCGGAGACCGATCACAGCGTCACCTGCCAGGCCTTGGCTTCAAACGCTTTCTGCATCGGATTGCTGGGCAGCAAGTCGCGCATCCCGGCACGGATGGAACGCCTGAGACATGAGGGGTTTTCTCCAGCCCAGCTGGCACGGCTCCACCTGCCTGCAGGCCTTCCCCTCGCCAGTCGGACGCCAAGCGGCATCGCACTCTCCATTCTGGCGGAAGTCCTGCAATACGCACCGGTCTTTCAGGCAGGCTACGCGCCCGACAGCTCCGACCCGTCTGACGTTAAGGCGCCATGACCTCCCACCCCCATGCCGTGCTTCTGCTGGCGGCTGGCGGCAGCACCCGACTCGGACGACCCAAACAGCTTCTTCCCTGGCACGGTCAACCTCTGGTCCGGCAGGTAGCGCAAATTCTTGCCGGCACGCAGCCTGAAACCTTCGTGGTCGTGACCGGCGCGCACCATTGTGAAGTCCGCCACGCCCTGAGCGGGCTGAACTGGCAGGAAGCGTATAATTCTGACTGGCAGGCAGGCCTGGCTTCCTCCCTGCAGGCTGGTCTGGGGCAGCTGGCCCGCAGCGGTTTCACCACGCAGGGGCCGGTCCTGGTAGCGATGACGGATCAGCCTTTTCTGACCCCAGCCCATCTTCAGGCCCTGCTGAAAGCCAGCCGGCAAGGAACAGGAGGCTGGCGGAATGTGGTGACAGGTTATGGTCCCCCTGCACAGACGCCTGAAAACGGCCTGCAGCGCAGGCCCCCGCAAGGCGTGCCGGCCTGTCTGACCCCCGACACCTGCGCACGGGCCGGGCACTTGCGCGGAGACCAGGGATTCCGCAATCTCTGGCTGGAACCCCCGGCGGTCATTGAAGCACCCGAGCTGGGATTGGACATCGACACGCCTGCCGACTGGCAGGAAGCCTGCACACGGCTGAAACGTTTCCCGAACGCTGATAAAAATGTACAGGCTCCCGACTAGAACCCGCCAGAAGCGTCAATCCAGCGCAACCGGCTGCACCCAACCGAACGGATCGGGGTATCTGCCACGCTGCAGCCCGGTCAGCTTCTCGCGCAGCTTCAGCGTGACGGGACCGGGGGTGTTGCCATCACCGAATTTCACCTCGCCGCCAGGACGCCTGAAGCTGCCGATCGGAGAAAGCGCTGCGGCCGTGCCGCAGGCGAAAGCCTCGACAATTTCACCGGAGCGGGCCCCTTTAAACACCTCTTCGATATCAACGGGTTCTTCCCGCATCTCAATGCCCATCTCACGCCCCAGCCTGAGAAGGCTGTCACGCGTGATGCCGCGCAGGATGGTGCCATTCAGCGGCGGGGTGGATACATGGCCGTCGCGATGGACGAACATGACATTCATCCCCCCCATCTCCTCGACATAACGGCGATTGGCCGAATCAAGAAACAAAACCTGATCGCAGCCCTGCCTCTTCGCTTCCTGCTGGGCAACAAGACTGCCGGCATAATTACCGCCGCATTTGGCCTCACCCGTGCCGCCCGGCGCAGCACGGGTATAGTTCTCCGACACCCAGACCGACACGGCACCCTTGCTGAAATAGCTGCCGGCTGGCGAGGCGAGAACGCAGAACACATAGTTATTGGCCGGTTTGACGCCGAGGAAAGCCCCATCGGATATCATGAAGGGGCGCAGGTACAGGCTGTGCCCTTCCCCCTCGGGAATCCAGTCCTTTTCCACTTTCAAAAGTTCTTCCAGGGCCTGGAGGAACAGTTCTTCGGGAAGTTCCGGCATGGCCAGGCGGCGCGCAGAAGCCTTGAAACGCCGTGCATTCGCATCAGGCCGGAAAAGAGCCACCCCCTTCTCACCCTCACGGGGCGCATGGTGATAGGCCTTGAGGCCTTCGAAGATCTCCTGTCCGTAGTGAAATACGGGGGAAGCCGGATCGACCTGGAAAGGGCGGCGCGCGGTGATTTTCGCATCATGCCAGCCCTGGTCATCCGAATAGCTGATCAATGCCATGTGATCGGTAAAGACCTGGCCGAAGCCAGGCAGCCCCAACAGGCGGCGGCGCGCCTCGGCCGGCGTGGGACTGGAAGTTCTTTCAATTTTGAATAAAGCCATGGCCCCTTCCCGTAATTCATCCGGCAGCCAGTTGCGCTCTCACGCCCGAAACGCCTGGCAGGCGCCTGATCCGTGATGGCAGACCTTGACCGGCAATACCGCAGAAACACTCAGAACAATAATCAAATCAATACTGACAATACCGCAAAAACAAAGCTCCCGGCAGCCTTGATGCCACCGGGAGCCCTGAAAAACTGCCTGAATACCCTGCTTTTGCAGAAGCGATCAGCGCTTGGAGAACTGGAAGGAACGACGGGCCTTAGCACGACCGTATTTCTTGCGTTCAACCACACGGCTGTCACGGGTGAGGAAGCCGGCAGCCTTGAGGATGCCGCGCAGTTCAGGCTCGTAATAGGTTAGTGCACGGGAAATGCCGTGACGCAGCGCGCCAGCCTGGCCGGAGAGCCCACCACCTTTGACAGTGCAGAACACGTCGAACTGGTTGTAGCGGTCCACCACCAGGAAGGGCTGGGTCAGCAGCATGCGCAGCACGGGACGGGCGAAGTAGTCCGTGACCGGGCGGCCATTGACCACGATGTCGCCTTTACCGGGCTTGATCCAGACGCGGGCCACGGCGTCCTTGCGGCGCCCGGTCGCATAGGAGCGGCCCTGGGCATCGCGCTTGACTTCATGAACCGGGGCGGTGTTGACGACGATCTCGGACACACCGGCGAGATCCTGCAGCGTTCCGGTGCGCTCGGCAGCGGCGTTGCGCTCTTGAGTCTCTGACATGATGCGGATCCTTACGCCTTGCTCAGGGTGTTTTTGCGGTTGAGGGCGGCAACATCCAGCTTCTTGGGATTCTGCCCTTCATGGGGATGCTTGTCGCCAGCATAAACGTACAGATTCTTCATCTGCTGGCGCTGCAGCGGGCCGCGGGAAATCATGCGTTCAACCGCTTTGCGCACAACGTGGTCAGGGTGATGGCCCTGAAGACGCTGCGTGATGGTGCGCTCCTTGATGCCGCCCGGATAGCCGGTGTGGTAATGAAAGAGCTTCTGGCCGACCTTGTTGCCGGTCAGCGCCACCTTTTCGGCGTTGATCACCACGATGGCATCGCCGCAATCCACGTTCGGGGTGAACTGGGGCTTGTTCTTGCCGCGCAGGCGGGCTGCGATCAGAGAGGCGAGGCGGCCCAGAACGAGCCCTTCGGCGTCGATCAGGATCCAGTCGCGCTTCACCTCGGCCGGTTTCAGCGAAACCGTTGTCTTCGTCATTGACATTCTATCAGTGCCGTTTCCAGACTTGCGGCGTCGCGTCAACACACAACGCCAGTGAACCAGCCTGTCCGGATCTTTTTCCGCTTCGCGTCTCATGCGACAAGCAGGAAGAGATGCGCCAGAACAGGCGAAAGGGAAGTGGCGTTTCTTATTGCGGCAGAACCATTATCCGTCAAGCCTGAATTTAACCAGCCCTCTCGCACAAACCGGCGAAAAACTGCCGATTTTCGTTTGCGGTATCCAGATACCGTAAATTTTTCAGCGTTGTTTCCAAAGCCGGCAGAAAAGAATTTCTGTTCCCGGCTGGCTTAGTCCAGAACCCTGGGGGATCCGCCTGGCCGGCCGGAGAAGCGCGGAAAACTTGGCGCGTTCAGCCACATGAGGCTATCAGAGAAGATGGGGCAGAGAGAATTGAGCCGGATGGAGGGCGGCACGTCTTCCAAGCTTGCTTACTGCCCATGGGTAACGGCGGGGTCCTGTCCGGTTCCGTCCCGCCACGATCTGCCCGCTATCGACCGCATGCCGGCTGGCTGCTTTCAGGAAAGGTGCCAAAGCTCCGTGAAACGTCTCTGGCTGATTCTCTGTCTCCTTCTCATCACCGGCTCTGTGGCGGCCCTGGGGGTCTACCGTGTCGCCACCCTTTCAGTGACACATGCGCTGGAGCGTTTCATCGCCGCCCTGCCGCCCGGAACGACCTTTACCTACCGCCGGGCGCGCCCTTCTTTTCTGGTGCGTGGCGTCACCCTGCATGATGTGACCTTCCGTCAGGGCAGGCGCGCCTTTCACGCCCGCGTCATCAGGCTGGGACACCCGCAATATCTTACCCATGGCCAGCTCAGCCTCAGCAGCCTGCTGCTCAAGGATGCCGATTACGGCACGCCCCAGCTCCAGCTGAGTCTGGAGCGGATCTATTTTCAGCATCTGCTCATTCCTGCCGGCAGGCCCCTCCTTGAGGAAAGCGACCAGGCCACGGCCAGCATGCAGTCCCTGGCGGAAGTGATGCGCTTTGACCCCGCGCGCCTTGCAACCCTGCAGTTCAGCCGCCTGCAGCTCCTGCAGGCGGCTGTCACCTTTACTGATAACGCTCCCTCTGCAACCCGGCCTGCAGAAATGCCCGCCCCCTTCGCGTTGAGAACCCTCACTCTGAAAGATTTTGCACTGGAAGGTTACGGCGTGGGCACGCGCGTGCAGGCCCAGCTCGACGGACTTGACCTCACCGCCACGGCACGGCTCACTTCCCTGGCGCAGCTGAGTCCGGTTTCCCTGCCCCTGCTGCTCGGCCAGCCCGGCATCAGTCAGCCTAGTCTCGGTCAGCCGAGGGCCAATCAATCTGCCGTCCCGCCCACGCCAGTCGCTGCCCTGCCCTCTGAAAACGCGCTCCAAGCAGCGCCCAATCGCCCTTTTCAGCTGCATCTGGACTGGTTCACCCTGCGTGACGGTGAAATGCACCTGCTCAAGCACCCTTTCCGCGGCGATTTCCACCTGGCGCGCAGGTTCTGGCAGGCGCCGGCGCAGGTTCTCTGGACCGATCCCGGCAATCTGAGCTGGGGAGGACTGAAACTGCGTTTCGGCACAGAACCAGACGCGCCACAGTTCGGGGTGGACCACATGATCGCCATCCGGCGCCAGGAAGCTGCAAATCTGCGAACCGAGGCGCAGGTCCGCGGGTTTCATTTCCGCAGCAACACACCCCTGCCTTTCCCGGTCAACGGGGCTGCCAGCACATTGCGTTTTTCTGAGCTGAGCACACTTCCTGAAGGGAGAAACGGGCAATGGAGCAGTGACGTCTCACTGCGCCTCAATGTCAGGGAGGCCGGCGAGATTGTGGTCGAGGCACAGACACAGGCGCCTGCCCGGCTGCCAGGCTTCTTCCTGGCCCCTGAAGACGTGGCTCGAAGAGCTGAGAAAGCGGCTTTCGCACGTCAGAGCCGGATCTCTTCGCTTGTCATTTCAGAAAGAGGGGACCGGCTGATCGATCTCATCATGCTGGCCCTGCAGTTCCGCCAGCCCGACATGCCGGCCAGTGAAATCAGGCACAGCCTGGTAACGACCTTGAACCAGCTCGCTTTGACCAGGCCCCTGCTGGCCCCCTTGGCCGACTACCTGCTCAATCCCCAGAACCGTACCCTGAAAGTCGCTTTCGGCGCCCTCACGCTGGATGATCTGCACAATCTTCCGCTCAACAGCGCTCCCGAAGCACTGTTTGACGCCCTGCACCTTACCGCCCTGACGACCAGCCTGCCTGATCGCTGAGCTCCACAGATTTAAGGGGTTTCGGAAACAGCTGACAAAAAGGGCTGGAAAGGGAATTCTTCCTTTCCAGCCCTGAAAGCTGTGGTCTTTGATAAGACCAGGAAACAGCGCTCAGAAGCGCCGTTGCCGGATGACCAGCGTTCCCCAGGCAGTTGAGCGCGGAACACGGCTCAGCGCTTCAGCGCGGTAACGACGCAGCCCGGCAAGCCGCTCCACCGCGATGGAACGCGCCAGTCCCAGAAGATCGGTAACATCCTGGGCATTTTCGGCCGGACGTGGCCGCATCGTGGCAGGCGCCAGATTCAGATCCCCTGAAGCACGCCTTGGGGTCAGCAGATAGGCGGCTTCATAGGGAAAGCGTGCCAGATCATAGACCACCCAACCACGGCGCTCTTCATGTCCGTCCAATTCGACGAACCAACGGCCGCGCCTGTAAATCCCTGCCATATCGTGCCTCCCCGGATAAAGACTGCCCCTGAAAACTAGGCCTTTTCAACCTGTCTCACAAGTAAAGGGATCAGGACTGGCGCCGGGCTTTCACATCTCCGGCACCAGGCGTGCAGGATCAGGGATTATTGGCGTGTGCCTGACGAAAGAGCTGCCATTCATCAACCATCCGACCGTCCGGCAGGCGGCACTGGCCGCTCTGGCTGCCATCCTGGGCCGTGCGGATGACAGGCGTGCCGCCGACCTGAGCGCAATAAGCGGCGGCAGGATTGGGATGACCGCCGATCATGGGCGTGGCCGAAGTGGAACCCGCTGCCGAGCTGGCCGTGGTGCTTTTCGGGGTTTCCGATGAATCATTGCAGGCTGCAAGTCCACCCAGCAGTCCGGCGGAGAGCACGGCCATGCCCAACACCTTGCCCAGGCTTTTGCGGTTCTGAAGAGCCACAGTCTTTTCAGATTTTCCGGTTGTCATGATATTTCTCCCTGATCTGCCGGTAAAAGACCTGGACCCGGATGCTTGATGGGCCAGGCGCGGGAAGAAACGTGCAACCAGGCCCTCATGGACCGTCCGCACATTTATCCCGACTGGGATAGTTATGTGAAAACTATACCAAGCCGTGGCACGATTTACAGCGTTTTTTCAGGAAGGGCGCTGGGGCGAATGACGGGGATCGAACCCGCGACAACCGGTACCACAAACCGGCGCTCTACCAACTGAGCTACATCCGCCACACAGCGAGTAAGTTTCTAAAAAATCCTGTGCTTCCCGTCCAGCCCTCCCAGTCTTTTTTACAGAAAAAATCCTTGTCTGCGCCCCGCCGTAACAGTTATCAGGACAGCTGCCCTTTTCCCGCGCCCAGCCTATCTCCACCAGAACTTTGCATGGTAGAATCCCCCATTTGGATTTTTCATTCAGCCCCCTGCGGCCGGGTCGGTCAGGAAAACACGCTTTTCCGCACTTTCGACCTTCTTCAATCCTAAGGAGTTTCAGCCTCTCTCATGTCTGTTTCCACCTATCTCCAGCAATGGACACAACGACCTGTCCGGGAGGTTCTGGCCGGTATGGTGGGCACCTTCGCCCTTATTCCGGAAGTCATCGCTTTCTCCTATATCGCCGGCGTCTCGCCAGCCGTCTCACTGTTCGCGTCCTTCGTGCTGTCTGTCTCCATCTCCATTTTCGGCGGGCGCCCCGGGATGATTTCAGGCGCTGCTGGATCCGTTGCCCTGGTTGCAGCGCCGCTTATCCATGCCCACGGCGTGCCTTACATGATCCTGGCAACCCTCCTGGCAGGGGGAATGCAGGTCGGCTTCGGCCTTCTGCGCCTGCAGGCGGTGATGAGATTCGTGGCAGCCGAAGTCCGCACCGGCTTCGTGAACGCTCTGGCAATCCTTATCTTTTCAGCCCAGGTACCCCAGATTCTGGGTGGCGGCTGGGAAACATGGTTCCTGATCGCAGCCGGGCTGGCCATCATCTATCTGCTGCCTCTCCTACCACCCCGTCGTTTCTGGAACGCCATTCCCTCCCCGCTGATCTGTATCGTCCTGCTGACCGCCTTCACCATTTTCCACCCCATGGCCGTGCGGACAGTGGCTGATCTCGGCGAACTGCCGACCGGACTGCCGCATCTCACCTGGCCGCATCTGCCGCTGACCATGGAGACTTTCGCCATCGTCCTGCCTTGCGCGCTGGCCATGGCCACAGTGGGACTGCTTGAATCGCTCATGACCGCCACAGTCGTCGATGACCTGACCGCCACCCACGGCGACGCCCGCCAGGAATGCACCGGGCTCGGAATTTCCAATATCTTCGTAGGGCTTTTCGGCGGCATCGCCGGTTGCGGCATGATCGGCCAGACCATCGGCAACCTGCGCTACGGCGGGTGCGGACGGCTGTCCACCTTTACGGCCGGCGCCTTTCTGCTCCTGCTGATGGTCGCCCTGCATGACTGGGTCGCCCGCATTCCCATGGCAGCCCTGGTAGCCATCATGATCATGGTCTCTGTCAGCACCTTCTCATGGTCTTCCCTCAAAGACCTGACCCGGCATCCGCATCTTACCAGCCTGGTGATGATTCTCACCGTCATCATCGTCGTTCTGACCCACAACCTGGCCGTCGGCGTTCTGGTCGGCGTTCTGCTCTCAGGGGTTTTCTTCGCCTGGCGCGCCGCAGGGCTGGTCAAAATCACCTCCAGCGAAAGCGGCGACACCCTGACCTATTACGTCTACGGGCAGCTTTTCTTTGCTTCGGCCGACCAGCTCGATGATGCGATTGATTATCTGACACCCAAGAAAACCGTCATTCTCAACCTGACAGATGCACGCATCTGGGACATCACCACCGTTCAGGTCCTGGAAAGGGTGATCGACAAGCTCCACAAGCACGATCATGTTGTCGAAGTGGCTGGGCTCAATCTCGGCCAGCACGGCATTCTGAACACGCAGTCCCAGCACGAGCTGCTCCAGATCTGACCTGCTGCCGCACTGTCTGCCCGAGGCCTTTCAACGCCGGGCAGGCAGTGCTGGGTCAAGCCTCCACAGCCGGCTGCTCGACGCGCAGATCAGGGAACTGGCGCCAGAAACGGGCGTGATCGGGCTGGAAAAGCCGGACGCGCAGCTCCAGTCCCGTCTCGCCTTCCACCCGTTCCAGCACTTCCCCATGTTCATAAAGCCAGGCCAGGGCGCTGCCTTCCGTCATAGGCACATGAATGATGGCTTCCACCATGGTGCGGGTCATGTAAGCGTCAAGCGCTTCGAGAAGGTCGGGGAGGCCTTCACCATCCAGAGCTGAAATGACGATCTCGCCTTTGCGGTGGGGCACGTTGCCTGCCCCGCCCAGCAGGTCGGCCTTGTTGAGCACTTCAATCGTCCGCTCCGGCCATTGGGCGTCGATCATGCCGTCACGCGCCATGTCGTCAAGGACTGTCAGCACGTCCGCCTTCTGCGCCCCCGTATCGGGATGGGCCGCATCACGCACGTGCAGGATAACGTCGGCTTCAGCCACTTCTTCCAGAGTGGCGCGGAAGGCTGCCACGAGTTCAGTCGGCAGTTCGCTGATAAACCCCACGGTGTCCGACAGGATAACCTGGCGCCCGGAAGGCAGCCTGATGCTGCGCATCGTGGGATCCAGCGTGGCAAAGAGCTGGTCCTTGGCGTGCACGTCCGCCCCGGTGAGGCGGTTGAACAGGGTTGATTTGCCTGCATTGGTGTAACCGACCAGGGCAATGACCGGAAAGGGCACCCGCTTGCGTGCATCGCGATGCAGACCACGCGTGCGCCGCACCTGCTCCAGCTCTTTCTTGAGCTTGACGATCCGCTCCCCGATCATCCGCTTGTCGGCTTCGATCTGGGTTTCACCCGGGCCGCCCAGAAAGCCGAAACCACCGCGCTGCCGCTCGAGATGGGTCCAGAGCCGGACCAGCCTGGAGCGCTGGTATTCCAGATGGGCCAGCTCCACCTGCAGCACACCTTCACGCGTGGCGGCACGGGCGCCGAAGATCTCCAGGATCAGCCCTGTCCGGTCCATGACCTTGCAGCCCAGGGCCTTTTCAAGATTGCGCTGCTGCACCGGCGACAGGCGCGCATCAACGATCACCACGCCGATCTGCTCGTCATGGGCGATATCGGTCAGCTGGTCCAGCTGGCCCGGACCCAGCAGGGTTGCCGGGCGGCGCGAGCGCAGGGTGTAGACCGTCTGGAAAACGATCTCCAGACCGATGGAGGCGGCCAGACCGACCGCCTCTTCCAGACGGGCATCAGCCGCACGCGTGGTATCGGAGCCTGGAGTGCGCTGCCAGGGTAGAACAACCGCGGCACGCGTGGCAGGACGGGCGGTCTCTTCAGCTTTTCTCATCACTTCTTCTCAAGGGTCACCACCTTGCTGACAGAGCCTGATCCCGGATTGTCAGAGAGGCGGGTTCGGAGAGAGGCCACCGGCTTCAGAAATCGCCCGCTGCCGGATCTTCGCTGAGGCCCGTGTCAAACTCACTCGGCAGGGCAGCCACCGGCATGATGGTGCTGATCGCGTTCTTGTAGACGAGCTGCACATGGCCTTCGCGCCGCAGCAGAAGCGTGTGGGCGTCGAACTGACTGATAATGCCCTGCAGCTTGACGCCGTTGACGAGAAAGACGGTGACAGATTCAGCGGCAGCCTGAAGGTGCCTCAGAAAGGCCTCCTGCACGCTGTTGCAGGGAGGAACGGAAAGAGAGGCGGTTCTGGTAGAGGTCATGACGGAATTTTCCCTTCAGCCGGCGCTGCGGCGCTGGAGCTGGCGGAGGTTCTGCCGGCAGCCTGCAGCGCCGCCCTATCCTCCATGGTGACACCAAGCTGCTTGAGTTTCCGGTGCAGAGCGCTGCGCTCCATGCCCACGAAATTAGCAGTCCGGCTGATATTGCCCCCAAAACGCATCAGTTGCACCTGCAGATACTGCGTCTCGAACAGGTCTCGTGCCTCACGCAGGGGCAGGCTCATCACATCCGCTTCCGCAGTCAGCCGGCTCATGCTGGGCGCGCCCTGGCGGATCACCTCCGGCAGCATGTCGACGCGGATGGTCTCCTGGCCATTGCCGAGACTGGGGGCCATGATCAGCATGCGCTCCATCAGATTGCGCAGCTCCCGCACATTGCCGGGCCAGTCATAGGTCTGCAGGCTGGCCAGGGCGTCCACAGCCAGTTCGCGGTCAGGCAGGCCGGCGGATTTCGCACAGCTTTCAAGAAAATATCGCGCCAGGACGGGAATATCCTCCGCCCGCTCGCGCAGGGCCGGCATGGTCAGGGGAACGACGGCCAGACGGTAATAGAGGTCTTCACGAAAGCGGCGCGCGGCGATTTCCTCCTGCAGGTCACGGCTGGTGGAGGCGATCACGCGCACATCCACCTTGACGCTCGTGCCGCCGCCCACACGCTCGAAGGTGCGCATCTGCAGCGCCCGCACGATCTTGCCCTGCGTCTCAAATGGCATATCAGCCACTTCATCGAGCAGCAACGTGCCGCGGTGGGCCCGTTCCAGCAGACCGCGACGCGCCGGCTGGCCGTCCCGGCCTTCCACGCCGAAGAGTTCCTCCTCAAAGTGGTCCGGCGCCAGCGTGGCGCAGTTCAGCACGACAAAGGGCCCGTCCGCCCGCTTGGACTGGGCGTGCAGCATCCGCGCCGCCACTTCCTTGCCGGCCCCTGCGCCACCGCTGATGAGCACGCGTGAATTGGTCGGCGCCACCTTGGCAATCTGGCTCCGCACCCCCTGCATGAGGGCACTGTTGCCCATCAGGGTCATCTCCGTTCCCGCACGCGTGCGGAGCTCCGCATTTTCACGGCGCAGGCGCGCATCTTCCAGCGCACGCCGCACCACGACCAGCAGACGGTCTGACTGAAAGGGTTTCTCGATGAAGTCGTAGGCCCCGTGCTGCAGGCTTGCAACGGCGGTTTCGATCGTGCCGTGACCTGAAATCATGACGACCGGCACGCCGGGATTCTCGGCTTTGAATATTTTGAGCAGCTCGATCCCGTCGAGTTTCGAATTCTGCAGCCAGATATCCAGGATGACCAGGGAGGGATGACCTTCGCGGAAGGCTGCCAGGGCTTCGTCCGAATTGCCGGCACCGCGCGTGACGTACCCTTCGTCTTCCAGCACCCCTTCGAGCAGGAAGCGGATATCGGGCTCGTCATCAACGATCAGGATCTCGTGCTCCATCTGCTCTCCTTACCTTCCGGGGCGCATGGCGGGTTCGACAGGGCCGGTAGCCGGTTCGGGCGCGACATGCGCATCCTTCCCTTCTGCCAGTGGCAAGCAGAGGATGACAAGCGTTCCGTGGCGGCCAAGGTCATGATTTCTCGTTTTTCCGACCGTTTTCTCCCCTGCAGACGGCACCTTTCCCTCCGCTTCCCCCGCGGCAGGCGGTCGGTCAGCACCAGGGGCATTTCCGCTTGCAGGCTCGGCTGGAACCGGCTGGACCGGCTCAGGCGGAAGGCAGCCCGTCCCGCTCTCACGCGGGGAACCTGGCGAAGCGGCAGCCTGGCCTGGCTCCTGCTGGGACAGGTCATGGAGGGTCAGGCCACCTGCATGCGCATCCATGATCTTGTGCACGATGGCCAGACCCAGCCCTGTTCCCTTGGGCTTGTGAGTCACATAAGGCTCTATCAGGCGGTGCCTGTCAGCCGGCGGCAGGCCGATGCCATTATCTGCCACGCTTATGACAGCCTGGCCGTTCTTGCGCTGCAGGGAAAGCGTGATGACCCCGGGTCGCTTTTTACCGTCCTCGGCTGGGGCAACCATTTCAATGGCATCTGCCGCATTCTGCAACAGATTGGTCAGCGCCTGGGTGATGAGCCTGCGGTCGCAGATGACCATGACACGCTCTTCCTTCCCATCCCGGCTGCTGCCAAGCCCCTGGGTCTCATAGGTGATTTCGGGATGGGCATGGCGCTGCAGGATGAGCGCTTCGCGGCACAGCCGGGCCAGATCGTGGCGCTCCATCACCGGTTGGGGCATGCGTGCAAAGGCCGAAAACTCATCGACCATGCGGCCGATATCGCCCACCTGGCGGATGATGGTCTCCACCAGCTGCCCGTAGGTTTCAGGGTCGCTTGCGATCTCCTTCTGAAACCGCCGCCGCAACCGTTCGGCCGCCAGCTGGATGGGCGTGAGGGGATTTTTGATCTCATGGGCGATCCGGCGCGCGACATCCGCCCAGGCCGCCTTGCGCTGCGCGATCTGCAGGGCGGTGATGTCATCGAATGTCACGACGTAGCCCTGCATGTTCTGAGCAGGCACGGGCAGCGGGGTATTTGAAGGCGCACCTTTGGAGGCATCCCGGAATTCGCCGGCCGCCCGGACCAGCAGGGTACGCCCCGCACCGGCCCCCCCACCTTCGCCCGGGCCACCCGGAGCGGGGGCATGCTCGGTCTCGATCTGGATTTCAGCTGTATGCTCCTGCTCTGGCGCACGGCGCACCGCCTCCAGCAGGGGCCCGAATTCCGGCACCACCTCGACAAGAGGGCGCCCGATCGCTGCTTCCAGATCCTTCTGCAGGATGGTCGAAGCGGCCCGGTTCGGCAGTTCGATGGCCTCCTGGCTGTCCAACCCGATGACCCCTGCCGAAACACCTGCCAGAACGGTTTCGGTAAAGCGCCGGCGTTCATCGATCTGGCCGTACGCCTTCATCAGCTCGCTGCGCTGGCTCTCCAGCTGATCGGTCATGCGGTTGAAGGCGCGCGACAGGGTGGTAACCTCGTCATCACGCTCACGCGGGCTTGGGTGCACCGGAACCCTGGCTGCCAGGTCACCGCGCGAGATGCGCCGCGCTGCCGTGATGAGATGCGAGATGGGGCGCGCGATCCGGTTGGCCAGCCCCAGCCCGGTGAGCATGCCGACTGCGAGCACCAGCAGGCCCATCAGAGCAAAAATACCGACCAGCACGGCCTGGGTACTGTAGCGGTTGTTGATCATGCGCTGGTAATCACTCACCACTTTGTCGGTCCGGCGCATGTGATGGAGAATGGAGGGATCGACCTGCTGGGTGATCACCAGCATCAACCCGGAATTTCCACCCAGGGAGACAACAGCCCGCACCACCTGCTCGTTGGGCTGGTCAAGAATGGCTGCCTCACCCGTTCTTGCCATGGCCACCATGGATTTCGGCGGCAGCTCCAGCGGCAGGGCACCAGCCTTGCCGAGCAGCAGGCCGCCTGTGGCGATGATCTTGTCAGTCAGGGGGTCGAAGATCATCGCATCTGACAGGCCACGCTCCATGACCTCGTCTTCCAGCAGGCTCTGCAGGCGGCTGGAATCATGAAAAAGGTCTTCCCCGCGCGCGAACATGTCGTTCTGGACGGTCAGGAGCGTATTGGCCAGCGCGAAGGCCTCTGTCCGGGTATTGTCATTGTGCTCGCGCAGGTAGCCAGCAGCGACAGAGCGCGCTTCCGTCAAAGCTGTGTTGACACGGTTGGAAAACCAGATCTCCACCCCGTAATGAAAGAACAGGGCTGCCAGCGCACCCACGATCAGCGTCGGCCCGACAGCCACGACCGCAAAAAGGGTGACCATGCGCGTATGCAGCCGCGCACCTGCAAGCCCCATTCGGCGCTCGGCCAGCATGCGCCCGATCTGCCGGACACCTGCTGCGGCCACCAGCAGCAGGGTGAGAAAATCCAGCAGGAACAGGATGGCCTGGACAAGCGGCAGATGGGTGAAGGTCAGCCCGCCGGCCAGAACAATGAAAGTCAGAAAAGCCAGAACCAGCGCCAGGACCGTCAGCCCCATCACGCCATTGGCGCTGGCCAGCCAGGCGCCGCCGCGCCGCAGGCGGTGGCGCAGCTGCCTCAGGGCGTTCTGCAGGCGCCCGGGAGGTGGAGGCGCTTTCCCGTCCGAAACAGGATCAGGCGACCCCGGCTTTGCACCACTCATGTCCAAACGCTTACGTTCTCCCTTCACTTGATCCACTCAACCTGTTCCAGCTCCTTGAGGAACCGTTTCCCGGCAAGCTTTGCACATAAAGCAGTCTGCAAGAAACCGTGCGTCAGAAGCATGGACCAGAAGAGAGGGATAAAGAGGCTTTCTTTGCAGCCCTCTCAGGCTTTGGGACGCAGGGCAATCCCCAGGGCCTGCAGGCGTTTGCGCAGCGTATTACGATTGAGCCCCAGAATGGCGGCGGCGCGGAGCTGATTGCCCTGAGTATGCTGCAGAACACGCGTGAGCAGCGGTTGCTCCACGGCTGCCACGACACTTGCATGCAGCATCTGCACGCCCGTCTCCAGCGCTGCTTCCACATGGCCCTGCATCGCCTGATCCAGAACGACCGCAAGGCCTCCCATGCTGCCGGACGGATCGGAAGCCCGGGTGGAATCAGGGTCGGCCTGGAGTTGCCATACAGCCCGCAGGCGCTCGGGGCCCAGACAATGCCGGCCTTCAAGCCGGCTCAGCCAGGCCTGGAGTTCCGCGCAGAGAGTGCCGGTTTCCAGAAGGCGCTGAGGGGCATGACGGCTTGCCACAAACAGGCGCTGAGCCGGCGTGGCGGCCTGAAGGATGCGGGCCAGAGCGCGTTGGGCATCAAAATCCAGGCAATCGATCTCATCAATCAGAAGTGTGCCGCCAGCGGCCTGGGCAATCCAGCCCGGGCACTGCTTCTCCTCACAGCCAAAAAGCGCCTCCTCCCTCAGAACGCGGATTTCCTCCATCAGGCGCGTCTGCACAAAAGGGCCAGCCGCATGGGGGCCATGCTGGTGAAGACTGCGAGCGACCTCAAGGCGCAGCTCGGCCGTCGCACCATGCAGAAACAGGCTGAAGGTCTTTCCGCAGGCCGGCGGGGGCGTGGAAACGGAAGCGGCGTCCGAGCCATTCTCTGTTTCTGCCGCTGCTTCTGCGGCCTGCGTTGCCAGCGGGTTCGACTCCGGGAGCGGGGTCATGCCTGGTCCAAAGCGGGCGTGCCGTGACGCAGGACCTCTCCCTCGCGATCACGCACGAAACCCGCTGCGATATGGCGATCGTAGAAAGCACTCATGAAAGACAGCACCTCTTCCGAATGCTCCATGCGGTTGACCGCCGCACGGAAAGCGGCCGACCCCGGCAGGCCGGCCGAATACCAGGAGACATGCTTGCGGGCCAGGCGCAGACCGGGCCGCTCGCCGAAATGCGCCAGCATCATGCGGTAATGGCGGAGCGCGATCTCCTTTTCCTGCACCAGGGTCGGGTCAGGCACGTCCTGCCCTGAACGCAGAGAGGCGACCAGCTGGGCTGGAAACCAGGGCCGACCGTAACAGCCGCGCCCGACCATCACGCCGTCAGCGCCGGACTGCCGCAGGGCTTCACGCGCGTCAGCGATGGTGACGATATCGCCATTGACGATCACCGGCAGCGCCATGGCCTCCTTGACCTTGCGGACGAACCGCCAGTCTGCCGTGCCGTTATAGAACATCTGCCGCGTCCGCCCGTGTACTGTGACCATGCGGATCCCGCTTTCCTGGGCGATCCGGGCAAGCTGGGGCGCATTGAGATGCTCATGGTCCCAGCCCATGCGCATTTTCAGCGTTACCGGCACATCGACTGCCCGCACCGTGGCTTCCAGCAGACGGGCGGCAAGGCGCTCATCACGCATCAGGGCCGAGCCGGCCATCTGCCCGATCGCCACCTTGCGCACCGGACAGCCGAAATTGATATCGATGACTTCCGCCCCGCCTTCCACCGCCAGGCGTGCCGCCTCGGCCATAGCTTCAGGCTCGCAGCCTGTCAGCTGGACTGCATTGACCCCGCCGGCCCCGGCACTTCTGGCCATGCGCAACGTGTTGGGATTTTCGCGCACCATGGCCCAAGAGGCGATCATTTCAGAGATCACCAGCCCTGCCCCGAGCTCGCGGGCCAGTTTGCGGTAGGGCAGATCTGTCACTCCCGACATCGGCGCCAGAATGACCGGATCCCCAATGCGGACTCCCTGGCCCAGCTCAATGGCCGGCAGGGCAAAACATGCTTTTTCTGCGCCACCTTCCCCACCGCCCGCTTCTCCCTTGCTGATGGAGACGTCGGAAGGCGCCAATAGGGGCGTGAAAGTACTGCTCGGGGAATCGGCACTGCTGCCGCACGCTGAAAGACCGGAAAGGGATGAAAGCGAGGCCATGGGAAGGGCTTAGCAAAAATTCCCGTACGCGTCTGGACTGAACATTTCAGACAGGCGCCGAAAAACCGGGAAACAGGCGTTCATGCCACACCGCGCCGGCACGGGTCAGATAATAAGTACCCTCCTCTCCCTTGCGGGCCAGCCCCTGCGCAACCAGCCGGGCCAGACAGGGCTCATCTCTGAAACGGGTGCGGGGGTGGCCCTCTAGCAGCGCCGGCCGACCATGGGCCCCGGCCAGTTTCAGACGATGCAGGGCGTTGCGACAGCAGGGCGCGAGATAGATCTCTTTCATGATTATTCCAGCCATGTTGTTCCCAGGCACCTGTCTTTCCTTATCTTAATCTTCTCACCCCCGAATCGTAATCTTCACATCCCGAAAACTGGTTTATTCTCACAAGCAACAGACAGACATAAATCCGAAGCAGTCAGAACCTGCGCCGTTTCATCGCATCCGGTTTCTCTTCGAAGGCCTTTCACAGGCAGGTTCACTCCATCTTCCTTCAACCAACGCTTCACCTGTAACCTGTGACAACCTGGACCTTTCAGCAATTTGCGCCTTCTCAAGCGAGCTGGTCTGCAGCCTGTCTCTCTTTACAAGCCACCGAACA
The DNA here is from genome assembly GCF_006542375.1 of Oecophyllibacter saccharovorans. Lineage (GTDB taxonomy): Bacteria > Pseudomonadota > Alphaproteobacteria > Acetobacterales > Acetobacteraceae > Oecophyllibacter > Oecophyllibacter saccharovorans. Next base: position 1,244,081 of record NZ_CP038143.1, on the reverse strand, counting down.
AGAGAGACACCGATGTGGACATATGTTCGACTCGAACAGACCACAATATTCACGTTCACCAAAAAACCACGCTGCTGTCTGATAACAGAGACAGCTAACCGAGGCTGGCCTTACACACCCTGCAGAGCTGGACCATAAGTCCGGGACACCGGAAGAGATTGTCGTGTTTACAGTCGTGCTTACAATGGGGAGATACGGGAAAAGATGATGCCTGCAGGAAAAATGGCAACGTGGCTTCTGAGACGTCTTGACCCCGAACTGGCCCATGAAATCGCCATCCGTTCGATTGCCGGAAAGCTCGCCGGCCAAGCGCCGACTGACGATCCCACTCTGGCAAGCACCGTCATGGGACTCCACTTTCCCAATCCGATCGGCCTTGCAGCCGGGTTCGACAAAAACGCCCGCGCCATTCAGGGCCTGGCCCGGCTCGGCTTCGGCTTCATTGAAGTGGGCACCGTCACGCCCCTGCCACAACCCGGCAATCCGCGGCCACGCATCTTCCGGTTGCCAGCAGATGAAGCGATCATCAACCGCATGGGGTTCAACAGCTGCGGGATCGAAGCTTTCTGCAGGAATCTCGTCAAGTTCTTCGGCCCGCGCGGCAAGAGCGATGACGGGCTGAACATTCCGCTCGGCATCAATCTCGGCATCAACAAGACCGGCGCTGACCCGATGCGCGATTATCCGCTGCTCGTCAAATGCGTCAGCGCCTTTGCCGATTACATCACCATCAATCTCTCCTCCCCCAACACGCCAGGCCTGCGCGACCTGCAGGGCCCGGCCATCCTGGCGCGCATTCTGGAGGCCATTCTCGAAACCGTTCCCAACCCTCCCCCTCTGGTGGTCAAGCTGTCACCGGATCTGGAGAACAGCTCCTACGCCCCGATCGTCGATGCCGCAGCGGCACATGGAGCTGCCGGGCTGATCCTGACCAACACCACCCTGGCGCGCCCGGAAGGTCTCATGGACACGCGCGCCGTGGAGTCAGGCGGTCTGTCGGGCCGGCCACTGGCCAACAGGGCCCGGGCCGTGCTGAGGCTGGTGGCCCAGGCCAATCAGGGACGGCTGGCCCTGATCTCAGCTGGGGGCGTGGACAGCGGGCGTGACGTCTTCGAACGCCTGTGCCTGGGGGCTGATCTCGTTCAGATCTACACGGCTTTCATCTATCACGGGCCTGAAGCCATCAGCCGGATCAAGGCGGAACTGCTGGCTATCATGCGCATCACGGGCCTGCCTTCCATCACGGCCATCAGACAGGCTGTCGCCGAGGGACGCCTTTCCGTCTGAGCCCCGGCCGGACCTTATCCCCTCTCCATATAGGGTCGGTTGACTGCCGTCCCTTCCCTGATGGTGCCCCGCTTGTTTGATCGGCCCGGGAAAGGCACAATAGCCCTTTCACGGGATTTCTCGCTGCATCTCGTTCGCCCACTTCACAGCCAACCCGGACTGGTCAATGACGAAGTTTTCCATGCGCCCCGCTCTCCTTCTCCGCGCTGCCTGCCTGGGAGGGGCATTGTTTGCCGCCCCTGCTTTCATGGCCGGTCTCCATCCCGCGGTGGCAGCGGGCGAGCATAAGAGTGCCGAGACGCCCGCCAAGCCCCTGAGCGTGGAAGACCTGCCCCTGGTCGGGTGGGGAACGATGCAGAAAACGCTGACCGAGCAGCTCAACAAGGACCAGAAAATCCTCCAAGAGGTCTCGTCAGCCGTCCAGGTCACCGATCCTGCGCCCAGCATGATCATGCTGAACAGCTATACGGCCCAGGCCACCCGTGTCCGGCAGAATACAGCAGCCGCCCTGACCCAGGTTGAAGGCTACCAGAACGCCTTCACCGCGCTGCTGGAGATTCTGGGCGACAAGCCCCAGCCGGGTGAGCCGGCCTCCATCACCCAGCAGCGCCAGCAGGCCCAGGACAACCTGCGCGCGGTCAAGACCATGAGCATCCGGATCAAGCTTTATGATCTGCAGGCCCGCCAGCTGCTCGCCATGCTGGGCTCGCTCAGCAGCCAGATTCAGCAGGCCACTCTCTCACGCCGCAGCCTGTCGCCCCTGACCTTCACCTTCTGGGCACAGCTTGAAAGCGAGACGGTCGCGCTCTTCGCCTCTCTCAGGAGCGTGGCGGCCGTTAAGGATCTGATTCTGCTGCCTCTGGGGCTCCTGCTGGTCTTTCTGGGCACAGCGGCACTCGGGCGTTTTCTGGAAGCCGTGCTGCCTTCTTTCCTGCGCAGCCGCCTGCAGGATCTGGAACGGCTGACGATAAAAAGACAGCGCCATGACCACCGTAATGCTCAGGACAGCTCAGCCGGTGACACTTCCCTGCCAGCTTCCACTGAGCACGGGAATGCAGGCGACACGATGAAGCTACAGCCTGGCTGGAGCGCGCCCGAAGCGCTGGGCATCGGCCTCATCTGCGCAACCGTCGCCTCTGTCTTCTGGGCCTTGTGGAGCAATTTCCTGCTGCCGCACGGCTACCTGCTGCTCGGCACCGTTGCCACAACCATTCCCGCCTGCACTTTCGTGCTCGGCGGCGGCATCCCCCTGAGCCACTGGCGTTCAGGACGCAGCATGCGCACCTTCAGCCTGTTTCTCAGCCTGGCGCTGATGTCATGCGCCTTCCTGGAGACCTTTCAGAATGAAGGCGTCCTGGGCAACACCCTGCAATCCTTTCTTGAGGCCTGTGTGGCGCTCGCAGGCGCCTTCACGCTCTATCTGATCGGACGCCGGCTCAGCAACACCGTCACCGCCGAGAAGGAAAAGGAAGCCGCAAAACAGGTTGAAGACGCCAAAAAGGCCGGCAAGACCAAGGAGGTTTCCGCCTCTCTGGCACACATGGCCAGCATCAATCTGCGCAAACCTTTCTATGCCCTGGCCATCCTGCTGCTCGCCATCACCGGCATTGCGGTAGCCTGCGGTTACATCACCTTCGCCTTCTCCCTGACCAGCGATATCGTCGACCTGACCTATGCGGTCGCTGTCACGGGTGTGCTGGCCGGCACCTGGCAGATGGTGGTCTCGGTATTCTTTTCCCCCAATCACGGCACCGGGCGCTGGCTGCGCATGCTGGGCGTCAGCCCGCGCCGCATGGAGCAGATGGGCGTCATCCTCAGCGCTGCAGGCTCGCTGGCCCTGATCATGGTGCTGATCGCCCTGCTGCAGACCAAGGGCGACCTGTCATTCAGTGCGCTCTGGAGCCGGCTGAGCCACATCTTCACCGGCACCGCCCATAGCGGTCTGGCCCTGTCGCCCGAAACGGCCATCAGCTGCATTCTCCTGGTCGTTGCCGTGCATTACGGCCTGAACTTCATCTGCACCTGGCTGCTGACCCGCCTGTTTCCCACCACCAATCTCGACAACGGGGCGCAGACCTCGATCATCAGCATTCTCTCCTACACTGTCTGGATCATGACAGGGCTTACCCTGCTTTCCATGATGGGTGTGTCGGTGCAGAACCTGACCTGGGTGGTGAGCGCGCTGTCGGTCGGCGTGGGGTTCGGTCTGCAGTCCATCGTCAAGGACTTCATCTCCGGCATCATTCTGCTGGCCGGACGGCCCATCCAGCCCGGCAATGTCATTATCATCGGCGGCATCAAGGGTGTGGTTCAGCGGATCAATATCCGCGCAACCGACATCACCCTGATAGACGGCGCCACGCTCATCGTGCCCAATTCCCAGCTGGTCACATCCAACGTTACCAATGCAAGCTTCGGCGACCAGCCGACCAACCTGTCGCTGAACTTCACGCTTTCGCGTGACGTCGATCTGGACAAGGCGCAGGCGCTCATGCTTGCTGCCGCCAATGACCAGCCGCTTGTCCTGGCCCTGCCGGCGCCGGGTATCATCACCACGGCGCTGGACGACCTGCAGGTCACGATGTGCCTGACCGTTTCATTCTACAACGTGAAGAACTCGCTGGGCATCAAGAGCGCGTTGCTTCAGGATGTGCTGAAACGGTTCCATGAGGCCCGTATCAACGTCGTCATGAGCTGACGGTCTGCAGATGCCCGGCAGAGACCCTGTGAAAACCGCGCTCGTCGGCATCATCCGCAATGAGGCTGACGACCTCCTGCCCTGGATGGGATGGCATGCGCGCCTGGGTGTCGACACGTTCGTCCTTTTCGATGACGGCTCGACAGACGGCACAATGGATCTTCTGCAGGCCGCTGCGGCGCTGCATGACGTCAGGATCTATCGCCTGCCCTGGTCTGACGGCCCGGTGGACGGGCGCCAGCAGCATGCCTACCAGACCGCCCTGCATCTTCTTCAGGGACAATGCGACTGGGTAGGGTTTCTGGACAGTGACGAGTATCTCGACCTCCATCGCCACAGTAATCTCCAGGCATTTCTGGGTGACTTCAGCGAGGAAGTCGGCGGCGTGGCCATCAGCTGGTGCCTGCAGGGAAGCAATCAGCTGGTGCTCCGCCCGGTCCAGCCCGCCTTTCACGCCTTTACGCGCCACAGCCGCCCTGAAGAACCGATCAACCGGCACGTCAAAAGCTTTGTGCGACCTGACTGCTGGGACGGCGGCTGGATCAACCCCCATATCTTCCCGCTCAAAAAAGGCCATTACGTCACCCCGGGGCAGCAGCAGGTGAACTGGGAACGGCCCGGCATCCAGCAGGCGCTGCCCGATTGGGGCACGGCCCGTGTCCGGCATTATCAGGTCCGCAGCCTGGAGCAGTTCACTGAACGCGCGCGCCGCCGCGCCAATCTGCAGCTGCGTCTGCCCGACTTTCTGGCAGGCGACCGCAACGAGCTGGAAGACAGGCGTCCCTGTGCGGCGCTCGGCCCGGTTCAGGCCTGGATGCGCGAGGTGATTTTCCAGGGTGCTGCAGAAGCCCTGTTGCCTCTGCCTGTAGCGGAACCGGAAGCCTGGCAGCCTCCGGCTCCCCAACTACCTTTCTCGCTGACCAGAATCGTCGCCTGGAACGGCCATGGCCTGGGCGTGCAGCAGGATGGGCTGGTGCAGCTTCTGGCGGACACCCCACCGGAATCCGGGTCTGAAACGCCTGCCGCGCCCGGCCCTGCGGTAACTCAGGCGCTGCCCCAGCTTTACGGGCTGCGCATGGAGTTTGCCCCCGGGCTCGTTTTCCTCCTGGCCTGCACGCCACAGGGTGGGTTGGATGATTTCACCTTCCTGGAAGACAGGCGTCTCAACGGCGTGCTGGCTTATGGCCTGCGCTCGGGCAGCCGGCAGAACAGCGTGGCCCTGCAGCAGTTGCACCCACAGCTCTTTCTCTCTGCCCCGCCTGGGGAAGCGGTGGTCGCTGACCGTCTGCAGGTGCAGCTGTGGGAAAACTTCACCCTTGAAGCCGCACCCCGCTTCAAAAAGGAAAGCACCTGGCAGACCCTGCCTTTCATCCGCTTTCTGCAGGAAGGGCTGAGGCTGCCGCCCACACTGGCAGGACTGGGGGCGCTCATGCGCAAAGACCGCCACCTGGCCCTGCGGCTCCTGCCGGTCTTTCACGCCCGCCTCTCCCCTGAAGAGCAGGCCACCCTACAGGAGATGCTGGGACCGTTCCGTCCTTATTTCTTCACCGACAGCCCTGAAGCCGTTAAGCAGCCGTTCCGCTGACCGGGCGGTAAACGCAGCTGCAAGCCGCTCGCCCAGCCCCTGAAATTCAGGTGCGCCCGATGTCGCGCAGCCTGACGCCACGCATCAACCGGTTCTGGAGCTTAGCCAGGGAAACGCCTTTCGTCTCAGGGACGAAGAGATAGGTCAGCACCATGAACAGAGCGTTGAGGCTGGCAAACAACCAGAACGTGTCAGCTGCGCCGAGCTTCTGCATGAGCGACAGAAATGTGAGGCCGACAACGAGATTGGCGGTCCAGTTGGTAAAGGTCGAGACAGCGACGCCGAAATCACGCCCGGCAGCGGGCTGAATTTCAGAGCACAGAAGCCAGGCCAGCGGGCCGACAGACATGGCGAACCCGGCGCTGAAGACAACCAGCAGAAAAACCGCTGCCATCTGTGAGGCCTCGGTATGCATACCCCCATGCAGCAACCAGCCCAGCAGCCCCATGCCCACAGCCATGACAGCAAACCCCATGTACAGAATGGGCTTGCGACCCAGGCGGTCCACCAGCCCGAGCGCCACAAAGGTGGCCAGCATGTTCACAAGACCGATCAGGGCCGTGCACCACATCTGTCCCTGCGTGTCGAAATGGGCCTGCTGCAGAATTTCCGGCGCGTAATACATCACGATATTGATACCGGCCAGTTGCTGCATGATCTGCAGCAGCATGCCCAGCACGATCGAACGACGGAAATTCAGATTGGTCCGGAAGAGCTTCCACCCTTCCTGCCTGGTCTTCAGCTGGGCACGGATGCTTTTGGCTTCCTGCGCGGCTTCCTGAGGGGTCTCGCGCAGGTCGAGAAGGATGGCACGTGCCTCTTTATAACGTCCGCGCATCATGAGCCAGCGCGGACTGTGCGGCAGAAAGATCAGGCCGATGAGAAAGAGAATGGCCGGGATGGCAACGACACCGAACATCCAGCGCCAGTTGCCGGAGTAGGACAGCAGCGTGTCGGACAGAAAAGCCAGGAAGATGCCGATCGTCACCATCAGCTGGTACATCGAGACCATGGCGCCGCGCGTTTCTTCCGTGGCGATTTCCGACAGGTAGAGTGGCGCGGTGAAAGCAGCCAGTCCGATCGCCAGCCCCATGATGGCCCGGAAGCAGATCAACGATCCCAGAGACCAGCTCAGCGCACAGCCGAGTGCCCCGATCGCAAAAGTTGCGGCACCCAGAAACAGGGCCCGCTTGCGACCCAGATGATAAGAAAGCCATCCGGCACTGATCGACCCAAGGGCCGCTCCCGCCATCATGGCGCTGACCACCCATTCCAGGGCGACGGTCGAAGCATGGTAGGTACGTCCGATGAAATTCAGCGCACCGGAAATAACCCCGACATCCAGACCAGACAGCAGCCCGCCCAGGGCGGCGATCAGCCCGAGCGCCAGAATCTTGAAACGCGCTGGATCGAAAAGGGAGGTCGTTTCGTCGCTCTCACCGTTTTCCATGAGACCAGGGTCTCTGGAAGTCTGGCTGGCCTGCAGGTCCTTGCGCACCAGGCTTTCTCCGGGACCCCGCTTATCCGGTGTATGCGCGTCTGACATTGCCTCTCCCTTCCCGGCCGGCAGCGGGTTTCCTCCTTTGTCTGCAAAGCCAGGCTTTTCCACGCTTTGCAGACCACGGCAGTGTAACCCAACCTGCCGGGAGCGCAACTTTCCGGTAAAAAGGCCGGTCGGCATTTCCACCGACCGGCCTGGCTGAAACTGTCGCGCCTGGATGCGTTACCGCAAGGTTTCAGTCCGCGCGTCCCAGGTCACGCAGACGTACGCCGCGCATCAGCCGCTCATCCAGCTTCTCCATGGGCACATCCTTGGTTTCAGGCACGAAGAAATAGACCAGGATAATCGCCGCCACGTTGAACCCGGTGAACAGCCAGAAGGTATTGGAAGGCCCCAGCGCTTCGAGAATGGACAGGAAGGTGAGGCCGATGAGGAAGTTGCAGCACATATTGGTGGCTGTGGAGACCGTCATGCCGAAATTGCGGCCTTTGGCAGGCTGGATTTCCGAGCAGATCACCCACGGCAGCGGCCCGACAGACATGGCAAACGCGCCGACAAAGATGATGATCAGGACCAGAATGGCCATCTGGTCGAAATGGCTTTCCGTCGGCAGGCTCAGAAGGAAGGCCAGCAACCCCATGCTGATCGCCATGCCGCCAAACCCCATATAAAGCAGCGGCTTGCGGCCCAGGCGGTCGGAATACAGCACCGCGACGAATGTCATCACGAAATTGACGAAACCGATGAGGGCTGTGCCCCACATCTGCCCGGCCGGGCTGAAATGGGCCTCTTCAAGCACTTTCGGTGCGTAATACATGATGATGTTGATACCGGCGAACTGCTGGATGATCATCAGCAGCATGCCCAGCATCACCGAGCGGCGGAAATTGGGATTGTCCCTGAAAAGGCTGAAGCCTTCCTGCTTCGCCTGCAGCTGGGTCCTGATGGCCTGCAGTTCCTTTTCAGCCTGCTGCGGCGTGTCCCGCAGAAGGGTCAGGCCGGCCAGGGCTTCTTCCCAACGGCCCTTCATCAGCAGCCAGCGCGGGCTGCGGGGCAGAAAGAAGAAGAGAACGCAGAAAACAAGGGCCGGAACAGCTTCAACCAGAAGCATAAAGCGCCAGCTGTGTTCTGAAGTCGCCACGCCGGAAATCCAGCCATTCGTAAAGAAGGTCAGGAAAATCCCCAGCGTGATCATCAGCTGCCACAGCGTGCCCATCGTGCCACGTTTGTCAGCGGGGGCGATCTCCGAGAGATAGAGCGGGGCGGTGAAGGAAGCGAGGCCAAGCCCGAGACCGACCACGAAGCGACCACATACCATGCTGCCCAGAGACCAGCTCATCGCACAGAACAGCGCGCCCAGTCCGAAAGCGCCCGCTGCAAGGGTCAGAGTGCTCTTGCGGCCGATCTTCTGACAGAAAAAACCGCCTGTCAGCGCACCGACGAAAGCGCCGGCCAGCATGGCGGCGACCACCCATTCCTTGCCGAAATTCGAAACATTGAACTGAATGCCGAAAGGCTTGAGAACACCGGAAATAACCCCGATATCCATCCCGCACATCAATCCGCCCAGAGCTGCGAGAACGCAGAAGGTCAGAACACGCCGAGCCGCAAGCGGGTCGACCTGCCCGAAATCAGGGCCGGATTTGCCGGCTCCCGACGAAACAGCTGTACTCATGCAGAACCTCTCCTCACATCGGGCCATATCTTGCGAGGGGCACAGGGCCTGGCTGCCCGCACAGACTGCCTTTCAAACAGACGGCCTTCCAGCCTTCTTCAGGATTTCCCGTGATGCTTCAGCAGAACAGAACGCATGACGGGCTGGGACTACACCAGAAGCAGACACGCTCCCGATGCGATGCGTCCCGATACCTCGCGAGACCGACATGCCGGGGAGAAAATCCCTTGCAGCGCCGGAATCGGGCCCTATCGAGGTAAGCTCGATGCAGACAAAAAAACGCCCTAATTCTACCTCCGTCCATCCCGGCCCCGGTCACGATTGCGCGAGCTGAAGGCTCATTTGCCCGCACACTCAGCGCAGACCCCAACGATTTCCACAGTTGCACTTTCCGCCCTGAATCCCAGCCCGCTGGCCGTCTGCAGGAGAAGACGGCTGACCAGCGCCTCTTCCAGTTCCCTGACATGCCCGCAAAGGCGGCAGATCAGGAAATAAGCCCTGTGCCCCGCCCATTTCGGCACTGTGGTTCCGGCTTCTTCAGAAACCGCTCTCCCGGCCTCTGAACCGGCCGGACAGCAGCTAGAATCATGGCATTCCAGAACGTGCAGACAGGCTGTAAAGGCACTCAAACGTTCGATACGGTGTATCAGCCCGAGACCGAGCAGAAACTCCAGCGCCCGGTAGACCGTGGGGGGCGCGGCGCGGGGATGGCTTTCCCGCAGGCGGCTCAGGAGCTCATAAGCTCCTGACGGCCTGGGGTCTGAAAGGATAAGGCCAAGGACCTGAGCCCGCGTGGGCGTCAGGCGCTCGCCACGCGCAACGCACCACTGGCGCGCCGCCTCCAGCTGCGCTTCGACTTCTGCAGAAAAGGCCAGCCCCTGTTGCGCCTCGGGGCGGTGCCCCGCCGAGGGTTGGTCTTTCCGGCACTGATCTTTCTGAGAGCCTTCCTGCACGACAGCCTGGCCTCTGTTCAGACAGGCTCGGCAGGATCAAGGGCCGGCAAGCCGTTCGGCGCGACGGCCCAGCGCCAGGAATCCTGCCCCTGCCGGGCCAGTTCCCGGTGCAGGATCATGACTGAGTCCACCTGGGCCAGCCCTATGTTGCCTCCGCCCGGTCGGTCACTGTCAGCAGAGGCCAGCTGGCGGGCTTGGGCGAGTTTCTGGGCCAGATCCTGGGCCACGGCCTCCGCCAAGGTGACGGAACGATGCCGCCCGCCACTGCAGCCGAAAGCAATCGTGACGTATTTTTTCCCCTCCTCCACGAAGCGCGGCACCACTGTTTCCAGCAGCCCGGTCAGATGACCGTAAAACGCTTCAAAAAAGGGATCGGCCTTCACGTAGTCTGCAACATTACGATCCAGTCCGGTGCCAGGGCGCAGTTCATCATCATAATGGGGATTGCGCAGAAAGCGCACGTCAAACACCATATCCGCCTCTCGGGGCAGCCCTGCCGGATAGGCGAAGGACATGATGACCAGCGCCAGCCCTTTCCCGGTCGCATCGCCAAAACGCGCACCGATCAGCCGGCGCAGGTCCGGCAGGGGCAGGTCGGAAGTATCGACCACCAGATCCGCCGCTTCACGCAGGGGAGCCAACAACTGCCGTTCGCGCGTAATGCCCGACAGGATGTTGCCGCCTGTGGCCAGCGGATGCCGCCGCCGGGTCGCAGTGAACCGGCGCAGGAGGACATCATCTTCAGCGGTGGCGTAAATCAGCTGCACTGTCTGACCCGGCCTGGCCCGCAGGCGCGCCAACCGCTCCATCAGCCCTGCTGCTTCAAAACCACGACTCCGCACGTCAATACCGATCGCCAGAGGGGCTGCCAAATGATCGGGCAGTTCCGGCTGTGCCTGAAGCGTAAGTGCGTCAAACAGGTCAAGGGGCGGATTGTCCACCACTTCGCAGCCCAGATCCTCCAGCATGCGCAGAATGGACGCTTTCCCTGCCCCTGACAGCCCGCTCACGAGAAAGATCCTGCGGCTCGGCTGTGTCTCCAGCCGCTCTTCGGCCTGAAGTTCTGTCGGAACGCCGCCTGTCACAGCCTCCCGTGCTGAAGGACCCTGGGCGGGGGCTGGGCACGCGGGCACGGGCGGCGAGGCAGGCGGGGTAACAGGCTTCATGAACTCATCCTGAGACTGCTGGCTGAGACTGCTGGAAACTGGCGAGGGACACAAAAAGAATAAAAGCTCTCTGAACAATATTCAGGCATATGGCCCCAAAACCGCCCAGGCACCAATGCCTCCCTCTTCCTTCCAGAAGAACTGTGTACTTCTTTCCTCACTCTTCCCCTCCTTCGCCGACGCTGTGGGCGGGACAGGCGCAACGGGGCAGGCGGACGATGAAACGTGCCCCGCAGGCAAAGGGGCCTGCAGGCACAGCGGTCGTTGAAGGCAGGCCTGCGTCACTGTGCTGCGCTTGCGGAGGGCCGGCGCAATAGATGTTTTCCGCCTGCAAGGTGCCATCAAGGGCCTGGATGATCTGTCGGCTGATCGCAAGCCCCAGCCCCGAATGCTGCCCGAAATGCTCACTGCCCGGGCGCTCGGAATAAAACCGGTCAAAAATGTTTTCCAGCTTGGCAGGCGGCACACCCGGCCCCTGATCACTCACTTCGATCTCCACCATCTCCCGCATCTTGTGGGAACCGGCAGCAGAGGGGGCCGGTTTCAGGACATCCTGGGCCAGAGAGGACGCTTGCAGGGCTGTTGAAGAGGCGCCGTTCTGCGGCACTGATACGGAACGGATCCGAAGTGTGACCTGCCCGTCAGGGGGGGAGAAGGACAGGGCATTGCTGATGAGGTTGCGGATGACCTGCACGAGCCGGTCCCCCACCGCCATGACGCAGAAGGACGGCAAACCCTCTCCCTTGCTCCGTGCCGCTCCCGAAGAAGAGCCCGACTCCACTTCAAGCACCAGATGGGGATCACCTGGTGCGCGGGTCGTCTCGTGCATCTCCACCAGCACTGAAAGCAGAGGCAGGATATCCACCGCTTCATGACGGCCGCGCGAAAGTTCCCCTTCGATCCGGCTGGCTTCGGAAATGTCGGAAATCAGCCTTTCAAGCCGCTGCACGTCATCGGTCAGAATGGTCAGCAGGCGCTTGCGCGGCTCACCATTAGGCAGGCGCGGCAGGGTTTCCAGGGCTGAGCGGATGGAAGAAAGCGGATTTTTCAGCTCGTGGCTGACTTCAGCTGCAAAGCGTTCCGTATCATCAAGGCGCGCCCACAGCGCCAGGGTGCTTACCCGCAGCGCGCGTGCCAGCACGCCGATCTCATCGCGCCGGCCCAGCAAGGGAGCAGGCACGCAATCTGCCCGCCCGTGACCAGGTTCCCTCATTTCCCGTGAGGACCTGACAAGCCGGCGCAGCGGACTGGCGATCGTGTGAAACAGATACCACGACAGCAGCACCGTCACGAGGAGGGCCCCGAACATGAGGGTGAGAATGGCCGAGCGCACGACGAACAGGGAACGGTCAATTTCCGGATCGCGGCGGGTGAGCTGAATCTCGCCTACCGTATGGCCACCATGCATGACAGGCTCAACGACCGTGATCACCAGCTGGTGGCCGGCGGTGCGACGGATATAGGGCGGCAATTCCACCAGGCCGCCAAGGGGGGGCGGGGCCACGCCCGGCCGGCCACGCCCGTCTCCCTCGCCTTCCGCCCCCTCGAACGGCACAGGACCCGTACGGCTGTTGAGCGGCAGCCAGGACAGGATCCAGCCATAAAAGGCATCCACCGCATCCTCGCCGCGCGGGCGTGGCGGTTCCGGCTCGGAAGATCGGGCCGCTGAACCATGCGGCCCCTTACCCTGATGACTGTCAACCAGCAGGCGACCGTCCGGGCCGAAGAGACGTGCATGGGCATTGTGACTCGAGGCCACCAGCTCTGTCAGCAAAGGGCGCGCCAGGCCGACATCAAGCACCGGCCCACCCCCAACACGCCGGACCGCTGATTGCCCCAACGCGCCTGCATAAATATGTCCCTGCTCACGCAGCGCGGTGACATCGGCTTCCAGCAGGCCGGTCTGGAACTGATTGATGGAAAGCAGGAGCCCTGCCAGCAAAGCCAAAGGCAGCACGTTGACCAGAAGAATACGCCCCAGAAGAGGCGAAAGCAGGCGCTGGAAATGCTGCTGCACCAGCCGGAGGGCTCTTTTCAGAGCGGAACCCCCAGAAGGCCGCAGAAACTGCAGACCCCCTCTGCGCGACCGCATATCGGCCTGCTGTGCCTCAGCCACGCCAGCCCCTGGCGCTGGACGCGTCTCCTGCACTGCGCACGGACCCTTCATTCAGGACCATTTCATGGAGGCGGCTCATGCGGGAACGCTCATTCGCGGTAACGGTAGCCGATCCCGTAAAGTGTCTCGATCTGATTGAAGGCCTCATCCACCTGACGGAATTTCTTGCGCACGCGCTTGATGTGGCTGTCGATGGTGCGGTCATCCACATAGACGCTATCCCCATAAGCCGCATCGATCAGCTGGTCGCGGGACTTCACGATACCCGGACGCACTGCCAGCGCCTTGACCAGGAGGAATTCTGTCACGGTCAGGGCCACTTCCTGCCCTTTCCAGAGGCACTGATGCCGGCTTTCATCCAGCGCCAGGTCCCCACGCATCATGACCGGCGCGCCGGCAACCGCCTCGCCAGTGGCTTCCGCCTGGCTCACCTCATGGCGACGCAGAAGCGCGCGGATTCGCTCGACGAGCAGACGGACCGAAAAGGGCTTGGTGATATAGTCATCCGCCCCCAGCCTCAGCCCCATGAGCTGGTCCATTTCCTCATCCTTCGAAGTCAGGAAAATGACCGGCATGCTCGAGCGCGCCCGCAGACGACGCAGGAGTTCCATCCCGTCCATGCGGGGCATCTTGACGTCCAGGACCGCCAGAGCCACCGGACGGGCCAGCAGACCCTGCAGCGCGCTCTCGCCGTCCGTATAGGTATGAACGGTGAACCCTTCCGCCTCCAGGGTCATCTGCACGGATGTCAGGATGTTGCGGTCATCATCAACAAGCGCGATCACCGGCTGCGGGCGTGCGGGGGAAGGCGCAGCGGAAGCGGCGCCCGGCTGTGAGAGCCCGCTGGCAGATGCGGGGGAACCGGCATTGGCAAAGCGGGGGCCGGCGGACGGGAAAGACGGAGAAATCGTTTGCGTCATGTCTTCCTCTGTAACGTTGCTTTCACCAAGGGAGCAAGAGGGAGGCCGGAAACCTGGAAAGGTAACCGGCTCTCTCCCGTTGCGGCTGGTCCTTTCACAACACAGGCTGTAAAGGCATGAAGGGACAAAAACATGGCGCCTGTCGATCCCCTCGCCCTCTTGCTTTCAGGTCAATCCTGCCTATGTGGTTCAATAAGTTACATGAAATGTGGACAGAGCGGCCCGGCCACCAACCACAACCGACGCCCGCCACCAGGAAACCCAACAGGAAGGGTCCCGACATGAAGAAACAGCATTCCAACTCCCAGCACGGCCAGCACCAGAATCCCCCTCAGCACGAACAGGGCACTGCTGCAGCACCTGAGCAGGAACACGCTCAGGATCAGGCGCCCGAAGCGGAAGCGCAATCTGTGGAAGGCGCAGAAGGCGCACTGGACCCCCAAGAACGCATCACCCAGCTTGAAGCCGAGCTGGAGGAGATGAAGAACCGCTGGATGAGGGCCGAAGCGGAAGTGCAGAACGTGCGCAACCGTGCCCAGCGCGAAGTGTCCGATGCACGCCTGTTCGGCCTGCAGAAATTCGCCAAGGACATCGTCGAAGGAGCTGAAAACCTGGAACGCGCCATCGCTTCCCTGCCCGTGGTCAAGCAAGGAGAAGTCGATATCGCAGCCATTATGGACAAGACGCGCGAAGGCCTGAAAAGCACCGAGCGTTCCCTGCTGTCTATTCTCGAGCGCCACGGTATCACCCGCCATGAAGCGGAAGGCCAGGCTTTCGATGCCAATGAGCATCAGGCCATGCAGGAAGTAGCTTCCCCCGATCACGCACCCGGGCAGATCGTTCAGGTCTGGTCGCCGACCTGGAAGCTGAACAACCGCCTCCTGAAACCGGCCATGGTCGTGGTGGCCAACGGGGACTCTACGGGCAAGGGCGGCGCAAAATCCCCTGCCGGTGGAAACTGACTGGGCTCTCCTGTCTTTCTCCAACCGGCCTTTATCCAAATGGTCCGGATTGCAGAAAGCCCCGCCTGTTTCAGGCGGGCCCGGCAACCGGACCACTGGAGAAACCGGGAAGCGTTTTCTGGTCATCCGGCACGGGGCGCTGGGTGATTTCTTTCAAGCCTTTCCGGTTTTCGACTCCCTGCGCCAGGCTTTTCCAGGCACCCATATCACCCTGCTGACCGGCAGCTTTTACCAAAACCTGGCGACCCGTTCACCCTGGTTCGACGCTGTTGTGACTGATGACCGCCCGTCTTTTGCAGACTGGCGGCATCTTGTGAAAATGCACCGCCTCTTCAGCACGGTTGACCGTGTCTATGACTTCCAGAACTCCTCACGGACACGGCATTACCAGCGTCTCAGCCGGCTCTCCCGGAAGCGGCCCGATTGGTGCAGCGCCCATCCAGGCGCACGCTGGCGCCATGCCACCCCGCTACGCCGTCAGATGCACACTCTGCTGCGGCAGGAAGAACAGTTACGCTGCGCAGGCATCCCCTCCCGACCGCGCCACGTGCCGCACTGGCTGCAACCAGAGGTGGTAGATAAAGCACTCGGCCGGCTGGCAGCCCCTTATGTTGTGCTGGTTCCGGGGGCTGCCGCCCACCGCCCGGCCAAACGCTGGCCGGTAGAACATTACGCTGCCCTGCTGCCGCTGCTGCAGAAACACGGGCTGGAAGCGATCGTTGTCGGAAGTACTGGTGAGCGCAAAGCCGGACACAGCCTGGCCCAGGCCGCAGCAGAGCTCGGCCTGCCCCTGCATGACCTGACCGGCCACACTTCCCTGACAGGCCTTGCCGAGGTGATGCGAGGCGCGACACTGGTCATCGGCAACGATACCGGCCCCCTGCATGTGGCTGCCGCCATGGATGCCCCGACGCTGACTCTGTTCTCTGCAGAAAGCGACCCGCGGCGTACCGCCCCCCTTTCCGTCACGCCGGGGCGCAGCCATATTCTTTCCATGCCCGATCTCAACGCCCTCCAGCCCGAAACTGTCATCGCCTATCTTGAAGGCCACCTTCTGACTGAACCCTCCCGCTGAACCACCCGGTCCGTTTTGAAAAAGGCCGGGGCACCTAAAGGGTTGCGAAGCGGCAACGGTCGCGGCATCTTTGGCCGCTCCGTTTGCGGATCTTCCATCTCTTCCGGCGCTGTTTTCCAGCTTTTGCGCGATTTCCTTCGCGTCCTGTCCCGCTCTACCCCTGCTCAAGGAGCTTCTTCATGCCTGCCATCACCCTGCCCGACGGAAGTGTTCGCAACTTCGACGGGTCTGTGACCGGCACTACCGTCGCCGCAGCCATCGGGGCCGGTCTCGCACGTGCGGCGCTGGCCATGGAGGTGGACGGCAAGCTGGTCGATATCGATACCCCCATCGATCATGACGCACGCCTGCGTTTTGTCACCCGCAAGGATGACGAGGCGCTTGAAATGATCCGCCATGACACGGCCCATGTGCTTGCTGAAGCCGTCCAGAGCCTGTGGCCTGAAACCCAGGTGACGATCGGGCCGAGCATCAAGGACGGTTTCTACTACGATTTTTCGCGTGAAGTGCCCTTCACGCCTGAAGACTTCCCCGCCATTGAAGCGAAAATGCGCGAGATCGTGGAAAAGGCCGAGCCCTTCACGCGCGAAGTCTGGGCGCGTGATGAAGCGATCCGCTTTTTCGAGGAGAAGGGCGAGCACTTCAAGGCTCAGCTCATCCGTGACCTGCCGGCTGATGAAGAGATCTCGATCTACCGTCAGGGCGAATGGCTCGACCTGTGTCGCGGCCCGCATTTGCGCACCACTGCTGACGTGGGAACGGCCTTCAAACTGATGCGGGTGGCAGGGGCCTATTGGCGCGGTGACCACCGCAACCCCATGCTGACGCGCATTTACGGCACGGCCTGGCGTGACAAAAAGGAACTTTCCGCCCATCTCCAGCGCCTCGAGGAGGCCGAAAAACGCGATCACCGGCGCATCGGGCGTGAGATGGATCTGTTCCACATCCAGGAGGAAGCTGTGGGGCAGATCTTCTGGCATCAGAAAGGCTGGCGCCTGTATTCCACCCTGCAGGACTACATGCGTCGCGCCCAGAACCGTAACGGTTATCAGGAAGTCCGCACGCCGCAACTGCTCGACCGTGCTTTCTGGGAAGCCTCGGGCCACTGGGACAAATACCGCGAGAACATGTTCGTTGCGACGGTGGAAGAGGAAGACAAGGTTCTGGCCCTCAAGCCCATGAACTGCCCGTGCCATGTCCAGATCTTCCGCCACGGGCTGCGCTCCTACCGGGAACTGCCCTTGCGCATGGCAGAATTCGGGGCCTGTCATCGTTATGAGCCTTCCGGCGCCCTGCACGGGCTGATGCGCGTGCGCGGCTTCACCCAGGATGACGCGCATATCTTCTGCACCGATGACCAGATCGCCGAAGAGACGGCCCGTTTCGTCACCATGCTGAGCGAAGTCTATCGTGATCTCGGCTTTGATTCCTTCCGGGTCAAGTTCTCCGATCGTCCGGAAACCCGCGCCGGCGATGATGCGACCTGGGACCGCGCTGAAGCGGCGCTGAAACGCGCTTGCGAGATGGTCGGCGTGGAGTATGAGCTCAATCCCGGTGAAGGCGCCTTCTATGGCCCCAAGCTGGAATTCGTGCTCACTGATGCGATCGGCCGGGACTGGCAGTGCGGAACGCTGCAGGTGGATTATGTCATGCCGGAGCGGCTGGACGCCTCCTATATCGGCGAGGACAGCCAACGCCACCGGCCGGTCATGCTGCACCGGGCCATTCTGGGCAGTTTTGAACGCTTCCTCGGCATTCTCATCGAGCAGTATGCCGGCAAGTTCCCGCTCTGGCTGGCACCCACCCAGGTGGTGGTTGCCAGTATCGTAACGGACGCGGCACCTTATGCGGAACAGGTCACCGCAGCCCTGAAGGCTGCCGGGCTGAATGCGGAAGCCGATACGCGCAATGAGAAGATCAATGCCAAAGTCCGTGAACACAGTCTGGCCCGCGTGCCGGTGATCCTGGTTGTGGGGCGGCGTGAAGCCGAGGAAGGCACGGTGGCCATGCGCCGCCTGGGCGGCAAGGAGCAGGAGGTCCTGCCCCTGTCTGAAGCCGTGCAGCAACTGGCGCAGGAAGCCACCCCGCCTGACCTGCGCCGCGCCCGCGAGGCGGCTGCACAGACAGCCGCCGCCTGAGCTGAATTAACCTGCAGGCAAGATCCATAATACTTCCCCTGCGCCTTGCACTGGCGCAGGCTGGAAGCTATGAAGCAGAAAAAACCATTGCGACAGTGACAGGAGAGTCGACCATAGCTAGACCGCCGTTTCCAGCCGCCCCGACCCGTGAAGGGCCGCGCGTCAATGAAGAGATCCGTGTGCCTCAGGTTCGTGTCATCGATGCTGACGGCGAAATGATAGGCATCCTCCCCACGCGCGATGCCCTCCAGCGTGCTTTTGCAGCCGGTCTGGACCTGCTTGAAATCAGCCCGACCGCTGAACCGCCGGTCGCCAAGATTCTCGATTACGGCAAGTTCAAATACGAACAGCAGAAAAAGCGCAACGAGGCCCGCAAGAAACAGAAAGTCATCGAACTCAAGGAGGTCAAGGTCCGGCCTGGCACAGGCGAGCATGACTTCCAGACCAAGCTCAAGGCGGTACAGTCATTCCTTGAAGATGGCGATAAGGTCAAGGTTTCCCTGCGCTTCAAGGGCCGTGAAATGGCCCATCAGGAGCTGGGGCTCAAAATGCTGGAACGCATCCGTGCTGAAGTGGAGGATCTCGCCAAGGCAGAGCAGATGCCACGCATGGAAAACCGGCTGATGATCATGATTCTGGCCCCCAAGTAAAGTCCCGGCCACAGCCTGCCCGCTCAGGGCAATCCCTGCTTGAGAACATGCTTGAAAACCCCTCCTGAACCAGGAGGGGTTTTTCATATGCCTCTCGTTTCGCCGTGCCGAGAGGCCTGCCGGAAAAACATCCCGGGCAGGCGTCCTTCAGCTCGCCGCTTTCCCAGAACCATGGGTGCCCTGGTCGGACTTTGAGGCCGTGGCGGCCGGCTGGCTTGCTGCCTGGCTGGGCGCCGACTGGCGGGTCATGGCCTGATTGTAGCGCACACCGCCATTGGGAAGGTTGTACATCGTCACATCGCCATAGAGCTGATAGCCCTTGCCCAGATATTCATTGACCAGCGCCGTCAGACCGCTGGGGCTGTCAGTGTCACAAAGATAATACTCCACGGTCTCGGCACTCCTGTTGCATTGAAGATCTCAGCGCCCGAAACGTAAAAAAAAGCGGCAGCCTTTGGCCCCTTTGCTTCGCCCCGTCGCAGGCCCGGGCAGTTTAGCAGGCCCGGCCTTGCAGGCCTATCGGTCCTTTTTCCTTCCTTAGCGCACGGCCTTGACCGCTCTCCAGTCGTCAACGCCTGAATACAGATTCGGCGCTGCCCAGACTATGGCCCAAACGCCACACCCTGTGCCGTCACGGTCTCAGATTCTCTCCCAAAGCCCTTCTCCATTAAGTTTCATAATTGAAACGTATTGACATCAGAACGTTACGCTAAGTCATAATCAAGGCTGTCAGTGTGCTTCTCCGCCATTTCAGCAACGGGCCTGGCTGAAAGGACCATGACGGGAAGCACGCCATTCAGCCGATTCGGCGTGCTGATGCGCCACAGTTTCCACGAAAGGGTCCGCCATGACGACACGCAAAACCCCTTACGCGCTTCTCTTCTCGTCAATGGCGGCCATTATTCTCTCTCCCGGCCCTGCCCGTGCTTCGAGCCTCGACCCGAATGAGCCCTATTTCAAACTGAAAGGCATGCCGGCCTACAGGCCCGCCAGCCACAGCGGGAGGCCGGGCCGGCAGGCTGGTCCCCATAGGGCACGCGCTGCACGCCATCTGACACCAGCACGCGCAGAAGGGAGACGGCCAGGCGGGCCGGCTGCCCGCAGCGCAGATGGCCGGGAGATTGTGCCTCTCTCCAGCGCTGGCACTGGTGCTGTGCGCAGGCATCGGCGCCGCAATATTGACGGGGGCACGGAAACGATGAAGATCGGCGCCCGCCGCCACGTCTCGCACGGCGCTGTGGACGTAGTCAGTCGTCAGACGATGAATGAATTCGTCACAGGCACGAATCCCAACGCAATTCTGGCCTACACCACACCCGGCGCCAACTTCACCTCCTCCGATGCGCTGGGGCTCGATGCCGTGGCGGACACGCTCTACGTGCGCGGCTTCAACCTCACCCAGCTCGGCGTGACCATGGACGGCATTCCGCTGGGAGGTCAGGGGTTCGGCAATGCGTACGGGCTTTCCATCGATCAGGCGGAAATCCAGGAGAACGTAACCTCCATCGCCATGTCCCAGGGCGCAGGCGCACTGGATACGCCTTCCACCCAGACGCTGGGCGGGGCGATCAGCTACACGACCTCGGACCCGCTCAACAAGGCGGGCGGGCAGGTCAGCCAGATGTTCGGCTCCTATGGCGCCTACCGCACCTTTGCACGCGCTGATTCCGGCAAGCTGAACGATACCGGCACCAAGTTCTATGCCGCTTTCTCCCGCACCGACCAGAATCTCTGGAAAGGCGCAGGCGGGCAGGACGAGCTGCTGGCCAACTTCAAGGGCGTGCAGCCCATCCAGGGGGACCGCGGCAAGCTGACAGCCCTGTTCGATTATTCGCGCCTTGACCAGGACAACTACATGCCCCTGACCGAAAGCATGTGGAAAATCATGGGGCGCAAGACCACCTACAGCATGCCGAACTGGTCGAAAGCCAAAGGCTTCGCCTGTGCCAATGCAGCCAATCTCGGCCTGAAAGCGGGCGGTTGTGCAGGGGTGACGCTGCCTGATCTCCCAATGGGGCTGGACGGCCAGCCGATTGATCCGGGCAACTTCCAGTACGCCGGCAACCAGTACCAGCAGAACTACCTGAGTGCGCTGAACTTCGACTATAAGCTGTTTTCGAACGTCACCTCCCGCACGGTGGCATATGCGCAGGTCTCCAACGGCGATTACGGCAACACGCAGCTGGGCGTCAGCTCGCCTGACGGCATGCCCAGCGCCTGGATGGGGCAGAAATCCAACACCCGCCGCATCGGCTTCACCCAGAATTTCGACATTCACGCAGGTGACCGCAACCTGATCAAAACCGGGCTGTGGTATGAAAACAACCGTTTCCAGCTGCCTGAATATCTCTGGGCCGACCAATGGGACGGTCCGCACGACGTGCATGATTACAGCAAGGGTTCCAGCACCAAATGGTGGCAGAGGAACTTCAATTCCAACACGTTCCAGTTCTACGTGCAGGACACCTTCACGATCACCAGGGGGCTGAAATTCACTGCCGGCTTCAAGTCCCTGACAGAAACCCAGAACAACAACTCACGGGTCAATCCAGGCTGGAAAACGGTCGGCAATGCCTACCAGCTCAACGGCTACAACATTCCGTTCTACAATCACCAGGCCTCAGGATCGCTCAACGCGTCCAATGCCTTTCTGCCGCATTTCAATCTGGATTATCACTTCCTGCAGCATCATGAGGCCTATATCGACATCGCCGAAAACATGCGGCCTTACGACACGACCGCCTGGAGCGGGCTGGGGTCCTGGCACCAGTCAGCGCAGCAGGCCTTCAACAATGCCAAATACGGCCTCAACGGCGTTGCCAAGCTCAAGCCGGAAAGCACCTGGAACTACCTGCTCGGCTATCGTTACAGCTCGCCGATCTTCATGCTGGCAGCGGATTTCTATCACACGGAATACTACAACCGTCTCGTCAGCGTCACGCAGACCGTGGGCGGTTATGCAAACGGGCAGTATCTCAACATCGGCAAGGAGCGCATGTTCGGCGCTGACGTGCTGGGCACGGTCCGGCCCTTCCAGAACATGACGGGCAGCTGGCTGCAGGGTTTCGCCCTGACCAACAGCTTCAGCTGGAACAACGAGACCTACCGCAACAAGGCTGTGCCGGGTCTGGGAGCGAACGGGGGACCGCTGAACCTGCGCGGCATGCATCAGGTCTACTATCCGAAATTCATGTACAAGGTCGACCTTGCTTACCACTACCAGCGCTTCAGCTTCGACTTCAACGCCAACTATAACGCCAAGCGGTACATGACCTACACCAACGACATGAAGATCCCCGCTTACTGGACCTCCAGCCTGACGGCCTCCTATGACTTCGGCAAGCTGGGATTCGCCCAGAATTTCAAGGCGACCTTCGGCGTCACCAATCTGTTCCAGCAGAATTACATCGGCGGCGTTTACGGTGCAGCCTCGGTCAAAGGCGACCAGAACCCCAACCTGTTCGTCGCTGCCCCGCGGGAATTCTTCGGAACGATCGCAGCCAAATTCTGAGCTGCGCATGAGGCAGGCGCAGAGCCGGGACCAGAATCCGGGAGCCTTGAAAAACCTCAGCGAGGTCGGGGGGGCTGAGCCTCCAGAATGAGGACGGCCTCATCCGGCTCCAGGGAAATACCGTAGAAATCGCGGTAGAATGATATGATCCGGTGGATCATGTCTTTCCTGTCAATCCGGCCCCGGCTGATGACCTGACGCGCCCAGGAGAGCTGCAGCAGCAGTTCAGGCCCGTAACGGTCCCACAGGAACACCCCTGAAGGGTTGCGGAAGACCCGGCCAGCCCGGACTGCGCGCAAACGCCCCAGAACCGGATCACGGCGCAGGGCCTCCAGGGAGCCGGCATTGGCTGCCAGAATGAGAATGTCAGGATCCCAGGCGACGATCTGCTCAGCCGTGACAGGACGGTGATTGCCTGTAACCGTAGCGGCATTCCGGCCGCCTCCAGCTTCGATCCACTGTGAAATGATGGTCTTGGCCCCATCAACCTGCAATGGCTTCAGCGACGACAGGTGCAGGACACGCGGGCGCCCTGCAGGCGGTTGGCCACCTGCAGACAGCGCGACCTGCAGGGCCTGGCTGTAACGTTGCGCCCGTTGCGCGGCAAGCGGCGTGGCAACAAGGCCTTCCGTCTCCTTCAGGCAATTCATAAGCCCGGCGAAATCCTGAAAGCCCAGCGTGACGGTTTTCATCCCCTCACGTATCAGTACGGGCTGTAGCCCGGCTTCGGCTCGCGGCAGGAAAACCAGCGAGCTCTGCAGCTTCAGAAGCGTCTCGGGCTCCAGCTGACCGGCCCTTAAAGGCCTGGCCTGCTCAAGGGCTGGAAACAGATGAAACATCCAGGGAAATTCACGTGGCGTGGCCACTGTCGCCACGATTTCAGGTCCCGCGCCCAGCATGAGCAGAAAAGCCGTATGCGCATACCACCCTTCAGCAATGCGCCACGCCTTCTCTCCGCTCAGTGGCACGTCCGATCCGGCAAGCGGAGGGGAGGCGGAAGGCGCCACCACAGTTGGGATCTTCGTTGCTGGCCCGCCTGGGTCTACACCGCCGGAAAATGCCGGGGTGCCTTCAGCTTCCGCCTGAACCGGGCTAAAAGCCATACCCGCTATGAGCAGGACTGAAAATAAGCCGCCACTGCTCCGGGTAGACAGGCCAGGATTCACTTCTTCTCCAAAACCTGTGCAGGCCCGAAACGGAGAGCGGACAGCCCGGAAAAAAGATTGGGAATGAATCACCTTTATGTGAACCGACCTCATCAAAATCGCAATCTGGAGAGCAGCCACCAAGGAAAGTGTTAAGATATCCTTCATATACCAGCAATTCCCTGGTAACCGGAAGCAATGCCGTGAAATCAGGCCAGATCAGAGAAATTTCTAAAAATCGTGACTTTTATAAAATGTAAAACCATGGAATCATAAATTTCTATCCATCTTTCTTTTCATTCTCACCACTTTCTTCTCTGTTGCGGAACATCTGATTAAATGACTTCGCCTTTCCCCTCCGAAGATGGCAGATTTCCCAGGTTGCGGAAGCTCCTTCTGGGCCTGGGCGCCCTCGGGTTCATAGGCCTGGGAGGATTTCTCATCCTCTCCACGAATTCCGCCATCGCCCCCATCACCCCCCCGAAACCTGACAGCTTCAACCCAGAGGCGGTCCGGCGGGGTGGGCTGCTGGCCCATGCCGGTTATTGTGCCGCCTGCCATACCCGCACGGATGGCAAGCCCGGCGCGCCTCTGGCTGGCGATTATGCCATGGCCTCCCCTTTCGGCACCTTCTATTCCAGCAACATCACGCCTGACCCGGAAACGGGGATCGGACGCTGGTCGGAAGCAGCCTTCAGACGCGCCATGCATCGCGGCATTTCACGCGACGGGCATTATCTCTATGCCGTCTTTCCCTATCCGAATTTCACGAAGATGTCCGATCAGGACATTTCCGACCTGTATGCCTGGCTCATGACCCAACCGGCCGTCCGCCAGGTGCCGCGTCACGATCAGCTGCCCTTCCCGCTGGGATGGCGGCGGTTGCAGTTCGGCTGGCGGCTGCTCTTCTTCAGGGCCGGCGAGTACCAGCCTGACCCGCACAAGGATGCTGTCTGGAACCGCGGCGCCTATCTGGCCAACGGCGTCTCGCACTGCGATGCCTGCCATACGCCGCGCAATGTTCTCGGCGGCCTCATGAAGAGCCGCCTCTATGACGGGGCGCCGATCGACAACTGGATCGCCCCGCCCCTGAACGCCTCCAATCCTGCCCCCGCCCCCTGGACGGAGCCGGATCTCTTTGCCTATCTGAGCACCGGCTTCACCCCTCTGCACGGCGCTTCGGCAGGTCCCATGGCCATCGTGGTTCACGAGGGTTACGCCCATCTGCCCGAGGCTGATGTGCACGCTGTCGCAACCTATTTCGCCGATCTGGATCACGCGGCTCAGCGCGTCGGGCCGGCGCAGGCCAAGATTGAAGAAGCCATGAAAACTTCGGGAGAAGGCATGAGCGGCCCCTTCCTGGCTGATACGGTCCGTTGGGGGCTCAACCCGGCTGGCGCGCAGTTCCTGGGGACCGGCATGCGCCTGGCGCGGGTCACCTGCGGTGCCTGTCATGCCAATTTCGGCCCCCGGCCCGCGCCCGGCAGGCCGGCTCTCGCCCTCAGCACGGCCCTATGGCTGCCGGAGCCCACGAATCTCTACCAGATCATGCTGCGTGGCTTCAGCGCCGATGAGGGCAGGGTAGGCTGGGTCATGCCCAGCTATTACACGGCCCTGACCAACCAGGAGATGGCAGAGATCGCCGCCTATCTGCGCGCGACACGCACAAACCTGCCGCCATGGACAGATCTCGAGAAAAAGGCTGCCGAGGTGCGCGCTGAAGTCGTGCCTCCCCCGCTGCCTGCCCCCCAGCCTGCGAAAGAACGGTAATGTCTTCTACCGACGCCACCCAGATTTCCACCAACCCGACCGAGTCCCACCCCTCTGCGCCTGAAGCGGGCAGTCGGATCCGCTTTGTGCTCAACGGTCAGCCCGTCACAGTGGATGCCCCTTCCGACACACCCCTGCTCTGGATCCTGCGGGACACCCTGGCGCTCACCGGCACGAAATACGGCTGCGGCATCGGGGAATGCGGCGCCTGCACCGTTCATGTCGGCGGCCAGCCCACGCGTTCCTGCATCACGCCCCTTTCAGCTGTGCAGGGCGCGTCGGTCACGACGATCGAAGGATTGGATGCCCAAGGCCAGCACCCGGTGCAGCAGGCCTGGCTGGAACTGCAGGTGCCGCAATGCGGTTACTGTCAGTCCGGCCAGATCATGCAGGCTGCCGCGCTGCTGCGGGATGTTCCGTCCCCTACCGATGACGAGATCGACGCGGCCATGAGCGGCAATCTCTGTCGCTGCATGACCTATCGCCGGATCCGCAAGGCCATTCACGCCGCTGCCAGCGCCAACGCGCCTGCCCAGAACCAGAGCCCGGCCCGCAGCACGGAAGGCAGCGGCGCAAACCAGAACGGGAACGGGCAGAAAAATGCCCCGGCGGCCGGACAGGGAGACATGAATCATGGCTAAGCTCAGCCAGCTGGCCCGCGAAACCGATCGTGCTTTCCACCAGAAGAACACGGCTCACAAAGTCAGGGCCTCCTTCTCACGCCGCACCTTCCTGCTCACTGGCTTTGGAAGCGCAATGGGCGCAGGGCTGGCTTTCGGCTTCGCACGTCAGGCCCGGGCCAGCATCGTGCTGCCGCCCCTGCCGGCCGGCGCGCAGCTTCCTGCGGCCGATACGCTCTTCGAGCCCACGATCTGGTGCACCATCGCGCCTGACGGAGAAGTGACCGTCAACATCGTCCGCGCGGAAATGGGCCAGCATGTCGGCACCGCCCTGGCCCGCATCATCGCTGATGAAATGGATGCCGACTGGAACCGCGTGCGCATTGACTACGTCAACACGGAAAAACGCTTTGCCGGCCAGTACGTCACCGGTGGCTCATGGTCGGTCTGGGCCACCTGGGACCTCTTCCGCCAGGCCGGTGCGGCAGCACGTTACCTGCTGGTGCAGGAAGCGGCCCGCCTGCTCGGCACCACCCCTGAAGCCTGCCGTGTCAATGACGGTATCGTCGTCGGGCCGAATGGCAGCCTCACCTTCGGCCAGATCGTATCCCATGCTGCAGACAACGCCACCCTGCTGAAGAAAAGCCTGACTCCGCAGGAAATGGCAGCGCTGCCCCTCAAGACACCCCAGCAGCGCACGCTCATCGGTCGGCCTGTCGCAGCGTTGGATATCCCCCCCAAGGTGACCGGACACGCCGTTTACGGCTGCGACGTCCACTTCGACGACATGGTCTACGCGCGCCCCAAACTGCCGCCGACCCGCTACGGCGCCCGGGTGCGGCGCGTCGATGACAGCCAGAGCCGCAAGGTGCCAGGCTATGAACGTTTCATCGTGCTGGATGATCCGACCAATGAAGTGCAGGGCTGGGTCGTGGTCATCGCAAAAAGCTGGCCTGCAGCCAAGCTGGCGACAGACCTGCTGAAAGTGGAATGGACCCCGACGCCTGCTCAGGAGGTCTCCGAAGCCGATCTGCTCGTGCGGGCCCGCAAGCTGCATGAGGATCCCCGCAGCGGAACAAACATCTATGATGATCCCGGTGTCGGGAAAGCCTTCGATACTGCGGAAGAAACCTTTTCGCAGACCTACACGACAGCGCCGGTCGCCCATTTCACCCTCGAGCCGGTCAACGCCACGGCGCGCCTTCATGAAGGCATCTGGGAAATCCATACCGGCAATCAGTGGCAATCGCTCATCCTGCCCACCCTGGCCAAGGCCGCCGGTGTTCCCCAGGACCAGGTGCGGATGATCACCTATTATCTGGGCGGCGGCTTCGGGCGCAGGCTGAACGGGGATTACGCCGTTCCGGCCCTGCTGGCCTCCAAGGCGCTGGGTGGCAGGCCGGTCAAGCTGATGCTGGCGCGCAACGATGACATGGCCTTCGATTCCATCCGCTCTCCCTCCTTTCAGAGCATCAGCTGCGCCCTCGATTATCAGAACAAGGGCATCCGGGCGATGCGCTATGATGTCGTGGCCGGTTGGCCCACTCTGGCTGCAGCTCCCGCTTTTATGGCGGAAGGCATGGGCGGCAAGAAATACGATCCCTTCGCCCTGTCAGGCGCCGATCACTGGTATGATGTCGGGCCGTTTCATCTGCGCGCCATCTGCAACGATCTTGCCAACCAGACCTTCCGGCCGGGCTGGCTGCGCGCTGTCAGCGCCGGCTGGACCCCCTGGGCGCTGGAATCCTATATCGACGAAGCGGCCGACCAGCTCGATCAGGACCCGGTTGCCTTCCGCCTCGCCATGCTGGATGGCAAAGGCCGCAATGCGGGCAGCGCCCCCAATGCCATCGGGGGCGCACACCGCCAGGCCGCCGTGTTGCAGCGCCTGGCCGAGCTGATCAACTGGCCTGACGTGCAGGACACCCTCCCCTCTGACACAGGCATCGGCATTGCCACGACTTTCGGCCAGGAGCGCAATATGCCAACCTGGACGGCCGGGGCGGCGCAGGTGCATGTCAACCAGACCACAGGGCAGATCACCTGCCAGAAAATCTGGCTTGTCGTTGATGCCGGGACCATCGTCGATCCCGATGGCGCCCGTGCCCAGATTGAGGGGGGCGCGCTCTGGGGGCTGAGTATGGCCCTGTTCGAAGGGACGGAGATCGTTCACGGTACGATTGCGGCGCGAAACCTCAACAATTACACGCCGCTCCGGATGGGCGATGACCCCGAGATCGAGATCGTCTTCATGGACAACACCTACAAGCCCATGGGTTTGGGCGAACCCGGGGTGACAGTCGTGGCCCCTGCCATCGGCAATGCGATCTACAATGCCAGCGGCTTCCGGCTGCGCCACCTGCCCATGCGCCCCCAGGACATTCTGACCGCTCAGAAACAGGGCGCCTGAACCCAGACGCCTGCCCCTCATACCTCTGACGAAAAAAGCCCGTCTTCCGCTGAGCGTGAAGACGGGCTTTTTTCAAAAAAAAAATTTCAGGGCGCAGCGGGCGTTTTCGCCGCAGGCGTTACAGCTTTACAGACCAGACGCGGTCCATCAGCATCGGGACCGGAAAGGGCTTCTGAATAAAATGTCGCCTCGTTGCCGCGCGTCCACCAGACATAAGGACCGGCAACGTAACGCGCACCATCTGCGGAGATGACATTGACAAAGACAAGCGGTCCTTCCCGGAGCGGCACGACGGCCAGGGAATTCTGGTCGAGATTATAATATTTCACTTCAAATCCCGTAGCCGGCAACTGCTCGTTCAGCGACTGCTCATCCTCGCTTTCCTCTTGCGGCACCGAAGGCTTGCCTGAAGCAGCCCCCGCCCCCTTCACCGCCTGCGCTGCAGGCGACCCGACTGGCTGGCAGCGATAGGTTTCCCTCAGGGCCGGAACGCTGCCCGCAACTTCCTGGCCTGCTGTCTTGCTGAGGGGAATGATCAGCACATCAGGGGCTTTTTTCTCTTCCACCGGCGAGGCGGCCGGGGCGGTTCCGGACTCCGCTGACGGGTGCGGAACCGCTGCCCCCTGAGGCTCTGCAGCCGCTGGAGATGTTTGGGTCTGTGCAGATGCCCTCTCCACACTTGCCAACGCGCAGAGGGAAACGCCCAGCAGCAGAAACGGGACTGTCATCAGTCTGGCAGAGTGTTTCATTTCCACCCCTTCTCCTCTTTTTCCCGACCGTTCACCTCAGGCGGCAAGCAGGGCTGTGGACCCTTAACTCTGTTCAGGCATGGCCTGCAACGTCTGGCGGCGTTCCTCACGCTGGCTCTGCCTGGCTGGCGGCGGGGGCTGACACGACATGAAATACAGCCCGATGACGAAGACAAGCTGGGAAAGGATATCAAGCTCTTCCCACAAAAGCACGCTGCGCGGCGGCGGCCGCCACCAGAGCACCACACTGCATCCTATCACATAAAGCAGCACGACGACACGCAGGCTGAACAGCATGGGGCGCAGCGGATTAGGCTGCCCTGGCCGCACCAGAGGGGCAAAACGCTGGAAGGAAAAATAGATGACCAGCCCGCACAGAAAAGCCAGCACCCCCTGAATGTTGTCCGCAAAATTGGCCCCGCCCAGCATGGGCAACAGTGTCGTGGCCGCCTGCAGCACAACCGAGCCCAGCAGAAAACTGCTTCCCAGGGCGAAAGGCTGGGTCCAGTCACGCAGGCGGTACACGATCGGCTCAAACACGTCGTCCAGCAACAGCGCGTCCATGCGGTGAAAGATTTGTCCAATGCTCACAGGCCATTATCCTTCCGGGCCAGTTGTCCTTCTGGGGGGTCCTTTTGAGGGGCGCAGGCTTTCAGGGCCAGTTGAGCCATGGACAAGCCACGCCGCAACCCTTTTAACTGGTGCATAGCCGTTTTGTCATGACGGGCGTCTTTTCAAGGCCGCTCTGAAACCAGTCTAGCCGGAAGGTATCATGAGTCTTTTCACCCGCTTCACTGCCCCGACCCTCCCGCAAGACAGACGGACCGGAACCGGACAGCACCAGGCCCGCAGGCTGGCCAGAACGCTGCTGGCAGGCTCCGTCCTTTCCGCCTTTCCCTTTCTGTATCCTGGCATACTGGCCCCTTCCGTGCAGGCCCGCGCCCCTGAAACAGCGGCAGCTTCACCCAGCATCCAGCCCGTGACGAACACGCAGCCTGCTGTCCCGGCCAACCCCACAGGCGCAAAAGGCGTCCTGCGGACCACGCTGGCCAATGGGTTGCGGGTGGTCATCATCCCTGACCGCCTGGCGCCGGTCGTGCAGACGATGCTGAGCTATGAAACCGGTTCGGCCAATGCGCCCAAGGGTTACCCAGGCATGGCCCATGCGCTGGAACACATGATGTTCAACGGGTCAGCCACGCTGAGCCGCGACCAGCTGGCTGCCCTGAGCGCGCGGCTGGGTAACAATGACAATGCCTCCACCACCTCGGACACGACCCAGTATTATTTCAAGGCCCCTGCTGCTGATCTTGATGTTCTCCTGCGCATTGAAGCGGGGCGCATGGAAGGCCTGAACATCACCGATGCCGAATGGGCCCATGAACGCGGCGCCATTGAACAGGAAGTCTCGCGCGACCTCTCAAACCCCATCTACCGCTACCTTTCCCAGGTCCGGGCCCTGCTCTATGCCGGCACCCCTTACGCACACGACGCCCTGGGGACGCGTCCTTCCTTTGACACTACGACTTCCAGCCAGTTGCGCGCCTTCTACCACGACTGGTACGTGCCCAATAATGCTCTTCTGGTCATTGCAGGCGATGTCGATCCGCAGAAAGCGCTGGTGGAGGTCAGGAACGCGTTCAGCCAGCTCAAGGCGCGCCCCCTTCCGGCACGGGCCACCATCACGCCGGGTCCTGTCACGGCCCGCACCATCACCCTGCCGACCGATCTGCCGGTCGGTCTGGTGACCATGGCCTGGCGGATGCCGGGCGAGCGCAGTCCCCTGTTTGCCGCTGCCACCCTGCTGAGCGATGCGCTGGCCAGCCAGCGCGGCGCGCTGTTCGCTCTCGTTCCCCAAGGCAAGGCGCTGGAAGCCGGTTTTTTCTACCAGCCTGAAGCCCTGGGCGGCATCGGCACCGTTTATGCCGGCTTCCCGCGTGGGGCCAATCCGGTTCCGCTTGAGAAAACCCTTGAAACCATCATGGCGACTTACCGCACGCAGGGGGTGCCGGCCGAGCTCATCGAAGCGGCGCGCCAGCGTGAGATCGCCTCACTGGAATTCAATGCCAACAGCATTTCCGGCCTCGCTGCCAGCTGGTCGGAAGCCCTGGCCAACCAGCATCTTTCCAGCCCGGAAGACATGATTGAGGCCTTCCGGCATGTCACCAAGGCCCAGGTAGATGCCCTGGCCCGTGAATGGCTTGCACCCCAGAAAGCCATCACCGCTATTCTTACCCCCAGTGACAGCGGCAAACCCCTGGCTGCCAAGGGTTTCGGGGGCGCCGAATCCTTCACCGCCTCCCCCTCGGCGGATGTGCAGCTGCCGCCATGGGCTCAGCAAGCCTTGGCACGCCTTACCCTGCCGCCTCTTACGCCGCGCCCGACCAGCTATGTGCTGCCCAACGGATTGCGGCTTCTCGTCCAGCCGGAGCATGTCAGCCAGACTGTCGAGCTTTACGGGCAGATCCGGGAAG
Organism: Oecophyllibacter saccharovorans; assembly: GCF_006542375.1. Taxonomy (GTDB): domain Bacteria; phylum Pseudomonadota; class Alphaproteobacteria; order Acetobacterales; family Acetobacteraceae; genus Oecophyllibacter; species Oecophyllibacter saccharovorans. The sequence continues at coordinate 1,212,676 of NZ_CP038143.1, read as the reverse complement.
ACACGGCGCTGGAGCAGCCCAAAGGCCAGGAAGGGGTGGCTGATCTGACCGACGGCCTGTTCCTTTACGGCACGCCGACGCATGAGCGGCTGGCCCTCGCACGTGCGCTCGACAGCATCTCTGCTGAAGAAAATGCCGGTTCCTCCTTCAGCCTCAGCGTCCTGAGCCGTTATTTCGATCAGGGCCTGGCGCTGCTGGCCGAGCATGAGCTGAACCCCGCCTTTCCTGAAAAAGGCTTTCAGATCACGCGCGAGCAGGATGCCCAAGCCCAGGCCGGAACCCTGCTTTCACCGCTCTACAAGTCAGGTCGCGCCATGCGCAAGGCCCTGGTGCCGCCCCATGACCCCACCCTGCGTGAAGCCACGCCTGAAAGCTATCGCCATCTGACCCTGGCGGATGTGAAGGCCTATTATCACGCTGCCTACCGCCCTGACCTCACCACCATCGTGGTGATCGGCAACATCACGCCTGAAAAGGCCAGAGCCGCCATTGAACACGCATTCGGCGCCTGGAAGGCGGAAGGACCGACGCCCCAGCTGGATCTGCCACCCATTCCGCCCAATCGGCCTTCCGAACAGGTGGTGGCTGATCCGGGCCGCTCACAGTCGAGCGTGCGTTACGGCGAAACCCTGGCGTTGAACGTGCACAATCCCGACCGGCATGCCCTGGCTGTCGGCAACGAGATCCTGGGCGGCGGTTTCTCCTCCCTGCTAATGCAGGATCTGCGCGTTCGGACCGGATACGTTTACGGCGTCGGCAGCAGCATCGGCTACTCCCGCACCCGAACCACCTTCTCCATGGGCTTCGGCGCTGATCCGGCCAAGATCCTGCCGGCCCAGAAGCTCGCCCTGAAAGATCTGGAAAGCCTGCGCAGCCACCCGGTTTCTCAGCAGACGCTTGATCTCGCCAAGGCTACCCTGCTGCGCGGCCAACCCATGGAACGCGACAGTTTCAGCGGCCTGGCGGGCACCTGGCTCAGCCTGATCTCCCTCGATCTGCCGCTCAACGCGCCTGATGAAGCTGCCAAAAGCATCTATCACATGACGCCTGAGCAGGTTCAGGCTGCCTTCCGTAAATGGATCCGCCCTGATGGACTGGCGCGCGTGATCCTCGGCCCTGCCCCCACCCAGACGGCAGCCCCGGCAAAAACTGCCGCTTCCGTGCCTGCCAAGGCAGCGCCGTAATCCGGTGCTGATCCGGTCCCGGCCCTCTTAAGGCCGGGACCTCGCTCAGAACTTTCCGGGCAGCAGCATTTTGTTGAAAAAGGCCGTGTTTCTGGCCGGATCGATCTGCCAGCGGAAACGCGCGATATCTGCGGCAATTCCCTGCGCCTGCAGTTTCAGCACCGTATGGTCCTGCACCAGCTCCACCGGCAAGGAGGCTTCAACAGCCGCGCCGAGCCGATCGGAGGGCTCAAATCCCACCACCATCATGCGGGTCTGCACGCAGGTGGCGTTGCGGGAAGTGAATACGGCGCCATTGCCGAATTTCAGCGTGACCGGATAATCCCGGTTACAGGCGAACAGCCCTGAATCCAGATTGGCCTCAACCGAGGCGTTGATGGAACGGCGGCTGCTGAAAACACCGTCGATTTCAATGATATTGGTGCCGGAGGTATAGATCAGCTCCGGCAGTTGGATATTGCCAAACCCGTCACTGTCCTTCCAGAGGCCTGACAGCACGCTCGTGCTCGGTTGCGCGGAAGGCGTCTGGGGCAGGCGCGGCTCTGCCATGCTGCCGACCAGCGCATCATTGGGAACCAGCGTATAACCTGGGTCCGATTCAGAGGATTTGAAGTGCCGCACAACGTGGCAGTTCAGAAGACGGAAGTCAGAGGCGGGATAGGATTCCCCTTCAGGCACCTCATAGGCCAGCGGCGTGCCGTCAGGATCGCCTGTCCCTTCGGAAAGATCCAGGATAAGTTGCCCGGCCTTCAAAGGGGCCAGCGCACTTTTCGGCGGCGGGGTGTAGTCCTGAAGCGCTACACCCTGGCAGCCTCCATCAGCCCGGGCAGGCATTGCGGAAAAGGCCGTGCTGCCCAGAACCGCGCCGCACATACCCAAAAGCCAGAAATACTTCCGTTTCATGCCACTTCCCCGCTGTTTCTGGCGCGCCCTCTGTCAGGGCAGCAGCTTTTCGCGCTTCATGATATCCAGCGCCTGGGCGATGCGGTGCACGTAAAGATGCTCGTTCATCGTCCTCTCCTGGGCCTTGCGGCTGGCAGCCAGACGCGCAGCACCATCGTTGAGGTATCTGTCGACAATGCGTTCGAAATCGAAGCGGTTCGAGAAAACCGGGATCTCGTCAGCATCATAGTAACGCCGCAGCTCATAGGTATCTTCATGAAATACCTGAAAAGCGCCGGCTGCAGCCGCTTCAAATGTCCGCGGGCCCGGCGTGGAAGGGGCGATCATGAACTGCTTGTTCTCAAAATGCAGCGAGCGCCCCAGATTGAGCACCATTTTTGAGCGGCTGTAGAGATCCACCAGCTGGCTCTTCTCGATCCGCGCGTCTGAAAAGCCGATCCCCAGCTCGCCCCAGCCCGGACCGATGAAACGGATGTTCAGCTGACGCAGGACGGGAAGCAGGTTACGGGCCACTTCCTTGCGGGAGTTGAAGGCCACACCACAGAACAGAACGTCGATGTTCTTCTCCTGGTCCGGCAGGATATCGGCATAATGCAGCTTGGGGCACGCACCAAGAGGCAGATGAAAGACGTTCTTGCGCCCGTAGAAATTATGCCCCCACCGGTCGCATGAGAAGATCACGTCAAAATCATTGTCGATCTGGTAATGCGCATCCTGCTCATAGGGATCTTCCGTCGCCCAGAAGGCCGTCACGGCGCCGACCTTGCGGGCGGCACGGGAGACTTCACCGAAATAGGTGCTTTCCGGCAGGTAGGAGCCGCTGGAAAAGACCAGGGCTGGCTTCAGCTCCGCAACGGCATTGGCCGCTCCGGAGATATCCACCATCGTGACCTCCGCCTCGCCGAAAGCCCCTACGAGGCCATCCATGATCGTCTGCCGCACCTGAGCATTGGCCTGACTCTCGTAACGCCCGCCTCCCACGAAAAGAACCGGTCCCTTCAGGGCATTCGGCGTTACCGGGCCACGCGGACGCGGCTGGGCAGAGGCAAAGGAAGAAGGCGGGGTGGGAACATCAGGCCGGCTCAGCGGTGCCTGTGCTGGCGCCACTTCCGACAACGAGGAAACAGCAGTCTCAAAAACATCAGGCTGGGCCGCTTCCTCAGTTGCTACCCCTTGAGTCTGGCTTTCCTGAGCCTTCTGGCGTGAGGCGGGGGTGACCCGACTGCGTGTTTTGTTCTTCTTGCTTGTCATACCGCTTCCCTTTTTCCTCTGCTGCCTTTCATGCCGCATCTCGCCTGTCTGCCGTTACCATCTCTCCCAGCAGTTCGGCCAGCTTCTGCTGAAATATCTCCAGTCCCGCATCCCTTTCCACGGCTGCCAGACTCTCCTGACGCAGGCGCTGCCAGAGTGTCCCGTTTTCGTAAAGCTGCGAAACAGCACGGGCAAAAGCTGTCGGATCATCAGATGGCGCGCTCAGCAGTTCCTTGCCGTCCTCCCACCCGACCTGCCGGCGCAGCAGATCCGTTACCACCATGGGCACACCGCGGGAGGCCGCTTCATGCACCTTGTAGGGCAGGCCCCCGGCAAAACGGGTCGGGGCCACGAACACCCGCGCCCGTTCATATAACGGGGTGAGATCTTCCTGCTCTCCCAGAAGCTCCACAGCGGGCAGTTGAGCCAGGGGTGACAGGTCCACACCCGGGGCCACGTAGCCTGCTACCAGCAATCTGGCCTTTGCCGCTTCACCACTCAGCGCCGGCATCACTTCTCTGGCAAACCACAGCAGGCTGTCATAATTGGGGGAATCCTCGCTGTGAATGGCACCAACGAACAACAGATCACGCCGCGCGCCATAGGAAGCAGCTGTGGGACGCAGGGCCATGCCGTGACCCAGAACAGCCACATCCTCATGCCCGGCCTGGCGGATCAGCTCGGCATCAGCCTGCGTCACGGCAATGATCTTCTGGCAGTATTGCGCGCAGGCAAGCTCTTCGCGCACTCTTTCTTCCAGATCAGACGCTGTGCCACCGGTGTCGTCAGCTGCGCCCCGGTACAGGCTGAGTGCCTGCCCGCCCGCCTTCTTTTCCTGCAGGAGCCTCTCCTGCAGCACAGAACGCGGGGCGGCTACCACCTCGGTATCGAGAATGGTCATGCAGCCTGGCAGAAAGCGGCTGTATTCGTTCAGCAGGGGCTGTAGCGCCCTCAGGTTATGCGTGCGTCCTACCCACAACACGTCGTAATAAGCCGCGCGCTCAGCCAGGAATTCCGGGAATGTCCCTACATCCTGCTCGAGTGCAAGCTCCACGTTTTCCGGAAACGCCCCGTAATAACGCCAGAACGGCTCGCGGGGACGTTGCATGGGAAAGACGGTGACATGCCATCCCAGCCGAGCCAGCGCGCAGATCAGCTCGTGCGAACGCACATAGCCCGATCCCTGAGATGGCAGCGGAATACGGTCCTCTATGAAAAGAAGCCGGCGCCCCTTGCCGCCCCGCTCACGCCCCAGAACGGCATTGCGGACATGAGGCGGCTGCTGGCCGCGCAGAAACGCCGCATGCTGCCTGGCGAATTTTCTGAAATTACGCTGGATCTGCGCCTGCGAGCCCCCTGTTCCGGAAGTCCCGAATTCGAGATGTTCCACCTGGCACAGGGGCTCATAAACGATATCAGCTCCCAAAGCCTGCAGACGCAGGCACAGATCGGTGTCTTCGAAATAAGCAGGCCTGAACTGACGATCATAGCCGCCTGCCCTTTTGAGCAGACCGGTGCGCGCCAGCAGAAAAGCGGCTGAGCCGAAATCAACGCGACGCGCGAAATTGGCTTCCGGCAGGTTGGGATCATCTTCGCGGCGGTAGCCGTAAGTGGCGCCGTCACGCCAGATGATCGAGCCTGCTTCCTGAAGCCGCATGTTGGAGCGCACCAGCTTGGCCACCACGCCCCCTGTTGCGGGCGCGCGCCGCAGACGTTCCAGAGCATTCTCCAGTGCGCCTGGAAAGAGCCTTACGTCATTGTTGAGGTAAAGCGTTACGGGCGCGCGCGCCTGCGCCAGGGCTTCGTTGCAACCCTGCAGGTAACCGATGTTCCAGGGGTAGCGCAGAATGCGCGCGCCCTTGAGAACGCACTCGATCTGGCGCGTCTCATCCCTGGAGCCGGAATCGACGACAATGAGCTCAAGAGCACCGGAATAATTGGCCCGCAGGGAAGCCAGCGTCTGCAGGGTCAGCTCCAGCTTGTCGTGAACGACCATGATCACACTGATTTCAGGCAGCCCATGAAAACTGAAATCCAGTTTCTCGCGTGCCGTCAGGGGCACCTGCAGGGCAGCACGCTCCTGAAACAGCCGGCGCGAGGCGTTCTCATCAATTGCAGGCCCGCTCTCACTTGCCTTCATGTCTGCCAGCTCTGCGGTGACAAGATCGGTTGTGATACTCCCAGACGTGCCGCAGGGAGAAGCGTGACCGCTTCTTTCAGCGGCCAGCCGGGCAAAGGGGCTGGGCCAGCGTCCACTGACGCATTGCGCCTGCACCAGCGGATTGGCCCCGTAAGCCTGCAGGTCGATTCCTTCCGCCGGTTGGCGCCCTTCCCGGGCCCCGAAACGCACGAAATGATCAAAACCGTTCCGGAAAGCGCCGGACTGGATGGCACTCTGCAGGTCTGGCGCATGCGATACGTACCAGCTTTCCGAAAACAGCGGTGACGGGTCGAAGAGCCTGGGCGTCTCATTGGTCAGATAATGATGCAGCGCGCTGGTAACGCGCCCTTCAGCCAGAGCGCGCTGCACCTGCGGGTAGCGTTGCAGATACCAGGCCGGGTCAAAATACCACGACAGACGCTCAGCATCGGCGATCTGTGCAGGCAGCACCAGCCAGGAAGCAAACAGCCCCTCCGGCCCGAACCACTCCGGGTAACGGCCTGCCATCCTGGCCAGACAGCGCAGATCGACCAGCGGGGAAGGCGCGCGCCCCTGGCTTTCACCGGTCTCGAGGTAATGCGCATAGCCATTCACGTAACCGCCATCCTGCAGGACGGAGAAGGTCAGGTCAGGATTGCCGCGGCGATAGAAATTTTCATCGAACAACCAATGCGGCGAGCGGTCCTGCGCCCCTTCCGCACAGTAATGGGCGAAGCCTGAAGCCCATTTCCCGGCTATGACCCCTTTGCGGACGTCCGGATAGGTTTCACGGTACCATAATTCATCAAAATAACGGTTGGGCGAATGACCGTATCCGGCCCCCACTTCCCGGTAGAACCGCTCCAGCGTCTCCGGATCGTCACCGCTGTAACCCGCTTCCTGCATCAGCCCCGGCAGGTCCGGATAACGGAGCCTGTACCAGAGCGGATCGAACTGCTGCCAGCGTCCTTGTACAGCCGGCTTCCCGACAGCAGGAACAGGGGAAGCGGGGGACGTCATGCAGGCACATCCCGGATATCCCTGCGCTCAGCCACTGTGGCAATGAGCCGGCGTGCACGCGCTTCCGCTTCCGGCGTGAGGGGCTCATCACGCGGGATTTCCTGCACATGTCCGTCACGGAGGGTGAGGACCTTCTCGAGCGGGCGCATGGTGTAGGTATCGCCCACCACATTGACCAGCCCCAGGCGCCAGTTGCCGTTGAGACGCCGCACCTGCCCCTGCCAGGGATGCAGCACCCCGATGAAACCGGCGCAGAGCGGCGCATCCGCCCAGACGCTCTGCACGTCATCGCGCGCGAAGCGTTCGGGTTGCAGGATGGCGATCTCGTCTTCCGTTTCACTGATCAGCACCACATAGACCTGACCGGCGCGCGTGTTGCCCTCGCTGAAGGCCCAGCCCTGCACAAAAAGAGCGCCTTCCTCGTTATCGGCAAGCTCAAGGGTATCCAGGAAGTAGAGCAGGTGCTCGCGCGGCGCGGGATAGAGCCTCTCGGTCGAGAAATGCGGCAGCAGTACTTCACGCAGCTGCGTGTCGCTTTTAAGCAGCCTCTGGAAATCACTCAGAATCTGCCCGTTGCTCGGCGGCGAGACGGCGATATCCACCACCTTGCCCCCTTCGACCTCGATTTTCTGGGCCAGAAGCTGGAAAGCGCCACGTCCATTGATGACGTTCACCAGACCGATCCGGTAGCGGCCTTCGCACCATTTGCCGCGCAGCGCGACTTGCGCCACATAGCCGGAGCGACGCGGTGCACCGGGGAAAAGGGTGGAGATATCCGCCCGCAGCTCGCGCGTGGTCTGCATGAAGATGAGCGGCCCTTCCGTGTCCTCATTGATGAGCACGACGTAAAGCTGACCAGCCGAGCTGACATCGGGAAGGAAGAACCAGCCGCGGATGTGAAAGTCAGGGGCCGATTCAAACACTTCCAGGCTGTCTTCGTTCAGCATCTGGTGGCAGATGTCGTCGACGTAACACTCGCCCCCCTGGATGGCGAACCAGTCGGTGATGTCTGCCGGCAGGGTAAGCGACAGTTCACGTGAAATGGGTTCGTCAAAGATGTGGCGTGGGGGAGCCTGGTGGCGCCAGGAAGCATGCGGCAGGATGTTGAGCTGACCGACATCGAACTGCAGGTCTGCAACACCCAGCTCACGCTTGGGCGCCAGCTGGCGGTAGAGATCCAGCAGTTCAGCACCGTATTGGGCCTCATGCGTCCACAGGCTGCCGTCAATCGCTGCCATCATGCGCCGACGCAGCGATTCACTCGAGCGAAGCAGCTCCAGCTTGTTCAGGACGATTTCCGGCCGCCCGATCGGCACCTTGAATCCGTTGACCCCGTCTTCTACCCGGTCTCCAAGGGCGCCCACATCCGTCACGATGGGCACCAGGCCGGCACGCCAGGTTTCAGACAGGGAAATGCAGTAAGTCTCAGGCCAGATTGACAGGGTCAGCGCCACATCGGCTTTCTGCAAGGCTTCGACATTGCCAGGCTCATAACGCCCGTAAACCGTCACATTGGGGCGCTCAAGCCCTTCCAGCACTCCCTGATATTCGGGATGGACGTGGCCGAAGATATGAAAATGGAAGTGCCGGGGATTGGCCGCCTCGATCAGCGCCAGGATGGCGTCAGCCCCCTTGGTGCGCAGAAAGTTGCCGGTCACTGCTACACCCAAAGGCCGACCCTCGAGCGGGGCATAGGCCTTGGGCGTGATCGGCAGGGTCGATTCAGGGGTGGGGATACCGTTGACCAGACTGATCTTGCTGTCGAGAACCGGAAAGATCTCATGCATCATGTCGTGTGAATGGGCCGTGCCGAACATGATGGCATCCACGTGGTGGAGCATGCGCTCGATGAAGGCCCGGCGGGTCTGCGCCCCTCCGAACTCCACCCCCTCTGCGGTTTTGAGAATGATATCCAGCGCCTGAACGGTCTCGAATTCCCCTTCCACGTAACGCTGGTTCTGGTTGAGCAGGTTGTACCGCGAGGAAACAAGCCAGAAATCATGCGCTGAAAACAGCACCCCCACCCCGTTCGCCTTGGCGATGACCGGCAGGGACAGGGCGTGGTGGCCCAGATGCTGGAAATGGACCACGTCGATGTTGTACTGACTGATCACATTGGAAAACAGCGTCTCTTCCGCCCCATCACACATGATGTCCGTCCAGGCACCTTCGTGGATGTCAAAGCGCTCCAGCTCCTGCCCGTTGGCGCTCATCAGGCGGCAGAAATTGCCGCGCCGAAGCCAGTAGTAGAATTCCACCTCACGACCCAGCATGGAGCACAGCATCTGCTGATAAACCTCCACGCCGCCCCAGACCTCTTCATGAATGGTGGAATGCGTGCACATCAGCACGCGCAGACGCCGCCTGCGCTTGACAGGCACCACCGCGCCGGCCGGCCGGCGGCTGAAATCCGCCCTGCTCACATCACGCATTTCCTCAAGCCGCTGCACGTAAAGATGATGCTGCGCCGCTGAGCGCTGGGCTTCAACAGCAGCCCGATCACGGCGCGCCGGGTCTTCCAGCAGTGCCCCGATGGCCTGCACCACTTCCTCGGCATTCTCGGCCATGCTGACGCCCTGCAGGCTGTCGAAATAATGCCGGTCCATGCCGGGGGCAACCTCAACCACCTGTGCCGTCCCGGCAAGGGCGAGCTCGAAATAGCGCGGCCCGGGCGCGGTGGCCTGGCTCACCGTGCCATGGCTCGCATAATCACGGAACATGGTCAGCGTCACACGGCTGGCATTGGCGAAGTCGATGAAGGCTTCATGGCTGACCGGGCGCTGGATGGCCAGAGCCGCGAGGTCATCAGGCAGGGGCGGCAGATAGGGATTACCGGGGCAGATGAGCTTCAGCCGCGCCTTGGGAAAAGCATTGATGACCCGGCGCAGGGTCTGGACGCGATTGGGCCACATCGTGCCGGCAAAGAAAATATCATAATCGCAGTCTTCAGACGGGCGGACAGGGCGTTCATGCAGGCTGCGGCTGGAAGCCAGCGGCAGGTAATGCCCCTTGCCGAAATAAGCCTCAACACAGGAAGGATCATTTGTGAAGACCTGGTCGAACAGGCCTGCATTCTCGACATTGAAATCCTTCATGAAAGGATCTTCAAACGTCCAGAGAAGCATGTTCTTGAAGGCAGGTCGCACCCGGCGCATGAGCGGGACATTCATGCGTTGCCCGTCAATGCAGATCAGGGTGTCGTGTTCACCACTGGCCGCCAGGGACGCCAGGGTCATGTTATCGGCAAGAACGACATTGCCCTGGCCGAAAACCTCTTCCGCAGCACGGACAATGGCCAGAGTCAGATAGGCATTGGGATTGTGTGTATAATTCGTGTTGTAAATTACTGCCATGCTTGCCCTGCTTGAAAACCACCTGATCTGCTTTGCAGCCCCGGCCCCATTGAGCCCAGCCTCTGCCGACAGAAACACACCTGCCAAATTGATGCCTCTTCATCTCCTGACAGCGGAGTCAGCTAGAGAAGTACCCGCAGGACCATAAACCAAAACAGGTCCCCTGCTACATCAGGAAAAGGTTATTTTTTCCTTTAAAGGAAGAAATACGCACTAAAAAAAGCAAGAAAAAGACACCGGCTCGAAAATTATATCGATTTGGCATCAAACATTTAAATCAAAAAAGACGCGCAGAAGAATTGCCAATAAAAAAGCTGCTCCGAAGAGCAGCTCTTTGCCGGTCTTTCACCTGACCGGCCAGCCGGGATGCCTGAACCTGTCCTGCAGGCCCTGGTACCGACCGGCCAGCCAGAAGGGCAGAACCGACCCTTCAGGAATCCGTGTTGCGGCGACGGATCGCAGCGCCCAGGATATCCCCCAGCGAGGCACCGGAATCGGAAGTGCCATATTCGCTGATGGCCTGCTTGTCCTCCTCCATCTCGCGACCGCGGATGGTAAGGGAAAGCTTGCGGGCAGCGCGGTCGAGACCGACCACCTTGGCATCGACCTTCTCGCCCACCGCAAAGCGCTCGGGGCGCTGCTCGGCCTTGTCACGGGCCAGTTCGCCGCGACGGATGAAGCCGGTAAGCACGTCATCAACCTTGACTTCAATGCCATTGCTCTGGACAGCCGTCACAACGCAGGTGACGACGTCACCCTTGTTGACGCGCGCCAGCACATCAGCGGCCGGGTCATCCTGCAGCTGCTTGATGCCAAGCGAGATGCGCTCCTTCTCGGCATCCACATCCAGCACCTTGGCCTTGACGGTCTGGCCCTTCTCGTAATGGCTCATCGCCACTTCGCCGGGCTCGTCCCAGGACAGGTCGGACATGTGAACCATGCCGTCGATATCGGCAGATAGGCCGATGAAGAGACCGAATTCCGTGATGTTGCGGATCTCGCCTTCGATCTCGGAACCGACCTTGTGCTCTTCAGCGAACTGTTCCCAGGGGTTGCGCTGGACCTGCTTGAGACCGAGCGAAATGCGGCGCTTGGCGCTGTCGACATCCAGGACCATGACCTCGACTTCCTGGGAAGTCGCAACGATCTTGCCGGGATGGACGTTCTTCTTCGTCCAGGACATCTCTGAAACATGCACCAGACCCTCGATGCCGGGCTCCAGCTCGACGAAGGCGCCGTAATCGGTGATGTTGGTGACGCGACCGGTGAAGCGGGTGTTGACCGGATACTTGACCGCGACATTTTCCCACGGATCCGCCTCAAGCTGCTTCATGCCAAGCGAGATGCGCTGGGTGTCGGGGTTGAAGCGGATCACCTGCACGCGGACCGGCTGGCCGATCTGCAGCGCTTCGGAAGGATGGTTGATGCGCTTCCAGGCGATGTCGGTGACATGCAGCAGACCGTCAACGCCGCCCAGATCCACGAAGGCGCCGTAATCGGTGATGTTCTTCACCACACCGTCAAGGATCATGCCTTCCTTGAGACCCTGGATCAGCTCGGAGCGCTGCTCGGCGCGCGTCTCTTCCAGCACGGCGCGGCGTGACACGACGATGTTGCCGCGCGCACGGTCCATCTTCAGGATCTGAAACGGCTGCGGCTGGCCCATCAGCGGTCCGACATCACGCACGGGGCGGATATCGACCTGGCTGCCCGGCAGGAAGGCCATGGCCCCGCCCAGATCAACCGTGAAGCCACCCTTGACGCGACCGTAGATCATGCCGTTGACGCGCTGGTTGTTGGCAAAGGCGCGTTCCAGGGCCGACCAGGCTTCCTCGCGGCGCGCTTTCTCACGCGACAGGACGATCGAGCCGTCCCGGTCTTCATAGCGCTCGATGTAGAGCTCCAGCAGATCGCCGGGCTTCACTTCCGGCACAGTGCCTGCTGCGCCGAACTCGCGCAGCGGCACGCGGCCTTCACTCTTGAGGCCGACGTCAACGACAGCGTAATCATCTTCAAGGCGAACAACGCGCCCGCGGACAACGGAGCCTTCAAAGCCCGTGTCACTGCCCAGCGTCTCTTCGAGCAGGGCGGCGAAATCTTCAACTTCAGGGGTTTGGGTCTGAGTGGCAGAAGCCATGTAATTCCAGCATTCCAGGACGGTTTCGCGCTTTGCCGCGCGAAAGTGGGCGTCCATGCCTTGCGCTCCCGTCAGAGAACGACTCCCTGCAACCTGCAGCCAGGCGGAAGGTCATTTATCAGAAAACAGAGATCCGCGCCGGGCTGCCGGACACGGATGCATAAAGCTGCAGCACTTTGAAACCTCGTCTGTCAACCGGTATGGGCACCTGCGGGCAGAAAAACTCTCTGAGGTCCGGCTTTCAGCAGGCCGGTCCCCTCCGGGTCTTCAAAGAAGACGACCAGGGGAGACAGCATGAGGGGCGCTCAGAAACTTTCTTTTTCATACAAGCAGCTTCGTGAAATTTCAAATAAGCAGCTTCATATCGTATAAAGATCATGTCGTATGAAGACCATGCCAGGAACCTGACAAGGCGCGGAAGCCCTCCTCTTCTTTTCACGAACCAACGCTTCCTCGACAAAGATGACCGACCGGCTCACTTTATCCTCTCAGGTCAGAATCTTCTCAGGCCCATACCGGACTCCAGAACAAGGAAACCCAGAATGTCCACCTCCTCCCCCCGTTCCCGCCACCCCGAGACGGCCATGGTGAATGACGGGTATGACCCGGCTCTTTCCGAAGGGGCCGTCAAACCGCCGGTTTTCCTGACTTCCACCTTCGTTTTCCCGACCGCCGAAGAAGGAGAGGA